>JBGSNS010000189.1:0-5430 GCA_041739515.1 Bdellovibrionota bacterium
AGAGGAATAGCTAACTCCAAGCAATTATACGGCACCAATGAATGTGCCGGGTGCACGCTAAGAGCACAGTGTGCTCCTCGCAGTAATCCCAACGGAACTAAGAGGATCATTGGTACCCACATACATGCAAGCGTTGCAGAGAGGATGCGACTCAAAATGCTAGGCGCAGAAGCTAAAGAGGCGATGCGCCGCCGCCGCTGTACCATCGAGCCGCTATTTGGAATCGTGAAATATTGCAGAAAACTACATCAGCTTTTGCTACGCGGGCTCGCCGCCGTTGATTCAGCATGGAGATTCGAGATGGCAGTACACAATATCGCGAAATTAACCCTTATAAGGGCGACCTGTTAAGAAAATTACGGGCAAAACCTCTGTCCTTCAAACGAATTTTCAACCTGTTCTGAAAATCCACGCCCTAAATGTAAAAATTTCCAATTTTTACTATTAATTCTTAAATTATCGAGGTTTGATGCTGGCTTTTCGGACAGCCTCCGAGGCTACGAAGGACAGGCCGGTCCGCGGTCCTGGAAAAAGGCTTCTAAACCGTCAAATTTCTGACGGTGCCTTAGCCCCATAGATCCCATCTAACCCCTTGGATGGAAGCGCCGTTTTACTTATTCGTTCATAAAGATTACCCGATCGATACCGATGGGGTGAATAGTGGCGCTGAAACAGCGACGCTTTGGCTTGCGCGCACGCTTGCGATGCTGGGTAAGAAAGTGATTCTCGCCGCGCAGTTAAAGCGCCCCGAATGCACTAAATGGGGAGTTGAGTTCTGGGACCTAGGCGCAAACTACGATGTTCCCGGAATTTTACAGCGCGCCTCGGCAATTAATTCCTACAGGTTATTCGCAGCGTGTCGTGCATGGCCACTCGTTTTGGGGTGTGCGGATACAAATTGCGTATCAACTCACTTAATGGCTCACGATCCAAGCTCCGGTGCTCTTGGGATCTCGCCGAAGTTGCTTGAGCACTACGCTGATTCCGTCTTTTGCGTCTCAACCGCACAAGCGGAACTCTTTATCAGAGATGGTTGCCCGGCAGAGCTAGTCACTGTGTTGCCAAACGGTGCTGACCGTTCACTGTTCGCTCCATCAAGTTTTGAATCCCGAGATCTTAACAGAATCGTCTATGCAGGCGCGCTGGTGACGGACAAAGGCGTCGATATTCTACTTCGCGCATTTGCAGCACTTAAACAGCGACATCCAAAAGCGGTGCTTGATGTTTACGGAAGCTCATCGATGTGGGGTAGGGAACCGCCATTTGATCAGGATGAAATTGCGAGGAGCATTCCAGGGTTGAAGTTTCACGGAGCGGTACCGCAAGCTGAAGTTGCAAAAGCGTTTCAAACGTGTGCGCTGACGGTTATTCCTTCGCGTTGGTTTGATTCTTTTCCTCTAGCTGCTGTTGAAGCTGAAAGTACCGGATGTCCAGTGGTCGCATTTAATGTCGGTGGAATGCGGGAGGCGATCATCGACGGTGAAAGCGGAGTGGTATTGCCAGAGGTTTCTGAAGTTCTTCTAGCCGAGTGCCTGAACCGGTTACTTGGTAACGCTGCAGAGTTGCGAAAGTTATCAGAGGGAGCAAAACGGCTCGTTTCAGAGCGATTTTGCTGGGATAAAGTAGCTCAGCGTCTAATCAATGCAGTGGAAGCGTACGTTCCGGAAGATGCTGTTTTCAGCGTCGGTAAAAAGCGCTCCGGTAAGGTGTGTCTAATCTCGACTTGGAATCAACATTGTGGGCTCGCCACGTACGCGCAATATCTCTGGGGGGAGCAACTTCCCGCTCATTCGCTTGAGGTCTTAACTGAGTCAGGGGTTGAAACGTTAGAACCTGATGAGTCGTTTGTCACTCGGTGTTGGACGCGCAAAGATTTGTCTGGGATTGCCAGCGAGCTTGCCAAGCGTAACCCGGCAGTTGTTCATATCAATCTTCACTCCGTAGATTTTCTTCCCGCGAACCAACTCGCCCAATCCTTATCTTCGCTTGCAGGGCGTGGAATTTCAGTCGTTGCCCACCTTCACAGCACCTTTGCACCACGCGAGACGTTTGCTGACTTACTAAAAGTCGTTGATGTATTCGTGGTCCATGATGCCCAAAATCGACTTGAATTGATGGCGCAAGGCGCGAAGCGAGTGGTTGTTATCCCACATGGCATCGATGTTCGCCCATCCGCAACTGAGCACGAGCAGAGTGTCACGCGAGCTCAATTCGGAGTTCGACCGGATGAAAAACTTCTTGTTTCTTTCGGATTTATTCAGCCCCATAAGGGAATCGAATCGCTGCTGGAGGCGGTTGCGCATCTACGTAGTCGCGGTATAGCAGCCCGTGCAGCGGTAGTAGGCGACGTGAACGCAAGCGATCCGCAAGCTAAGCAATACCGCAAAGCGCTCTCGGAGTACGCGCAGAAGCTTGTAGTAGCAGAGTTTATATCGTTTACAGATCGCTTCGTAAGCACAGCCGAAGTGACGAAGAGTCTGCAAGCAGCGGACTTGGTGGTGATGAACTATCAGTCGCGGCATTTTGAAGCCTCCGGAGCATGTAGCCTAGCGATTGGTGCCGGAGCTGTTGTGATCTCTTCATTGGCTCCGATGTTTAACGCTTTTGAGGGAGGAACCTGGCGAACAACGGCCGGCTGGACGGTACCCACTGCCGCTGAGTATCTACTGCGTAACAATGCTGCGCGGGAAAATCTGCGCAACTCGGCGGATCAGGTTCGAAAGCGTTACGCGTGGCCGCGAATAATGGAGCGGGTACGTGAGCTTTACCGATCCGAATGCGAGGTTGAGGTCACCCCGGTGTCACCTTTCACCCCTAGCTCTGACGCGTCTGGCACACCCGTTGCATGCAACGGGTCCAGGGAGCAACCATTGAAGGTATTAATTCAGAACCGTACGAATACTTTTACGCAGCGCGGAGGTGACACCGTCGTCATCGAACGCACGGTTGCTGGATTAAAGGCTCTTGGCGTCGAATGTACCGTAGATGTAACTGGCGCAGCGAATCCGAAAGACTTTGATATCGTTCATATTTTTAACTTTGCGTTGCCTGAACTGACCAAGCACTTCGCTGAGCGGGCGCAGGAGGCGGGCGTACCGTTTGTGGTGACCACGCTTAATGAAGATCTTCCGTTATTTCATACCCAATCTCTCACGACAGCGGCTGCACTGACTCAATACGTTCAGAATGGACAAAAGCCGGAAGTTTGGGAGGCATATAGCCAGAAATTTGACGCAATACCTGCATCTGGAAGTTTTGATAACTCCTGGACAGTTGAGCACGCAGCAGCGCTTCTCACTAACGGAATGCGAGAGACTGAATCGATTCGTCGTCAGTATCCCGGGGCGACAAAGATCGTCGAGGTTCCACTTGGTTTCGAAGTTAGCGATGTTTCTGGGAACGCAGATACGTTCTATCAGCGATTTGGAGTGCGGGATTTTGTTCTTTGTGTGGGAAGGCTTGAAAGTCGCAAAAATCAGCTAATGCTATTAAAAGCGCTTGAACACGAAGATATTCCAGTTGTCTTTGTCGCAGGCGGATTTACCTATCAACCGGAGTACGCTGACGCTGTGCGCAGGTTTAGACGGGTTGGAAAGACTCTCGTGTTAGATCGTTTAGATCCTGAGATGCTTAGCTGTGCTTACAAAGCAGCGAAGGTACACGCGTTACCAAGTTGGTACGAACTGCCCGGGCTTGTGTCGCTTGAGGCAGGAGCGATGGGCTGTAACTTAGTTGTGACGGATAATGGAACGGCACGAGACTATCTCGGCGATTATGCACACTATTGTCGCCCTTCCGATGCCCGAAGTATTCGAGACGCGGTTTTGGCCGCGATAAAACGTCCGCGGCCTTCTGCGCTGATGCAGCATCTCACCATGTATCGGTGGGAGAGAACCGCCCGGGATACGAAACAAGTTTACGAAGCTGTACTCGGAATTTCGAGTCCACTTCATGCAGTGAAAGCAACCCAAGAGGGTATTATGACAACGCAAAATCAGACCAACTGGCCGAATACCGGAATGCCGATTAGCGGTGCTATGCAAGGAGTGCCAACCGGCGCTTACGACATGAGCTCCGAGTCGACCGACTTTCTAACGCTTTTGGAGCGTGGAGAGTTGGAGGCCAAGCACATGCGGCTTGAAACGGCGAACGATCTGCTTGAGCAGGCAGAATTGCTCAATCCATCGTCGGTACGGATGATGAAGGTGCGCGGGACTGTGTTTCTTGCTGAGAACAAGAATGAGATCGCCGCACACTATTTTGAGCGTGCTCAACGATCAGATCCAAAGGATGCAAAAATCCTCATCGGACTCGGAATGATTTACAGTCGAAATAACGACCTGCGAAAAGCGCATGAGTTCTTTGTTAACGCGTTACGACTAAGCCCTGATTCTGGCGTTGGGATCATGCAGCTTGTCGGAACTTCGTATGCGATTGAGGAATTTGGTGATCTTGAGCGTTGTCTCCGTCAGTATCTTCACTTAAAGCCTGAAGATATGGAGATGCAGTACTGTCTCGCTGGATGTCTCCTAAAAACAGGAGCATTTGCTGAGTCGGAGTCAATCTGCTTAGGAATTCTAAAGCGTGATTCAGAGCATAAGAATGCGAAGGAATTACTTGAGATAATTCATGCTCGTCATCCACAAGTTAAATCCTCTGGGGTATCATCTACGACAACCGCTGCTGTACAAAGCAATCGTTCCGTAGACGTTGATACAGCACTTGGAATGCTTGAAGAGAACAAGCGACGAAAGGAATACGATGCGTTGAGCGTCGGAGTTGCAGCGTTGCTTGAACGAACTGACCTTGTTGCGGATCAGCGCGAACTAGCTCTATGCCTAAAGGCTGAAAGCTTAGTAATGAGCGATGATCTCAATGGTGCTGAGAAGACGTTTCAGGAAGTGCTTGAGCTAAATCCAAACTCCCCTCGTGGGCTTTCAGGAAAAGCTGTATTGAAGGCGCACACTGGATCTTGGATGGAAGCGCAGAATCTCTTTGAGAGAGCCCGTAGCTTGAAGGGAGACTACGATTTAGCGCTGGCTGGACTAGGAATCTGTGCCTTGCAAGCTAACGATCAAGAGACGGCTTGGGCCAGATTCTCCGCGGCTTTGAAGAGCAATCCTGAGAATACGCGGGCATTGTTGGGTCTTGTTCAGCTCGCTTACCCGATGAAGCGGTTTGAGGAGCTTGAAGCGGCCATTCGTTCGTACCTTGAAATTCACTCCGCTGACTTGGAGTGGGTATACTCACTAGCTGGTGTATGTTTTGCTCAAGGAAAGTTAGATGAGGCTCGGGAGGCCGTTGAGCATATCCGGTTGTTCAAGCCGCAAGACGAGCGTGCCAATGAGCTTGCTGAAATGATTCAGCAGCGACAGGCGTAAAGAGCCGCGTAGCATAATGGGGACGGTCGCTGAGTGATCCCCACGAAAT
>JBGSNS010000269.1:0-1892 GCA_041739515.1 Bdellovibrionota bacterium
CCCATCGCTTGCAGTGGTAATCTCAAATTTTTCGCTTAAGAGTAACCGTAAGGAGTCGCGAATCGACGCCTCGTCATCAACGATAAAAACCTTCTTAGATTGCATCGGTTCCACGATCCCCTGGTCAGACACCACTCGGCATGATTAAGATGGCCTACATGAGTTTAAAGATTCCTCTTTCACGGGTAGTCGTTTTAGCCGCTTTCTGCCTCGCAATCCTGGATGCCAGACCCACGTTTGCAGCCTCACCAGCAATCGATATAGCCACGTTCCGCGCACAGCTTGCTGGGTTACCGAGAGATACATTGCGGGCCGCTCGTACAGGGAGTCCAGATGATTGCCTAGAGGCGGTCGCCCGATTTCTCCACGACCAACCACGTAGACCGGCTCCTTGGGTCGCGTTTCGCGCTCAATCCGCTTGTGCGATCCAAGCCGGCGACAAGGAACAAGCGTTAACCGCCAGTAACTTAGGCCTTGGCTTACGGGGCAGCGATTCCGATCTATTGGTCCTAAAGGCGCTCGGGCTTGCGATGCAAGATACATCCGCAGCCTCAGCTGTAGATCCTAAAACCCAGGAAGCATACATCGACGCGCTTACGGAAGCGCTTGTATTCGATCGTTTTACCGGCATGAGTAGACTCGATACTCTTCTATTGCTCGCCAACACGCTAAACGATTTATCACAGTCGAATCGTGCGGTGAGCATCCTTGAACTTTGGATTGAGCGAGAACCAAACGCGCGGGGTGCGTTAATTGATATGTATGCCAAAGCCGGTAATCGTCCCAAAGCGCTGGAGGTCTCGCAAAAGTATATCTCAAAAGGTGACGCCGATCAGAGCATCGTGAGAGCGCGGGCAAGAGCGCTGCTGCTCGCAACCGATCGCGTCCTGAACAAAGCTGACTTTCAGGAGGCGTTGTTGCTATTAAAACCGCTCGCAACTCTACCGGATTCAATTCTAAGAGCTCAAGCGCTATTAAAACTTAATCGTCCGGCCGATGCCCTTAAGGAGATCGCCAACAACAAGAGCAACGAGGCAGAGGCACTAAGAGAACAGGCGCGGATAGAAGTTGAGGCGCAAAATCGAACTCACTGAACCGCGCTCTCTATTCAGCAATCACGCCAAATTGAATGGTGACATTATTGATTGGACAGGTGGATAGCGAAGTTACTGCGCCAGCAGACTAGCAATCCGACTCGCCATCTTCGGATTATCCCAGTTTCGCGGCCCTAAAATCCTGGAACTCGCCTCCCCTGTTTCCGGGTCCATCATTAAAATAATTTTCCCCTCACGGTCTAACAACATCGTCTCGGGCACACCGGTGAGTTTATAGTCAGACTTAGCGTCACCGCGATCGACCATGATCGGGAAAGTGAGATTCATGCTAGAGACTGCTTGGGAAAGATTATCAGGCGTATCGTCGATCCCCACACCAACGACGACGAAGCCACGACTTTTTAGTTTTTGATACAATCGCTCTAAAGCTGGAAGCTCAGAGACACACGGAGCACACCAAGACGCCCAAAAGTTAAGTAGCACGACGGACCCTTTGTACGATTCAAGCGTGGTCGGTTCTCCGGATAACGTCGAAGCTGTGATAGGAGGCGGGCTCGATCCAACTGATAAAGCTAAGTTTGGATTCTGACCTGTGCATCCAGAGAGCACAGCGCAAGCTAAAGAAAGGGCGCGAGCTAAAGAAAGAGCGCGAGCGAAGCAGAAAAATGATAGCGATACGGAGCGAAGAGGGCTAACCAAAAAGCGACCTCCAAGGAGATAAAAATACCGCACCCTGCGAAGGCGGCTCAGTAATACGGGTATTCCGGGACTCTAACTTAAGATGCCTGTAACCTAAGATGCCTGCGGGCCAGTTCCAACTGAACCAACAGCACCGGT
>JBGSNS010000311.1:0-1553 GCA_041739515.1 Bdellovibrionota bacterium
TCTTCATTTGCACGCCATGCCCCGGTCCAGTCGCAATCACTTTCCAATCGTACTGACTACGAAACGGTTCAAACGAATCGGTGATTTCGATGGGTGCGGACCAAGTCTTGCCGTCGTCGATGCTGCGGATGGAGAAACATCGCGCGTAGTTGACGCAGTACAGAAACTCGATCGCACCGGTTTCTTGATCTACGATGGAGACCGGATTGTTGACCGTCTGTTGGTGCTGGCCCTCAGTCGGGTTTCGCGGGTTGCCTTCGATTCTCGGACCAAGATGAGCAATGTGTTTCGCATCCTGCCAAGTCGTTCCGCCGTCGGTGCTGCGACGCAAGTGAACTTCGATCTCGCCAAAATCAGCCTTGCCCGATCGTCTCGCTTCGCAATACGCCAGCACCGTACCTTTCGGCGTCACCACGATGCCGGGGATTCGGTAGAGCGCAACCTCGTCCATGCCAGAGCGGAACACGCTGACTTTAGCCAGCACCGCATCATCGGCGAATCCAACCGACGCGATCATACAAACGAGGACAGTAGCGAGAAGTGGTTTCATGGCTGTTCAATTTCCCCGAGCGTTTCAGGTGCGATGCGATAAATTTTGTAGGATGCTCGCGCTGTCATTTCCGCTTCATTTGAAGGATTTCCGAACTGGTCAATCAGATCGGTCAATCGGCTGTCGGTGAACCAGATCGAGCCATCCGGTGCGATGGTGACGCAATCGGCCTAGTTCACTTTGGGATCAGTTGTGAGCGTTGTCAATGTTCAGGCTCTCGTACAAAATTGCGGTTGTCGGGATTCGATATCGGTGAGGAAATTCGGTCGGTGGAAATGCTGGGTGGTGTGCTGACGTCTGGATATGCCTCTCCACCGCCATAGTTGATTCGGAAGAAAGTTAGTGCTAAAGCCAAAATTGCCAACAACCGAGAGAGAGACGGATGATCCATTTTTTCATCTTGGCATTTGGTCTCCGTGGAACGGGCTCTCAATTTGATTCAAGCGTGATCGCGTTGGCGGGTGGTTTGATGCGGAACCAAGCGACGTAGAGTGCAGGGAGGAACAGCAACGTAAGAATCGTGCCGACGATGATTCCGCCCATCATTGCGAACGCCATCGGCCCCCAGAAGATCTCGCGCGAGATTGGGATGAGCGACAAGCTGGCCGCCGCCGCGGTCAACAGGATCGGACGCATGCGGTGCTCGGTCGCTTCGACGACGGCCGCCCAGGCTTCTACGCCTTCGTCTCGTAGTGTTTCGATCTGGACAATTAAGATGACCGAATTTCGGATCAAGATTCCGATCAACGCCAGGATGCCGAGGATTGCCACAAAGCCGAGCGGAGCGCCCGCTGGCAAAAGTGCGGCGACAACGCCGATGATCCCAAGCGGTGCAACCGCTACGACAAGAAACAAACGTGCAAAACTCTGAAGCTGGATCATCAAGATGGTCGCGATTGTGAACATCATCAATGGAACGACTTCACCAATTGGACCTTGAGCCTTGCCGCTCTCCTCGACCGCTCCGGCTGTTTGAATGCTGTAGCCAGGCGGAATCTTGCCC
>JBGSNS010000097.1:0-2717 GCA_041739515.1 Bdellovibrionota bacterium
CTTTCGCAAAAACCCCATTAAAACAGGCGCTTTCAGAGTTCGATATACAGAGTCCAGCCGATTCAGTGAAAAATACTCAAAAACAGCTCGATTTATGGCCACTTTCTACCGGACAGTAGTGACCAGCGGTCCGCGGTCCAATCGAACAGGGTCCAATCAAACAGGGTCCAAGCGAATCGCGACTCATCCAATCTGCGTCAGCACTCTTACCGGCGCACCGGTAAGCGCTGAGACAACGGGCACCGGTCCTGGGCCAAAAGTGCGATCGATCAACGTCGCCCAGGCGAGCACTCTAATTCCACGCAACGTCGCTTTAGTATGAGCCTCTAAGCTTGAGCGTGCCGTAGTGATAACGTCGGTAACTAAGATTGCGTTACGGCCTTTATATTTCTCTCCGAAGCCGTTTGAGATTTTTGAATCGAGATACTGCTCAAGTGGCACTTCGACTCCGCGATTGAAATGCTCTGAGTAGATCGCGCTAAGTCGCTCAGCAAAATAACTGTATCCACCGGGGAGTTTTAGAAAAAGTTCGGGACGGCTCGGGGAACATACGTTATGAAGTCTCTCCGCGACGTATTCCGCGCAAAGATTCAAATCCTCATCGCTCAAACCTTCGGTGCGATAGTAAACCGTACTTTCACATCGACCACCGATCGGGATTGGCTCGTCGAATGTTTCGGTCACTTTGTCAAAGAGCTGCGCTATTTCGTCGGAATCGATCATAATGCCCTTACTTTAAACGAGTCTCGATTTAATACGCCAGCGGTATCTGTGCGGTCTAAATACAGCGTTTAGCGCTGCTGCAGCAATGCCTGGGCTCTGCTATTTTGTGCGGCGGTAATTGCCGCTGACAGCTGAGCCCCTGAGTTACTCGGATTTGAATAGAAACTCTCGATTCCATCAACGATCGCCTCGGGGGTGGAACGCCCTACATCCATGTAAATCTGCGCCAGCCGATCCAAGCTACCGGCTGCAGCATCCGGGTTCTGCTTGACGATAACCTGCAATAAATCGGTCATTTGAGCCGCGTCACGCATCCCGTTAAGGTATCCGGCTACAAACTGCTGTTTCTGCTCCCGGGTCAAAAGACGCCAAATCGGCTCGAAGCTCGCGCTGTCAGCGTAGGCCACAGAGCTGCCAACCGGGGTTGCTACAATTGGAGCCCAGAAGAGTGCGGCATTTAAAAACAGCCCACCTAAGAACAGATACCCCAAACGGTGCAAGTTACGTCTCAACATCGAAGTCCTTGGATTTGCAACAAACTCAACCACACATTAAACTGCCCCTGGTTGTAAAATTACGTTACAGCTTTGGCAATAGCGGCGTTTTTTGCAAGTGGTCATACGTGGGTCAGGGAAACGATAACAATAGCATGGGCGACGATTCTGCAGCAGGGACGATTCCCGTAACTATTCGGCGTAAGCCGACCCGAACGGTGATGGTGAGAGATCTCGGAATTGGCAGTGCGCATCCGATTTCAGTTCAATCCATGGCTGCGACCCGCACTCAGGACATTACGGCCACCATAAATCAGGTCAATCTACTCCATGCCGCAGGCGCTGATATCGTGCGAATAGCCATCGATAGCCGCGATGACGTTGCAGCGTTAGCGGAAATTCGCGCCGCCACTAAGACCCGCTTGGTCGTGGATTTGCAGGAAAGCTATAAGCTCGCCGAAAAAGTAGCTCCGTTTGTGGACAAGATTCGATATAACCCGGGACATCTTCACCATCACGAAAAGAATGTTCCGATTCGTGAGAAAGTAAAATATCTAGTTGAAGTCGCCAAGTCTCACAACTTAGCGTTGCGTGTAGGGGTCAATTTTGGATCTCTTGATCCTAGCCAGAAATCGGATACGCAAAAAACTCAGGAAGCCGCGAATGGGGCAGGGAAAGGCGAAAGAGAGGAGGATCATCGCCTCGCCCCGGCGCTCGCATCCGCTAATGAACACGTAGGCTATTTAGAGGAGCTTGGCTTCACCAACTTCGTGGTATCCTTGAAAAGCAGCAATCCCAATGACGTGGTGGAGATTAATAAGAGGTTCTCGATCATGCATCCGGAAATTCCTTTGCATTTGGGAGTTACAGAGGCGGGCTTGCTTCCGTTGGGGGGAATAAAAACTAGGATTGCGTTCGAACATCTACTCGCCTTGGGGATCGGAGACACACTCAGAGCGTCACTGACGGTGCCGTTTGATGACAAAGGGGAAGAAGTTCTGTTATCCAAATCGATCGTCGCTGACGTGTATGCGGGTCGGTTTCGCTCAGTTCCTCGGTTTGAGCATTCTGGCCTCAATATTATCTCATGCCCGTCGTGTTCCAGAGTAGAAAATGAAAAATTCGTAGAACTTGCTCAAGCGGTGCGAGAGATGGCTACCCCATTCGCAGCAAACCAGGATATCACTATCGCTGTGATGGGTTGTAGGGTGAACGGACCAGGTGAAACAGACGATGCGGATCTCGGTCTTTGGTGTGCTCCTACGCATGTGAATTTAAAGCGAAAGCAGGAGACGCTCGGCAAATTTTCGTATGCTGAAATTCTTCCGCGTGTGAAAGGTGAGCTTGAATTGATAATCGCATCCCGAGGAGGGAAGTGAACGACGCCTCAGGCCCACCGAACAAGCCGTCTCAATCCGATCCTGCGGGTACATCTATTACGGCATCAGGTTCCAGCGGGGCCCAATCCACTGTGTCTCCTACTCTAACCGTGCGCCCACT
>JBGSNS010000112.1:0-5057 GCA_041739515.1 Bdellovibrionota bacterium
AGGCAGCTACGGCGGCGCCTGCCTTTGCTCGGCTGATGTGTTGCTGGTGACTCATAAATGTCTGGTTAGTTCTCAAACCTCTGCGGAGCCGGAACTACCTCAGCGGAGCCGGAACTATAGGAGCTCTTTGGTGGTAAGTGAATAGAGGGCGGGATGCGAAGTGTGGGCCTGAGACCACGGGCTACGCCTCTCGTCGCTTGTGGTGGAGGCAACTCGAGGAATGCACAGCTCTATGCCGTGCCGTGTCGAGACTAAATTATCGGGTGTTAGGAACCCCGACTCCAGGATGCGTGCCATCACCAAGAACACGACAACTACCGGATGTGGAAGGGAACTGGCGGTGCGAGACGAGATGATCGCGCATCAACGTTAAAATACCCGTCCTAAAGCGATGGCTTTAAATCGACCGAATCTGAGTGAGCATTCTAAAGTGACCATTCAGCGTTAGGCGGCCGCGATCCTATCGGCTTGGGGCGACGTCCGAAAAAGCTCCACGGGTTTTTCGCCTTTTCAGAGGACTTGCCGATCTGTAAATTTTTAATTTTAGCCGGCAGCCGTGTCGTATCACGCCACAGTTCGAGTAACTTAAGTTCGCTAAACGGGCGCCATTTATCGGTGACAGCTTGCTCAGTGGTAAATCGTGATCCTTCCGGATGATTTAGAGAGGGCGGATTTAAAGCTAGTAAATAGTCTTGGCTAAGGTGTGTCATAGTTATCTCCGATATAAAGCGAGAAACGGTTAATTATTAGGGCCTTCAAACAAGAACGCATCGATTCAAAAAAAATAGGATCCGAGCAACCGACCGGAGCGACGATGGCTCCCATACGATACTGATCAAAACAAACCTTTGTGTGTGCAGGTTCCCAACATACTCCGGTTCGACGAAAGTTGGTTAAGAAAATTCGTTAGGTGTTAGTTAGACGAATCAGCGTTCGGTTAGGGATTGTGCAGCGCTCAAAGTTTTTACGTTAGGACCTCACGAGGACCGTGTTAGGTTTGGAGTAAATTCGGGTGCACTTTGCGGCGCGCGATGTCGATATTTACACTAAAGCAGCTCGTTTCTCTGATAACCAACTGAAACTTATACGATAAATCTCTTCTAAATCTTTGCTTAGCGATCAGTCCTCATATAGAACCGCGTTTGTTGACAGCTCTTTCAACGCTCCGCATCAGTAGAAGTAATTCCTCAGCGACCTATCGAACGACTGATTATGGTTTATCGGTTGGCCGCTGCAGTGAAGATAATGGTTTTTCACACTCATTTTGAATTGGTTGTGAGGCTATCGTGGTTTGGTCATTTGGCATGACACCTGACCAGAGCACGGTGGTCTCACATTTCCTCTTACCAATGAAGGAGTTTTTCCAATGAAACTGACTCGCACTTTCTCCCTTCTCGCCGCTGTTGGTTCCGCTCTCACGATCGGCGCCGCCATGATCATCTCCGGGTGCGCAACTCCGGTGGAGATCGGGCCGACGACCCAGCCCTGGGGCACGACCCCTTCGATCAAGCCGGTGTTCCCGGCTGGTCCGGGCTTGCCGAACCTGCCGGCTGGCTTCCAGCCGTGCGGCGACTACGTCGCCGTCGTCAAGCTCGATGACGGCACCTTCGTCAACGTGCGGATCTGTGTGTACTGTTCCTCGGATCCGAACAATCGCGAGGTGTACGTGCAGCAGGACTGTTCCGGGAACTACCGTCCCGGGCAGCGCAACCCGAACCCGGGTCAGCAGAGTCCTCAGCCGCCCACAAAGCAGCTGAACAATCTGCAGGGAGACCTTTCCCTCGACTCGTCGACGATCTCATTCGTCGTGGAGGAGTCGTTCACCATCAACCCGAAGAACCTCAAGGGCGCAAGCGCCGTGATGGTGATCGGGGACAACGAGGTCGAGTCGTCGTCTGAATCTCGGTACCCCGCCGGCACAAAGGTCACCATCAAGGGTGACAACGTCGGGGTGGCGGACTTGCTGTTCTGGAACTTCGGTGCCGGAAGCCTGACCGCGGTCACGGACTTCGGCAACGTGGTCCAGCTCGATCTCGTTCAGACCCCGGAAACGGGAATGAACGTGATCGTCCGCGTCGACGGCACGTACCTCCCGAACGCGGGTGGTATGATCCCGTGGCGCGGCAACTAACCCAAGGAGACATCAATGAGGGCGTTACTTGTCTGTGTGCTCGGCCTTTCGTTTCTGGCCGGGTGTGCATGTCAAGAACCGACGCTCGACATTGAGGCGAGGGTTCTTGACTCGATTCCGGTGGTTCCACTGATTACCAATCTCGGAGTTTCTACTGCGCTGCTTGGCGAGGATTCAACCCTCGTCACGGTATCGCACGCGATTCCTCGCGGAGAATTCAGTGGGCCTGCGGAGGTGTCATCGGCGTCGTACACGTACAACGTGTTGACGTCAGGTGACGGACTTCAGCGATCGTGGACCGTCTGGGACGACACGATCGCTGACTTGGGGCAGGGGCAGGACTGGGCAAAGCTGTCGCTCAGTCCTGCCTTGACTCCAGGAGCCGTTTTTCACTCTCCAGCGACGATCACTTGGAGCTCTCAACCACCATTGGTCGGAGAGCAACTCGTTCTCGTTGGATACACTATGGAAGGAGACGTTCTTCAGCGTTACTGGGTTCCGGTACAAGTGATCGCATCACCGGCTCAGTTTCAAGTTCTTGACGCTGGTCATCACGTATGGTTCCGCACGCTTACCGGGAAGAATCTCAGAAATGGGTTCTCCGGCGCGCCGCTGCTAAGACAGAGCGCGGATGGCGTGTTCGAATTCTGTGCGATGATGGTTAGCTCGAAGAAGGCGGGGGGCATACCTCTCGATGTTGGAGTCGCGATCTATGTTCCGAAAAACTAGAGGCAGGATCGGATTAGAGGTTTTGCATGCGATGCTCCGCTGTGTCGGCGAAGCATGAGACCATCATCGCAAGCGTGACCAAAAATTCGGTCCGAAAGGTTCCCCCACTCTTCACTGCAGTGGGCCCTTTTTTCATTTATAGGAAGAAAAAAGTGCCCACCAAATCGAAACTCACAAAGCCTTTTTCGGCACGTTTCCAGGCCTAGAATAAGCCCACAAATCCGCCGAGAAGATAGTCTCGGCCTTTTGTTCGTCTTGAAATCTACTCTCCCGTCCATTTTTATCCGGCCCCATTTTATCCCGTCCACGGCAGCGCACTAGAGGATCCCACGAACTTGTGACTCTCCTTCACAAGTCCCGCGCTCACTGGATTATTCGCTATATAGTCCCGCACCGCGATTTCATGTCGTTTATCTCGTATGTATCGATCGTAATAATCTCGCCCCCAAACTCGCCCTGTGCTTCCTAGCGCTCGATTGATTGCGCGGGCTGTATGACTTTTCAGATCTCGAATGACGGCAATTAGATGTTGCTCCGAATAAAGCGTCATCAATACATGCACGTGGTTTGGCATGATAACATACGCGTGAAGATCGTAATTGCGACCGATCCGAAAATGCAGCGCTTCTTCTACGATCGCACGCACAGACGGTTGCGCTAATATGCATCCGCCGTAACCGCTGTCGAGAAGATGCTCGTATCGCTTTCGTCGCACCGCATCGTTGCCATCGGTATGGTTCCCTTCGGTCTGTGCCATTAGAGCAGTCACCACATCAGTCGGTAACGAATCTGCCAGACGAAACGTCACGAACTGCATTTGACCCGGTCTGGTATAGTGCGGCAAATATCCGCGCCGGTACCAACCGCTGATCGGTCTAATTTTTGGAGCTAACATGCACAGGTAATCGTGTGCGCAGCGCAAAAGTTGTGTCGCAAAACCCCTGGGAACGCGGGGCGTTGCTTCGCAGTCTAAGCAGCCTCCTTGGGAACGCGAAGCGGTGCTTCGCAGTCTACACAACCCCTTTGCAGCTTCGGATTTATCCCTTGCCTTGAGTGCCTCCCTGGGACCGCGGGGCGTTGCCCCGCAGCCTAAGCAACCCCTTTGCAGCTCCGAATTTATCCCTCCAATTGAATCCCCCAATGGATCGCCTAAATCAACGATTTTTCGAACCCCCACGCACGGTAAAAGATTGCATAACCAAAGGGGTAGTTTAGACTGCGGGGCAACGCCCCGCGGTCCCAGGGGGCGGTTCAAAGCGGAATTTACGACGGAGTCGATATGGTAAATGTTGCTGGTGGTAAAAGTGTTGCGTTGGCGGTGGCTGCGGGGGCGTTGACGGGGATGACGGCGCCGAGTGATGGCGCGTTGATGCGCAGTATGGCGAATGATCCGCAGCATAGATTGCTCGGGCAAAATTATTTGATGGGTGGTAGCGGGGTTGCTACGACGGGGGGGGCTGCGGGGAGTTTTCAGATTGCGGTAGCTGGTGGCGGAATTAGGGTGGGATCCGGGGGGTTCTTAAATGGAGATTACTATCTTACCGCGGCACACTCGCTTGACGGACTTACGATCACAGACCCGACTTCAATAACCGTTGCCACAGGACCTAATTCAATTAGCAACCGCGGACAGGTACGGACAGTTGCCGAGATCATTTATTCCCCGTGGGGGGCTGGGAGTAATCCGAATCTTCCGGACCTGGTTGCTTTTAGACTGTCGAGTCCGATCTCTGGGATCAATCCAGCTGTGATTGCGGGTGCGGGTGTTGGTGCGATGCTAACGCATACGGGGTTTGGGAATTATGGGGATCCTGCGACGGGAGAGCTGTTCACAGACGGGAATATGAGGGGGTTCCGGGCGCCGATCGAGTCGTTTGTAAATAATGGCTACAATCCAGCGTATTATGTTCAGACGCGTTTTAGTTCAGGAGTTTCTGACGTTCTAAACGGCCGAGGCTTGCCACGTGATTCGGGGGGATTCGTTTGGACAACGAGCGGAGATCTTTTTGGGTCAATGGTAGCCGCCACTCTAGGTACGGGGGAGTTTGGCGGTACTTATATTCAACAATTCTCAAACCCAGAAGTTGGCGCATGGCTTGCGACTATTCCTTCTCCAGGGGCAGCGGGCTTGCTCGGGCTTGCTGGACTTGTGTTTGCTGCTCGCAGACGCCGCGATTAACTTAACTACAGAATGGCC
>JBGSNS010000145.1:0-7250 GCA_041739515.1 Bdellovibrionota bacterium
AACGATTCCTGTGGTGATTAAAACTCCAAGCGTCGAAAGCGCCAGGCCTGGATAGATGACCGGCTTTATATCCTTCCAACTACTTTCAAGTCCGCCACCGAACAGAATGAGAACAAGCGCCACAACTCCAAGCGCATACGCAAAACGATAGTTGTCGAACGATATCCCGCCAATTCCTTCGGAGCCGGCCAGAACTCCGATACCGATAAACAATACAAGCGCGGGCACTCCATAGCGCGTTGAGATCTTGCTCGCGATTACACTAAAGCTCAGCAGAATCCCGGCGACTAACAACGCCGAATTAATATGCGCGACTGAAAGCAACATCAGAAATCAAAGCCCACTTCAACTTTCCAGCCTCGCAAAGAATTTCCGAAGGTGAAAGATCCTCCGACACTAACCTGCTTAAGGACTTCGGTATACTCCTCAACATCGAACCAGAGATCGGCTCCTAATCGGTGAAAGTACTAAAATGTAAAACTCGCCTAGCATCCCCGTACAAATCCTAACGAACAACTTACGGGCGCAGCACTTCCGGCATATTCCATATGGGAATATGCACGCTGATAGCAACAATACATCCCCCCGGATGCATCCAGGCAATAAAAACCTACCGCTATTTGAGTAGATATCGGAACAACTGATAGAATTCGACTTGATGATTACCCACGCGATCAACGCCTCCTGCAGTTTGCCAGTGCTCCCTTTAGTAACGTCTTATACTAATTGGACGGTAATTAGCGGAGTGCCCTCCTCGGGGAAGACAACTCTACTAACTGATTTAGCCGCCGCTCGACCTGAATTTTCTGTAATGAACGACGTTGCACGAACTGTTATCGAGCGCGGATTATCCTGGCGGGGAGAAGGAAACGAAGCGCTTGAACTCTCCGATATTCTCCGTACTCAAAGTTTCCAGAATACTGTTTTTGCTGAAAAGTGGGCCGCCATCTCGATGCGGACCCGCAGCACCCTCACCTGCTTGATTACGGACTTCCAGATGTATTGGCGTTCGCGGTCGAGGCGGGACTTTCAATTGACTTATATAAGACCAGAGCGGGATTATTTCGCTATCGCCATGTTTTTATCTTGGAGCCGCTGCCCTACGTCAAGGACGAAGCCAGAGACTGGAGCACAGAGCAGCTCATGTTAATTTTCAATCGCATCCTAGAGACTTACCGATCGATGGGATTTTCGCCAATTTCCGTTCCGCCCTTGGCTCCGGCCGAGCGACGAGATTTCGTACTCGAACGCCTAGACTCGAACGTTTCGCAGACCCGTTAATTTGCATCCCAAAGCGATCGTTGATTTCATTTAAAATTACCTCAAGAGATCAGGAAGTTAGGAAGTTTGCCGAATATAAAGGGACCATGACGACTCATCGATTGGGCTAACCCAATTACCTGTGGTAAACCGCGTCCCCCGGCCTAATAATACGGTGTTTGGGCTCAAATTTTTTAACGATGCAAGAACCGATTAACGCAACCACACCAATCGCATCTGAACGACTAGGTAGTCCCGTGCCGCCGGTGGGAATTCTTTCCCCGACACTCGCTCCCAAGATTGATACGCACTCACCTGATGTTCGCGAACTTTTCGACGCCTCCCCTCTGGTAGACCTTTCATTCTCAGACTCCGCGACGTCGACAACTAATCAAACGGTGACAGAACCAACCAAAATTGTACCGCTAATTTTAGAGGATCTCGCAGCGGCCGGCATTTCCCGCACTCAGATCGGAACCGAAGTAGTGCGTGGCACGCTAGCCGAAGGATTTCGTTGGTTCTCACATTATGCGCTTATCGCGGTTGGGCTTGAAGCTGCGGTGGAGAAATCTCCGCTAGCATTAACATGTGTTGGAGTGTGGGTAGTTTGCAGCGTGATCGCGTCTCTAGGAGATCGAGTATGGCGTACACGAGTAAACGAATTCGATAGGGCGTTTGAACGATCGTTAAGCGCTCGGTTACTGCGCACCCTAGGCCGATCAACCATCGCAGATCTCGACGATCAAGCTCGCCAGACTCGACTCGATCTGCACGTCGATCGGGTACCGCTTATTTCTAACCTAGTAGAGATGTCCGTCGCTCTTCCGCATCATTTAACACGGATTGCATTAAGCGGGGCCGCATTGATGTATGCTGACTGGCGCATAACAGTTGCTTTGCTAGTGGCAGTAGCACCAGGAATTTGGCTGAAAAGTAAACATACGGCAGAGGACGTCACCCTTGAAGAGCTACAGAGCAGTCGTCATAAAATCGCCGATACGGTGCACGAGGAAGCCTACGTTCCAAACGGTAGCGTAAGAATGATTCTAGGGCGATGCACCGACAGAGTTGTCAAAAGCATCAATTCGATTCAAGCCGCCCTTGATCGCGAGAAAGACTTACACGAGCGACGCCAAGCTTGGAAGGAAGCCCTGACCGATCTCATCTTTTATGGAGTAATCGGAGGATCGATGATGGCGCTCTATCTCCAGTACGACGCTGGAGTCATCGGCATCGGGGTGCTTGGTTTTCTTTGGCTTCAACTCATCGAACTTGGAACTGATCTCGATGACCAGGGCGAGAAACTGCAGGAGTACTTAGATCTTGGTGCGAAGACTAAAAGCTTCTACGGATTCGTAAGGCCTACTATTAATAAGCAGGGCCATTCGTTCCCGGACGATTATCGATTACACTTTTCAGAGAAAACCTTCACGCGCGGAGAGGAGGATTCTCAATTCACCCTTAGCCTACCAGAATTCGATCTATCACCTGGAGATTTTTTAGTTATTCACGGGGCTAGTGGTGCTGGAAAAACCACGGCGCAACGACATATCGCTTTCGGCTCGCAACCAGAGGTAGATCTATTTACAGTGGGGGGAATTCCCGCCCATGAGATTGACCGTGAGGAGTGGCTGGCTCAAATCGGATACTGCGGAGCAACCGCAGCTCTGCTTACCGGCCTTTCCGTTAAGGAACTTTTGACTCTAGACCCAGACGGAGAGCAGCACGTAAACGAAAGGTTGAACCATCCGTTAATCTCTGAGCTTCTAGAAGACCTGCACAAAGGAGCCGGTCTTGAGACTCGCATCGGGATGGGACTTGTAGGTGGTCGCGAATTTTCAAGCGGAGAGTTGCAACGTCTGATGCTTACTGTCGCAATGATTCCGCGCAAGAAAATTCTCTTTCTTGACGAAGTAACATCTAACCAAAACGATGCATTTATTACACTCGTGTCTGATGAGATTGCGAAGCAACGAGCGGAGGGCACTACAGTAATTTTCGTCACGCATAGTAAACGTTTCGATGAGGCAGCCAGCCACATTATGCAGGTATCTAAGGGGGTCGGGACAATTGAATCCCCTGCGGTGGCCGAGCCGCCAGTAGCACTAAAAATTCAGAACGACGCGGAATCGGCTGCGGCTGAACCCATGAGTTATCCTAATCAGCAGGTCGGCTAAAATCCCAATCGGCCTAAAGTCAAATTGATTATTTCTCGCCTTGGCAGCGCCGCACCGCCGCATACCAACCTTTACGTTGAGGAACTTCGAATCCGGTGCTCCATACAAACTTTTTGACGGGTAGAGAATACATAGGACCACTTTCTGGATTTGCGAGGACTATAAAACTCGAATTCACCTCTTGAACGATACTAAAATGTCCCTCGCCAGTTTCTAGATCCAGAAAACAGATTGTCACTAACCAATCCTCAGTCACTAATTTTTCAAGCAACTCGATGGTTCCGTTCTCTCCAGCTTGAAACTCCAAGGGGACAAGATTCGAATTGAGATTAAAGAGAGCGTGTTCGATGGATTGCGTAGTAGTCCCGTACTCAGAGTTGGCGGAAAGCTTCTCTGCTGTAGCAGCAAACTCCGGCTCGGGTAATCCCAAAGCCACCGCTATCATTAGATAACAAGCAACACCGCAATCCCAATCGAACTGCTGATACCTAAAATGATCTTTCCTTATTTTCATTCGCTCCAAGTAAATACTCTGAGAGAGATTTTTTGGCTACGCAGCAGTAAACGCCATGAATATCATAGTCAATCCAGCGTTTAACTCGAAAAGAATATTGAGATTCTAACAGGATACAGACTCACAAGCCCTGCTCTTTATTTCTTCTCCGCTTCAAGCGTCGCAAGAATGCTAGCGGATAGATAACTTAAGAAATGCCGCACCGACAAAATGCCTACGAGTTTTTCGGTGCTGCTAACAAGCGGGATATGACGATATCCTCCCTCTGAAAGTAATCCGAATGCCACGGCGATACTCGCAGTAGTCGGGAGAGTCCTAGGGTTCGCTGTCATTTTTCCCACGATGACGGCTTGATCTGCACCTCCCTCCGCCAATGCAACCTTCGTCAGATAATCCCGCTCGGTAAAAATACCGCTGATGAGATGATTATGATCCACCATCACCACAGCACCTTTTCTATTTCTACGGATCATTTCTACGGCATCTGCGGCCGATTTTGAGCTGCTTAAAATTAACGGCGGATCGGGGTTTAGGACATCAATAGTCGCATCGAAAAACATATCCACAAGATTGTTATCGAAACTCATGTGATTGTCGGGGTCCAATAGCTTCGAGGTTAATCGCCTATGGATGGTATCGACGAAATCCTTAGACGAAATGATGCGCGGATCTTTACCGGCCCCGTAGAGAACTGGCACATGTCGATAGCCTCCTTCTGCCATCAGATGAACAGCTCGTGCGATACTGGCATTGTGCTTTAGCACTTGCGGATCGCGGCTCATCAATCCAGCAACCGATGACCTCCGATCAATCGATCCGTCGCCCCATTTGTTCAGAACATCCCGCTCAGTAACGATTCCTACGATCTTTTTCGCGGCATCGACAACCAAAACGCAACCCTTACGTTCCTTGCACATTAGCTCCACGGCATCGAATTGGGTGGCTTCAGATGAGACCGTCAACACTTCACACGGCGACAATGAGTCCACTGTACGTGATAAAAATTCACGTCTAAATATACTTAAGGGATGGTTTGCGGTCGCCATTATTCACCACTGTTCTATCTATATTAATCGCAGCTGAATAGTCTAGAATTCAGAGACATCTTCAAACTCAGGTATTTTATGGCGAATCAATTTGTTCAAGAGACCGGCGGAGCTTACCAGACTGGCAATGAGCACATATGCGCAGAAAAGGCACTCGCGCTGAATATCGACACCGTTCCGTATGGAACATTCGCCGAAATCGGAGGTGGACAAGAAGTCGCCCGTTGGTTCTTTCGCGTAGGTGGCGCGGCAGGAACGGTCGCCAAAACGATGTCTGCTTACGACATGCAATATAGTGACGCCATATATGGGAAGGCTGAGCGCTATGTTTCGAAGGAAAAACTGCTGGCGATGCTAGTTCATGAATACCAGTTACTAATTGAACGGTTAAGCGAAACTCGCGGCAGCAAGTCCAGGTTCTTCGTTTTTGCTGACACCGTGGCTGCTAGAAATTTTTCAGGTAGCAACGAGTGTCACGGGTGGATGGGTGTTAGATTTCAAGCCGCTCCAGGAGGCGAACCGAATGACATCCTGCTTCATGTAAACCTTCTAGACAGCAATAATCTAGCGCAACAGCAAGCCTTAGGGATGCTGGGTGTAAACCTCATTCACGCAGCGATATACAATAACGATTGGATGGAAACGCTTCTTCCATCATTACTAGATGCGCTATCGATCGCACGAGTGGAGATCGACTATATTCAGTTTGCCGGTCCATTGTTTGAGAATATTTCAAGCCAGAGAGCTGGCCTAGAACTTCTTCGCTGTGGGCTTTGCCATGCAGTGATGTTTGATACCAATGGAGCTTTAGTTCAACCATCAAGCGTCTTGCACAAGCGAGCGGTGATCATGCAGCGCGGCTCGTTTCATAAAACCACACCGTACCTTGCCAGCATGCTCAATGCATCGAGAGATGCACTAATCGCGGAGGTCACACCCAAGCCAAAAGCAATTCTTCCCTGCTTTGAACTAACTATTCGAAGTGCCCGCCACGAAGATCAACTTTCCGATGATCAAATCGTTGAACGTCTAGAAAACTTGCGTCAGTATGGATTTCCAACCTTCGTCACAGATTTTGCTGAGACCTACCACATCACTGAGTACCTTCGTCGCTATTCGAAAGAGCCAATCCGGCTCGTGGTTGGAGTTGGCACCCTTGTTCCGATCTTGCGTGCAGGTTTTTATTCCGAGATCGAAGGAGGTCTACTCGAGGCGCTCGGGAAACTCCTTATGCAGGGGGTAAAAGTTTATGCCTTTCCCATGAGTCACGCCGACTTTGTATCAAAATTAGAGCTGTATGGCGTTGATAAAGATTTTTGCCGCGCTCCCGCGAATAGTCTCGTAACAGCGCAAAGCCTTGAGTTTCCTGGTGCGTTGCAACATCTTTTTAACTATCTTCTTGCAGCCGGTCATTTGATACCGATGGAAACACCCACCCAAATCTGATGGGGAGGGTATTGTTTGACCCCAATACTGTTCCGGTGCCACCTACCGATATAAAGTTGCTGCCCCGGACCTGAGACGACGTAACTTCGCTGAACCTCATGCATTCAGTACGTTATGAGCTGAATAGGACAGCAATTCTTCAGCCTAATGCTCGAAATATGTGGAGTTGGCCACAAAATACCGCTACACTCACAGAAGTGCCCCCTCTGATGGATGCTGCGATTTAGCTGCAAACCGTAACTGAGAAGAGCTGAATTGAGATAGAGTTATTAGCATCAAGGATTTTCACACCAATTATCACGGTACTATTATTTTTCGTGATTTCATTCATGGCGGCGCGGGGCAGACTTAAACACTACAATTTACGTTATTTATCCCAGGCTCAAAGGAATTACTCCGAGAGCGTAGATGATTTCGTATTACAATAAAATTTAGATTTACTACTTGGAGCGCGGCAGTCATTCGGATTGAAACGGATCAGGTTGAAGAAAGAGAAGAGAAAGAGAAATGGGAAATAAGCTATACGTAGGTAACCTAGTTTACGGCGTAACCGATAACGACCTTCAGCAACTGTTCAGCCAACACGGCGTAGTTCAGTCAGCAAAGGTCATCATGGATCGTGATTCAGGCCAGTCCAAGGGCTTCGCGTTCGTTGAAATGGGATCAGATGCAGAAGCTAAAGCTGCTATCGACGCACTAAACGGAACCGAACTACAGGGCCGAGCATTAACCGTTAACGAAGCACGTCCGAAGGAAGATCGTCCAGGTGGCGGTGGTGGTGGCGGCGGATTCGGCGGCGGTCGCGGT
>JBGSNS010000177.1:0-3040 GCA_041739515.1 Bdellovibrionota bacterium
CACCCACGGCGCGTGCCATGGCTAAAATTACCGCGGCGATGATTCCACCACTCGCAGCGGGGACTATGACGCTCATGGTTGTCTGCATTTTGGACGCACCCAACGCATAGGCACCTTCCTTTAGTGCCTTAGGAACAGCAAAGATCGCATCCTCACTGAGAGACGCAACTAACGGCAAGATCATCACCCCCATTACAAGTCCCGCGCTCAAAGCGTTAAATCCTGGCAGCGATGGGATGATTACCTGCAGTGCTGGAGTGATTACGAACAGTGCGAAGTAACCGTAAACGAGCGTGGGTATGCCTGCTAAAACTTCCAGCACTGGTTTAACTGTCGAACGGACTTTTGGGTGAGCAAATTCGCTAAGATATATGCCGACAGTGATTCCGGTTGGAAGTGCTACGCACATAGCGATTAAAGAAGTCAGTAGGGTACCACATAGCAGCGGCAAGATCCCAAATCGTTTATCAGAAAAGAGTGGCGTCCACTCGGTATCGGTCAGAAATGTGAACAGACTGACATTGGCGAAGAACGGTAAAGCTTCGACGGCTAACACAGTAACGATTCCGATCGTGATGACAATCGAGAACAGTCCGCACGCAAAGAAAAGAGCACGCATTGCATAATCGACTCGATGGGCTCTAGAAGCGATGCCGGTCGTCACGGTGATTATGCCATACAGAAATAGAGCGCAGCTGAGTTGAGTCAGCTGCGCCTGATAATTTTATTTATACCATCGATTTGTGTTCTCAATTACCCGGCAGCAAGTAGAGTTTCTAACGTAACGCCGACTTGCGAACCACCGGCAAAAACTGATCCGGTCACTCCTTTAGTAAATCGACCAAGGGCAAGCTGATAAACGGTGTCGGATAGTGGGATGTATCCAACTTCCTCACTTAGCGCCTTCGCACTATTCATGTAGAAAGCGATAAATGCAGCGACTGTCGGATCTGCTGCGAGGTCTTTCCTAACGTAAATGAACAATGGTCTAGCAAGCGGCTGATAAATCCCTTTCTTGACGTTCTCCAAGGTAGCCTCTTGAGGTCCGGCACCATTCTCAGGGTTACCATCATCAACTGGAATGGACTTAAGCTTGTCCTTGTTTTCGATATAATATGCGAGACCGAAAAAGCCTAGCGCGCCTACATCGTTTGCGACACCTTGAACAAGGACGTTATCATCCTCACTCGCAGTAAAATCACCACGACTCAAATCCTCTTTTCCCATGATCGCTTCAGTGAAGTAATCGAATGTTCCGGAATCTACACCGGGACCGAAAAGTTTTAACGGTCGATCTGGATACGCCGGATTAACATCTTTCCATGAAAGTATCTTACCTTGAGCAGCTGGTTCCCAGATTTTCTTTAACTCGGCGGTTGTTATCGAATTTGCCCAAGTATTTTTCTTGTTCACTACGACTGACAAAGCATCAAATGCGACCGGCAACTCTACGAATTCGATTCCAGCTGTTCTAGCTCCCTCGGCTTCTGAGGACTTGATAGGTCGTGAGGCATTACTGATAACGGTTTCCTTCGCAAGAAATTTTTTAAATCCCCCGCCGGTCCCCGACACCCCTACGGTTACTTGTACGTTGGGATTCACCTTACCAAATTCCTCGGCAACAGCCTCGGTTATTGGGAAAACTGTAGAGGAGCCATCAATTTTAATGGTACCGACCAGCTTAGTGCTGGCTGGACGAGCATCCGCTGAAGCAATACCAATAATTCCGGTGGTCGCGAAAAATACCGAAAAAATTCTTAAAGTTGTTAATGTTGAAAGACGGGAACTTCTGAACGAATTAAACATAATAGTTTCCCCTTTTAGACGTTTCATCTCCAATATAGCGCTCGCTCGCGGGCTGCAACCGCTCTAACAAACTTCTCACAAATCTCCTTCAGGCGCGGTACAATGAAAGTATGACTGACAAGGGATACCCGCTCATTACGCGTCGCGCTCTGCTAGCCTCCTCATTACCATTCGCAGTTACCGGTTGCCTCTCATGGAGGGTCGACTTCAAACACGTTCTACTGCGAAGCGACGTCATCACCTCCGGTGAGCAGGAAAGAGAGATTTTAGCGAAGGCCTGGTTAACCCAGACCGACGATGGGCGAATAAAGGTTCTGTGCACCAGAGGTACTCCGTACGAGCAGGGTTATCAGCACGGAGTATTGCTACGTGATGAAGTGCAGACCAACTTGACGTATCTATACGAAAAGTGTCTTGAGAAATTTAAGTTCAAAGAGCTTTTTGCAGAAGCGTACGAGCGCCAACGACCGTTTATTCCTCAATCCTACGTAGACGAGATGCATGGATTGGCGCACGGCGCGAAACTCGACTTAGAGGTCGTGCATGCAATTCATGCGCTTCCAGAAATTACGGAATGGGGCGGTAAGAAAAACCTCGTAAAGGTCATTAAAAAGATGATTAGCGGGGAAGAGCTGGGTACCACCTGCAGCAACGTTGCGTGTTCCGGCCCCAGTACAGCGGACGGTCGGATGTACGTGGTTCGTATTTTAGATTGGGGAATGCATCGAATTTCTAAGCTTCACGAGCATCCTTTGCTGCACATCTCAGTTCCTGACACCGGATATGCGTCGGTAAACATTGGCTGGATCGGATTTCTCGGCGCGGTTTCCGGCATGAATGAGCAACAGATTACACTTGGTGAGATGGGGGCAGGGGATGACCCTAGTGAAACCATGAACGGAACTCCGATGCCGTTTCTTCTACGTGAGATACTCACCAAAGCTGACTCGCTAGCTCAGGTGCGTTCGATTATTACAGAAAATCCGGGGACAAATAAGTTTGTATATCTTATGAGCGATGGCAAAGTTGGCAATGCAGAAATGTATATGCGCGACAGGTATTCGTTTACGGTTGCGCAGATGGGTCAACATCTAACGGTTGGAAAACGTGAGCTAACACCGAATCCAGGCGTAGTTTACGGCGGACACTATCCTGATCGAATGAAGCCAGCGCTTGAGTCGCATCACGGAAAAGTCACCCCTGAGCTATTAATGAAAGAGATGATCCCATCGTT
>JBGSNS010000195.1:0-2757 GCA_041739515.1 Bdellovibrionota bacterium
CGTCGTCGCCACATACCGCCCATCAATCGATACGTTTGCTGCTGTATCATTACCGCCCAAATCGAAAGTCACCGCGGCTCGCGCACTGCGTGTACCTCCGAGTAGATCTAGTCCATTAAACTTCGTGCTATTACCGATACGTCGAATTTCTTGATCAAGCTTTGAGAACTCCGCATCGAGAGTCCTACGCTGAGCGCGGGAGTAAGTACCGTTGGCTGCTTGGTACGCAAGCTCACTCATCCGAGTCAACAGTGAACCGACTTCACCCATGGTGGCGTCCGCGATGCTCACCACCGACATCGCATCTGAGATGTTAAGATCGGCGCGGGCAAAGATTTTAGAAAAATGATTGAGGCTGGTTGCAACGGCGAGTCCGGCAGCATCATCGCTTGCTCGGTTGATACGCATACCGCTGCTTAACCGCTCGAAGGTGCGGCTGATACTCGACGTCGCACGATCAAGTGATCGTGTCGCCGAAATCGCAGAGATGTTACTGCCGAGCGTTACTGCCATACTACTTATACAACCTGGGCCGCCCGCACACTCAGAGTGAAGGCCCCCATGTTAACTAAATCGGCAAAAACTACGGAAAATTAATAGGTTATGCTCAATTCTATCTGAAGTATTAGTGTTGATAGTTGAAAGTGATTTTATTTCGAGTACGGCGTGAGTTCGCTAGGTAGATCTTTTAGCTCGCAAGCCAGAGATGGGTAGAGGAATTTCCCAGATCGAAGTTTTTCGTGTCCGTGAACTTCCTCTGCGAGCACCAATTACGCAAAGCACCCTGGGAGCGCGAAGTGTCTTGTCCTCCGTAACCTTTGGCGTATGAGGATGCTTCACAGTCTCAGCAATCCCTTTGCAGACACGGGTCATTGAGCATGTAAACATTGAGTATGTAAACATTGAGCATGTAAACGGAGTTGGCGAACTCTTGTTGAAATAGTTACTGCAAAGTACCACGCTAGACTGCGAAGCAACGCTTCGCGCTCCCAGCGAATACGAAAACAAAATTAGCGGGCGAAGGGATTCGAACCCTCGACCTCCTCCTTGGCAAGGAGGCGCTCTAGCCAGCTGAGCTACGCCCGCAACTAATTTATCCGACAACCTTACTTCTCAGCTGGCTCTGGGTCCAGGGATGCCAATCCCTGGTGGGTAAGACAAATCTTGGCAACGCCAAGTTTGGCTCCACAAATAACAGCTGAGCTACGCCCGCACCGCGTGTTTTCGGAGTACTGATGTAGTTTTTCCCTCGTTTATTGTCAAACCTCGCCGTATTCGCTAACTCGCATTGGCCCGTGTGCGTCTAATTGCTCTGTGTTACGGTACAAAGGGCGTTAAAGGAGTCAAATATGTCAGATAGCTGGAAAGAGCGCGAAAAAGCCGCAGAGAATTCTTATTTCGATAAAGAGAACCGTTTGGCGATGGAAAAGCTTGCCCGCCGCGTTGCAGGCGAGGCCCGCAAGAGTCCGATTACCGGTAACCCCATGCAGCAACGGGTAATGGACGGCGTGACTGTCGACGTGTGTCCGGATTCAGGTGGTATCTGGCTCGATGGCGGAGAGCTTGAAGAACTGATCAAAATCGCGATGGAGAAAGAGAAAACTAAAACTAGTAGCGGCAGCTCTTGGCTCGCTTCGCTGTTAGGCGGCAAGTGATCGTTGGGGGCGAAACTCTCTAGACGTTCGTTGATTTTCGGTGCGGGGCTGGCCGCTGTTGCGGCGCCTGCCCTAGCGCTCTCGCGCGTCACGACGTTCGATCTGAAGTTTGAACGTGTTGAGGTGCCGGTGGCAGGGCTTCCCAGCAGCCTTGATGGATTACGAATTGCGTTTGCTGCCGACCTGCACGTTGGCGAGAATATCCCGTTTGAATTTCTAGCCGCTAGCCTCAAAACACTCGCCGCGGAGCCGGTAGACTTAGTGGTTTGGGGCGGTGATTACGTCGCGGTGAACGGTTCCACGCTTGCACGCACCGGATCTCAAGTAGCGCACCTAAAGTTTCACGATCGTGTTCCGTACGATACTCAGGCAAACTTTTTAGCTGAACAGCTTAGAGAGCTAATAAAGATTCGTGCGGATGCTCCGTCCGTTGCGGTGCGCGGTAATCATGAAATTTGGGTGGCGCCCAATGCACTTAGCTCTGCTGTTGAATCTTCAGGAACGCAGCTTTTAATCAACGAAACGATGCAGTTTAGTCACACTGGGCATCTTATAGAAGTAGCGGGTGTTGACGATTACTGGAATGGGGTTCCTCAGCCGCCGCGGTACTCATCCGAGTCCTCGCTAAAGATCCTCGTTTCACATAACCCGGATTATTTGCAGGTGCTTGAACGAAGCTCGCGAATCAACTTCGACCTAGCGCTGTGTGGACACACCCATGCGGGACAAGTTCGCTGTCCTGGAATTGGAGCGTTTACATATAATATCAAAAGCCGCTTTACTGAGGGATTGATGCCCATAGCGGGGCAAATAGCGAAGGGCCGCATGGGCGCTTCGCCTTCGGCCTACATCACTCGTGGACTCGGCGTGGTCGAGCTTCCTTTTCGACTAAACTGCTATCCCGAAATCACGGTTTTGACGATGCGAGCGGTTAGTTAGAAAATTTTTTACCCCCCAATATCATTAGTAAGTTCAGATCGTTACGGTGTCCGATACAGTGTCGGTTGGTTGCCATATTCGTCATAACGCTAACCAATCTCGTTATTTTGCAATATAATCTCATTTGGGATACAAAGCGGTGCCTTAAATCATTCAATGATTA
>JBGSNS010000300.1:0-2150 GCA_041739515.1 Bdellovibrionota bacterium
TATTGTCTTGCGTGAGTCGATGAGCAGTGTGATAAACGGCAGTATCAGACAGTTCAAGTATTGGCGTTGCCGTGGAATAAACGACAGCCCCATGCTGCAGAACGATTGACGGTTCGGTCGCAACGACCGAACCAAGCATCGCGAGAGCGAGACACCAGGCCGCAAGAAGCCGAGTGAGAAACCTCGTATGGCCGCCAATCCTAAACATGGACTTCTAACTTTTGTTGGATGCGAAAACAGACACACTGCTATTCATTGTCTCATCATCAAAGTTCTTGGCAATAGCGTCGGTACGCGATTTGCATTTGATATCTTCACATTTATTTCGGATCGTCGACGACTCTATCTTTCGTCGCAGACCACTTTTAATCTCAGAATCAATCCAGATGAACATCGAAGCATGGTTTACGTTAGGCGTAGTGGCAATTCTCTTTTTGGGTCTGTTAAAAAATTCCATCCCAACTGACCTACTGTTTTTAGGGGCAGCCACCGTTCTAGCCGTTTCGGGGATTATCACTCCCGAGCAGGCTTTCGCTGGATTCTCTAACTCCGGGATGTTGACGATTGCCTTCCTATTTGTCGTCGTGGCAGGACTAAGGGAAACCGGAATCCTCGATTACTTGAGCCAGCGCGTACTAGGCAACATAAAAACTAAGCGCGGCGTCATTGCTCGGCTAGCGGCATTCATTCTGCCGATGTCGGCCTTTATGAACAACACACCGATCGTAGCAATGTTCGTACCAATCGTGGTGGATTGGTGCAGGCGGAATCGCGTCGCAGCATCGAAACTTCTCATTCCATTGTCGTTCTTAACTATCCTTGGCGGAACATGCACCTTGATCGGCACCTCGACGAACTTGGTGATTAACGGACTAATGATCGAGAATGGGATCCCTGGAATGGGCCTTTTCGAGATTGGGATGATTGGAATTCCCTACGCGGTCTTGGGAGTTGTTTATCTACTACTGTTCAGCGATCGACTATTGCCTGAGCGTAAAGAGTTTATAGAGCAATTGAACGAATCGCGAGGCGACTATCTCGTTGAGATGCTCGTTCAATCGGAATGCCGTCTTTGTGGCAAGTCGGTTGAAAACGCCGGTTTGCGACACCTGCCGGGTTTGTTCCTTATTGAAATCGACCGCGACGGTCGGATCATAAGTCCGATTCGCCCTGAGGATCTCATCCAATCGCAAGACCGATTGGTTTTTACGGGAATTGTGAGCAGTATTCTTGAACTTGAACGGATTCCTGGGCTGGTTCCTGTGCCCCATACTGGAAACGACGTGTTACCGCAGGAGCACAAGGATCGGCGGCTGTGCGAAGCAGTCATCTCTGAAAGTTCGGCTCTTGTCGGGAAGACGATTCGGGATGCTGACTTTCGCGAAGTTTACGGAGCGGCAGTAGTCGCGGTTCAGCGTTTCGGAAAACGCATTGAGAAGAAGCTGGGCGACATCGAACTTCGCCCTGGCGATACGCTGTTAATGCAAACTCGCCCGAATTTCTTACGGCACTATCGCGATAGCCACGATTTTTACTTGGTGAGCAGCGTCGACGAGTGGCGTCCCATACGTCGAGACCGAGCCTGGGTCTCGCTCACTCTATTCCTGATCCTCGTTGTGTTGATGACGACCGGCGTTCTTCCGATAGTCCTTTCCACTGCACTTACTGCCGTACTTATGATTGCCCTAGGATGCCTGTCAGTGAACGAGGCTCGGCAAAGCTTGGAATGGCAAGTGTTGATTACGATCGCGGCCTCGTTTGCAGTAGGTGCTGCGTTGCAAAATTCTGGAGCGGCGACGCTCATCGCTAGAAATGTTGTGGAATCGACCCAAGCTTGGGGACCGATCGCCGCGTTGGCGGCAATCTACATTCTTGGTTCGATCATTACCGAAGTGATCACCAATAACGCCGCAGCCGTATTGATGTTTCCGTTCTGTATTGAAACCGCACGGCTTTACGACGTCGATTCTCGTCCCTTCATGATCGCACTAGCGCTCGCGGCCTCGGCAAGCTTCATGACTCCCATCGGCTACCAGACCAACATGATGGTTTACGGTCCAGGCGGCTATCGTTTCCTCGACTTCATGCGCATTGGAGCACCACTGAATGTGCTGCTTGGAATCGTGGCTATCGTATTGATTCCGTGGTTC
>JBGSNS010000210.1:0-2170 GCA_041739515.1 Bdellovibrionota bacterium
ACGTATGATTTAAAGCCAGAGATGAGCGCGGTTGAGCTAACAACTCTAATTCTTGAGAGTTGGCAAAAATTTGGGATCCCAGAACTTACAGTAGTCAATTTTGCGAACTGCGATATGGTGGGACATACGGGCTCTCTTTCAGCAGCGATTAAGGCTGTAGAAACTGTAGACGCATGTTTAGGAAAACTTCTTGAAGAACTCTTGTCAAGCAATGGCAGAGCGCTTGTGTTCGCCGATCATGGCAACGCAGAACTAATGCTCGATTACGACACCGAACTCCCCTGCACTACTCATACAAAATTTCCGGTGCCGCTCTATGCTGTCGGATTTGATGGTGTGACAGCGTTGCGAAGCGGTGGATCGCTTCGTGATATTGCAACTACCGCACTTAATGCGCTTGGGATTTCTCAGCCGGCAGCGATGACAGGGATGGTGCTATTTTAATCATCCTGGCCTAGTTTGTCTTGGCTAGGCAGCGTATTCGAAAAGTTTGAAATCGTACGCATATAACGTTCGAATAATTAGCTTCGAATCAGGAGAATAATGGAGAGTCCCTTTGATATCTGATGGCGAAGAGTGATTCTTGGATTGAAAATCCACGCCTGACAAACCGAGTTCGTTAAGATGTGAAAAGTTCGATTCCATTTTAATTACCTGCTCGATGTTTCGAGAATTATAGCCACATTCCTGAGGGTAAAAGTGGGCGTCTGACTTGTAGAAGTAAGGAAGTTCCGCGCAGAAACTATCGAACGAGATGGTTTTGAGCTCTTCAACATTCGAGAACCCAAAGTGTTCGATCATAACCTGTTGGCATAATTGAATATGCCCTCGATCGACACTCGCTCTAAGTTTATCCGCAAATAGAGACTTCACTCTTTCATAAGGATCTCGAACGAAAAAATAATTCACCTTTGCCTCTGAGTCCGACGAATACAGCTCTCCACTCTGGCGAAATTTATCCAAATGAGAGGTAAAAAAACTGAACATTACCTTGTACGAGCAACCAAACGTCAGATCTGAATCGTTGTGAGTAAAGAGAAGCATTAATCTTTCCTACACCGATAAATTCAAGATTACAAAGGAGATTTTACGAACAAAGAACCCCGACCCGACCAAACTTTGAATCTTTCGGCCGAGAATCACTGACACCGAGAATCCGATGAAAACTGGAGTGCGTTTATGGATTAGATTAATATCGTCAGCTTCGAAACATGTGAATTTCGTTTCCAAGCACACAACAGTCTAGAGAATATTTCGATTATCCAACCATGGATTGGTCATGGTTGTTTCCCACCCGCTGCGTTTGCTGTACTCGTCGGATTCCAGAACGAAGCAAATTTAATCGATTAATTAGCGCTGCCTGCATCCGTTGCCAGCCGAGGCTTGACCTGCGCCTACACCATATTCCGCAATTTAGTTCCGTCATTAGTATTTTCGATTACAGTCGTGACGGCGCGTTTCTTATGAGAGCAGCGAAGTACCATCCAAACGCGCCGCTTTTAACTCAACTGGGCGAGGCGCTCGCATTACATTATCCGAAAACTCGCGCAGCGATTCCAGAGGCAATAGTCGTCGCCCCGAGTCATCCACGCTTATTGAGCAAACGCGGATTGAATCCCGCCCGCTTAATCGCAAGTCCGTTAGCGGTAAGTTTGGAGGTGCCGTTGATCGAACCGTTTCGCCGCTCCCCTGTCCGCCTCCCACAAGCTCAACTGTCCCGTCAGTATCGAAGACGCTCAGCAAGGCACTCGATTCGGTGCATCTACGAACTCCCTGAGATAGTTCTTATCGTCGACGATGTAATGACCTCTGGTTCGACGTTAAAAACCTTGGCTGAGTTAGCTATGGCTCACGGAGCAAAAATCGTGCATGCGGCGGTAGTGTGCGACGCCTCCAATGGTAAGGTATTGTAATCGAAGAAACAGCGCTTATTTGAGAAAGTTCAGTAAACCGAGTACTTCATAGTGCATGGATAATAGCGGCGATGGGACCGGGTTTGAAAAACTCAAAGCGATTATCGCAAAACTGCGTGACCCAAACGGTGGGTGCCCCTGGGATCTTAAGCAGACGCACCAATCTCTCAAGAATTATCTTTTAGAGGAGAGCTACGAAGTTCTCGACGCGATCGATAACCATCCTGAACACATTCCAGAAGAGCTCGGAGATGTTC
>JBGSNS010000296.1:0-1701 GCA_041739515.1 Bdellovibrionota bacterium
GATGACGCCCATTGCCATCATCAACAAGGCCAGTAGCCGAATGTCAGCCAACTGAATCACAGAGCCGCTGCAATCAGTGGAGCCATTTTGCGCTGTAACCCTAGGCTCAGTTTCGCGCTGTGCAAGCAAAGCAAAAACACCTATGGGTAGCAGCACTGCAGCAACTAATGGACCTGCTTGGGGGAATATGGCTACGGATAGCCCCACTGATAGTGGAGGCCCAGCGATAAAGGTGACTTCATCTAGTACAGTCTCAAGTGAGTATGCTGTCTGTAAACGTGGGTGACCTCGGTAGATCTCCGTCCATCGCGCCCTTACCATCGCCGACATGCTAGGCATAGTGCCAGCCAGCAAGGCGCCGATAAACAAGGTCCAATCAGGTGCTTGCCACCAAGTACATGCAAGTAGAAGTAGCACACCGGTAACACTTAGCGCAGTCGCCGCAGGTAGCACTTGGCTTTGCCCGTGGCGGTCTACCAGACGAGAAATCTGTGGTGATAATAGTGCATATGAAAGCACAAAGGTTGCAGATACAGCTCCCGCTAATGTGTAACTGCCTCGGAGTTGCGACAGCATAGTAATAATGCCGATGCCCATCATCGGTAGCGGAATTCTTGCCAGCAGACCTGCAAGGGCAAAGCCCTTAGTGCCAGGTGCATCGAACAATTCACTGTAAGGGTTAGCCATCTCTTTCTCCACAGCACGGCGCTTGCCATTATGGCTTAGCGCGATGATAATACATACACAGCGTATGAATAGGACTATACATTCATACGCTGTGTATGTAAATAATCATTCAGTGTGTATGTAAATAATGCGACACGCCGATAAGGAGAGAATAATGGTCCGTCGCACTCGCGCCGACATGGAAGAAACTCGTGCCACATTGCTGGCAACAGCCCGAAAAGTATTCAGTGAACGTGGCTACGCTAATACGTCAATGGATGACCTCACTGCACAGGCGAGCCTGACCCGTGGAGCGCTTTATCACCACTTTGGCGATAAGAAAGGCTTACTGGTGCAAGTTGTGGAACAGATCGATGCTGAAATGGATGAACGTTTAAAACTTATTACCGACACTGCTACAGATGCTTGGGATGGCTTTCGAAGCCGCTGTCATGCCTATCTGGAGATGGCACTAGAGCCGGAAATTCAACGCATAATCCTGCGCGACGCCAGGTCTGTGTTAGGTGGTGCCTCACCAGACTCGCAGCACTATTGCGTCGAATCAATGCGATTACTGATAGACAATCTTATGTTGCAAGGTGTTATAGCAGAAACCAACTCGCAAGCTCTCGCATCACTGATTTATGGCAGTCTAGCCGAAGCAGCGTTCTGGATAGCAGAAGGTGATGATGGTCATGAACGCTTGGCACAAAGTATTGCCGCACTGGATTTATTATTGCGCGGACTGCTGGTCAAACAATAGGTTTATCAAATAACAGAAACAAAATGAGGTATATCTTTTTGACTTAGTCCAAATGATTAAGCACTAGCATTCCAGCCAGTGACACGCTATCTATTTGTTTTAAAAGAAGCATCCCTATAGGGTCGACGGTGGCATCTATTGTATAGGACTATAGTGGCCAAGTGTTGTTGGCCACTATCAACGTCATACTGATATTATCTGTTATGCACTTGTCTTAACGATAAAAGGCTTCAACTGTGCCTTTTACTGTGAGCAAAAGAGGTTGGCCGCAG
>JBGSNS010000284.1:0-4920 GCA_041739515.1 Bdellovibrionota bacterium
ACGATCCCTGACGAATCCCCGCGACAGTGTGGCAATATTTCGGTAATACCAGGCAATTGGCCGAACAATCTCGATTTACTTCGTCGGTTAATGGGGAGTTAAAAATTTTCTTCACCACAAAGATCACTAAGAACACGAAGATCAAGGCCATTCCTTTGTGTTCTTAGTGTTATTTGTGGTGGAATTTAATCAGGATTCGTGGGGATCACTCAGATTCTGTCTGGATTAATCAGCATCTGTTCCTTTTATCGTAGCGACGGGAATAAATGTGAAGTATTTCTCTTCGATATGATTCGTAACTCAGAGAAGCTACTCCCTCCAAATCAGATAATCTGGATTATATGGGCTGTGTTTTTAGCTAGCTCGCTGATGTTGCATGCAGTGATCGTGGTGATAAATCGCGTGCCAATACCTGGGCCGTCTCTTGCTCAGTCGGATGTATTCCAACAGATGATGTGGGTGCTCGGTGCGCTCGAAGCTATTGCGGTCATGTTTCTCCGCTCATTTATTGCGAGAAAATCGACAGGCGCAATTTCTGCTACTCTGTTCCCGCTCTTTATAATCGGTTTGGCGCTTTCAGAGTCGATCGTGATACTCGGATTTATTCTCGGTTTTCAGGGCTCTTTAGACGCGATGCTGCCTTTGGGGATGGTGGGGATGGCTTTGATAATTTCGTTCTGTCCGGGGATCTTGTTTAAGAAATAGAGTATCTTCCAAAGAACCGTCGAGCATAGTGCCAACTATCTGAATTCACTCCAACAACTTCTCTGATGGAGTGTCCTAAAATATTTGTTTGGTCAGTTTGCTGCTAATTTGTTATACTTGTATCACACGTATTACAAGGGCTACATTACTATGAAATCCACATTAGCAGTCCGCTTAACCAGTGACCTCGATGAGCGCCTGAGTTCCTTAGCCAAGCGCACGGGGCGCACCAAAACTTTCTACGCCACCGAAGCGCTCCTTAGATACCTTGACGAGATGGAAGATACCTTCATCGCAATTGAACGCGCCGAGAAGCCTGGAAAGCGACTCTCTATGAAGGAGGCGGAGAAAGCTCTTGGTTTGGATAATTGAATGGGATGAACGGGCGGTAAAAGATGCAAAGAAGCTGGGAAAGCAAGCGAGTCAAGAGATCATTACCTATCTTAAAAAGCGAATTGCGACAAAGGAAGATCCACGCCGTTTTGGTAAGGCGCTTTCCGGTGACAAGTCAGGCTTATGGCGGTATCGCGTGCGCGACTATAGAATCCTCTGCCGCATAGAAGATAATCGGTTAATCGTTCTTGTGTTGGCAGTTGGACATAGAAAAGAGGTCTACGACTAAACGTGGGTGTGTATGCTAGGGTCATCTTGTGAAAAGCATTTTCTTCGACCTTGAAACTTCTGACAGAGACTTTGTAGGTCAAATACTTAATTACTCGTTTATAGTTGTAGATGAGAAGTTTACGACCCTGGATGAGTGTTCCGGTACTGTTTCGCTTACCCCGCTGCAGGCACCGAGTTTGGGTGCACTTTTAGCGAACAGAATTCTGATTTTGGATCATCGCGGCGAGCGAACTGAACGGGAAGCAGCGCTTCATATTGATGCATTTTTGAAGCGCAATACTGAGAGCGAAAAGATCGCTTTGGTTGGATTTAATTCGTTTAAGTTCGATGTTCCTTTTCTGCGCACTGTGCTAATTCGAAACGGAATAAACCCGTATTACCACGGCGATTTAGTTTATCGAGATCTTTATCCAGCGGTTCAGTTCCTGGCGTGTACCGATGCAACCTTTCAGACACCGAAGAAAGAGAGCGGTGAGTACTCGCTGTCCCTTGAGACGGTGACTAAGCACTTAGGGTTGCTGACCGGTGTGCAGTCCCATGAATCGAAAGCGGATGTGTTACTTGAAATCGCTTTGGCGGAGTACCTGCATAAGCATCATAAGTTGCACATAGTGGATTGGGATCCTTATTTAGCTCGCTTTGCTCATACCGCTAAACGCGGAGAGTTGTTTTATCAATTATCACCGAACCGCGAGACTGGTGGAGGCAAGCGATCGCCCGTGTTGCTGTTTGATGTAAACAATCGGAATTCACTCTGGCTCGATTTAAATCGTTATCAAGAAAATAAACCCGCTTGGACGCTTGGTAAAATCTACGGTGGGCATTTCTTCGTCGCTCCTTACGAGCCAGAAAATGCTCTTGAGCGATCATGTCTTGAGCCGGTCATTGCGAAAGCGTTGGAAGAGCATAAGTCTATGACCCTAGCGAAGTATTTCGACAAAGAATCTGATTGTGATATCGAGCAGGATATTTATCGGATCGATTTTACCGGCATCGAAAGGTTGCACCAGGCAATTTATTTCGGCGATGAAAAGGGGGTGCGCGAGGCGGAAAATCGCGATCTATCCGCGCTACTCGTTCGCGCCAAGCTCTCGGTTGGAGACACTAGCATAGAGAAATTTTTATCGACTCTTCATAAGTACGGACACTATCGCTACGGTGGCGGACAGATGTTGCTCTCTCGATATCGGTGCGGCGATGAAACGGATCGCTTTGCTACGTCACGCGAGGAACTTATAAAGGAGACAGCCTCGCCACTTGAGGATCCGGAGGATGATGCGATTAGGCAGCAGTTGGCGGAGTTCTATTCGACGGCCCCAGTTTTGCAGTTTTGAGGTTCTTCAGTTCTGACGACGACAGTTCCTGACGAATCCCCACGATAGTGTGGTAAAAATTGGGTAATGCCAGGCCCCTAGCGGAACAGTCTCGATTTAGTTCGTCGTTTTAATGAGCAGTCTAAAATTTTGTTCACCACAAAGATCACTAAGAACACGAAGGAAACCCAATTCCTTTGTATTCTTGGTGTCCTTCGTGGTGGAATTTAATCAGGATTCGAAGGGATCACTCAGGGGCAGTTCCAGCAACTGTACTTTATAGGTTGCCGTGATTTGTCTCAGAACGCATGATTGGGGAGAATGTCCCGCCCATCCTCATTATCCAATCGTCTCGCGCTGATTCCTTGCCTTGTTGGGGCCGGTTTATCTTTTGCTTGGGCGATGCTCGGCGAGCGCGATGTTAATGTTGAAGATCCTCGTATCGCTAGAATTAGCGCAGCTGAGGTCAGCTCAAGAAGTAATCCGTCAGCCACTCTTAATTCGCTGTGCGACGCAGAGGAGCTCGCACGAGAAATAGTAAGCGAACGTCCGTTAAGTAGCGTCGTGCTGCTACAGTATGCGGGGGTAAGGTCTCTACTCGGATCCGCCACTTGTTCAGCTTCAACTTCGACGGACTCGATTTTTGAAACCAACGAACTGATCGATTTTGCAATCGCGCGCTCTCCGCACAGCAAAGGAGCGCTACTGGCGGCCGCTATGATTTCACGCCGCCAAAGTGAAGAGGATCGCAGAGCGCAATTTTTACGGCATGCCCTTTTGACCCCGGGTGATTTTACCCACGATCAATTGAACGCCCTGCGCCAAGAGCTGGACTCCGGATCGCTAATTGAAGAAGCAGTGCCACCCGATTTTCGCTCCGTCGTATTGGTAAGCAATCTCAAACGTGAGCCACGAACCGCGATTATCGATCAGTTTCCCGATCTGCAGGTTCGTTCTGCAATCAGAAGTTTGCAATCGCAACTTCTTGAGTATACCGGGGCATCACTTTCTCGTCGTGAGCTAGAGCGTTTGGCTCAGTTGGCGGCGGGTGCGGATATCCTGGCGCGTATCGACTCTATTCGCGCTGACAAGGCGAGAGCTGACATCGATTTATCGGCGCGAGAATATTTCGCTAATCGCTCTGCTCTGCGTCTTACGCCGATAGTTACAGGAGTTTTGTATAACGATTCGAATCCAGAACTCGGTTCCGTTTCGCGTTGGAGAAAAAGTGATTCTATTGCCTTTGATGATACAGGCGTCTCTGTTGTCGGTGCTGTTCCGGATAGTACGATCGTTCGAGGAGTTCAGCTTAGTTCGATTGAACCAAACGCGTTATTGAGCGCTGATGAGGTTCAGATATGGGCGAGCGCTGATGATATGAGGTGGAGTCGCGTTAATGTTGAGCGCAGCTTTTCGGTTCTCGATTCAGGAACTACCTCATTATTGTTGCGAGTCTCTCCGCCACCGTCGACGAAATTTATTAAGGCTAGATTTGCGGTGCCGGTACATCGGAAGCGATTTAAGGACCCTCTATTTCGCCTACTACAGGTGTATTCCGATGCGTAGCTCGTTTAGTTTATGTCTGGTTGTGGGAATACTGGTTGTATTGCCAGTGCAGCCAGCCTTGTCTCAAACAGGTGGAGCTAAAACAGGGGGCATTGTGCAGTTGGGGGTTGAAGGAAACTGTGATGAAGTTTCGATCGGAAGCAATCTCCCCGGCAAAGTACTAGAGCGACTATCTGTCAGGCCACTACTGTCTCCCCGAGATGGCACGCAACGACGTAGAGCCGCGATCAAAACTATTCGTAAAACGAATGCCGGTACCACCTTGGAGATTAATACTACCTTGAACTTTGCTGGAGAGGTTTCGGTAACTCCGGAGGATCTAATATATTCGATCTCTCGGTGCTCCGCGGATGCTTTTCCCAAACCAGAGATAGTTTCTTCTCATTCGGTTTTGCTTCCAGGAGTCTCGAATATTGAGATTTTACGCTCGTGTAACCTGCGGCAAGCCTCATCGGATGCAGTCTTCGGCTCACTTGCAGGACAGATGGGTGCGTATTTGGCGTCAGGTCCGTATGAGGTTTTGAATTGGAATCTCTCAAGGATAGTCTTGATTCGGGTACCGGATGAGGGGCGGGGGGCAATTCGAATTGAACTAAATTGTTTCTCCGAACCAGCGGCAGCAATCGCTCAGGTACGTTCAGGGTCACTATCGGCAGCATTTCTCGCCGCTGGAAGCATCCCGCCTGGTATTGGTGTCGGTGATGAGACGGTA
>JBGSNS010000093.1:0-41080 GCA_041739515.1 Bdellovibrionota bacterium
GGCTTGCAAGTCCCCTAAATTCGGCTTTTCAATTCAAATCGAAAAATGATTTTTCTTCGTTTTCTTCAATACTTTCGATCTCTTACAAGGAAATTTTCATTTCCTACCGGACAGCAGTGAGCAACGCTCCGCGCTCCCAGGTTTGACACTTAAACCGCCCCCAATTACTCTCCGGAGCGGTTTTTTGCGAGTTGTTACACGGAAGGGTGGCCGAGCGGCTGAAGGCGCCTGATTCGAAATCAGGTATACCGGCAACGGTATCGGGGGTTCGAATCCTCTCCCTTCCGTTCTCCCCTTTTTGGCCACACAGCAGAGGTGCTCGTTCCATCAGCGTCGTTCTGTGGCCAAAAAGGGGAGAACGGGCAAAGTCTCAATATAAAGAATTCCCCCCCGGGGTACTTCTTTATACGGAGAGATGGCCGAGTGGCTGAAGGCGCACGCTTGGAAAGCGTGTTTATGGGAAACTGTAACGAGGGTTCGAATCCCTCTCTCTCCGTTCTCCCCTTTTTGGCCACATGGCAGTGGTGCCAATATCATCAACGTCGATCTGTGGCCAAAAAGGGGAGAATCGTCCGCCGTAGTCTGATGGGGCGTAGTCCGAAGGACGAAGGAGGACTGAATCGTCCATACTTCTATCAGCGCTAACCCGTATTCAATTTCCATTCCCAAAAAATTCACGGAGCACTCCTCACTTCAGCCACATGGCTTAATGAAAAAGTGCTCCGTGCTTTTTACTTCTTCTCTTTTGGTGCTTACAGCAGGTCGCGAACGATCGCTGTCGCTACACCTTGTCGGTTGTAGTCGTAGCTTCCGTTCTGTACCGCTGCTTTTATGTCTGCCACCTTAGCCGCACGTGTCGCTGGATCTGAGTCTGGACTCAGTTTTACAGCGTTGTTCGTTGTTGGTGACGGACTTCCGGAATCGATAGATCCCGGCCTTTGATTCTGTGCGCCGGAAACACCACCCGGTACAGAGAATAGTTGCGTAATGCGCGAAACGTTCATTTTCCCTCGTCGTTGACATGAACTCTCCACCGCCTCCGCTAATACGCAGTACCCACACTGCGTCCCCAAAGACGGCAAATAAGTTCGTTTGACGACCATCCATGGTCAATGACGAGAATCCCTTCTACGCTAGTTGGTTCGCCGTGCCGCCCCGATTTCTTAATGCCTATTTTTATGTAACCGTATTCGCCATGGCGGTGCGTTTAATCTCAGTTGGCAAACTTACAATGCCGTTTCTTAGGGATGCTGAGGCTGAGTACCTTAAGCGCTTAAAGCCGCACCTGCGGATAGTTGTAACGGAGCTTAATAACTCGCGAGTTCAGGAAAGCGCCCAGGCCATTAATGATGAAGGGGCTCGAATCTTAGAGCTTATAAAGCCGCGCGATCAGTTAATTGCGCTGGATGAAAATGGCGAATCGATCTCCAGCGTTAAGTTCGCAAAGACTGTGGAGAAATTCCTCGCCGGCGGCGATGTAGTTTTCGTTATTGGTGGAGCGTTCGGATTGAGCGCTGCTGTGCGAAAGCGGGCGAATTTTACACTCTCGCTCTCCGCTCTAACGTTTACTTATCAGTTTGCGCGCGTCGTGCTTATTGAGCAGCTATATCGGGCCACATGCATAAACCGTGGAGTTGATTACAATAAGTAACTGGTCACGGTAAATCTCGCTCTAGAGGTAAACTAGGAGAGCTTAAGACTTAAATTGAGTAAAGCGCCTTTTGCTGGCCTATGCTCGATTTCCTCAAAAAATGATGCCTTATCCCCTCTCGGTGCTATAACCCAAGGCAGTTATGGGCAAAGTCAAAAAATTCCCCGCACTCAGCGTACGCGCGATCGTCGGGGGGAAAAATCCGCAAAGCGTGATTGAGGAATTTATCCTACGGCTCGGACACGATCCGGATGAGTGCCAGAAACAAAAAGAACCAGACTACCTGCGCTGGATGATCCCTCTCGGTAACGAGGAAGAGTTAGAAATTCTTCTTGAAGGCATGAAAGTGGCAAATGAGACCACCGTCTACATGGGACTAAACGTTGCAACCGTCCCGATTCGCCACGTCTCAGAGACCATTATAGCAGCGATGCAGATTGCGGATGGGTTGGTTGGAATAAAGGTAAGTCTTGTTGGGCATTTTATAGTTCTAAGTGCATCGATGCCTGCAAACGGCATGAGCCTTGAAGAACTTGAATATCATCACAGGCTTATAACGGCTCAACGGGAATGGTTTCAGGGCGCGCTTATTACTGAGCTGGGCTGGGAATCGCTGCCGGAAGAGTAAAATTCATCTTCGTAAATCATGACTAGCGTACTCCGTGTGCTAGTCTCCGCGAACATTTCGGTCAGGGTAGATAGTCGTTCTTAGGGACAACCATTCCGAGATTCTTATTCTCGGCATCGTCGTCTCTAAGCACTACGAAGGTTTTTTTTCGATCAGCTCGTTGCTGGTTGGCTGCAATTTTGCGTGAGCAAAATATCAGAGTCGTCGTGCTGACTAAGACGTATCTCGCACCCTGGAGGTGAGTCATGGACGGTCAAAATCCTGACGATGCGATTTTCAATTCGATGTTGACGGTGGCGCGAAAACGGAGACCTTGGATGCTGGTGATCGGTGAGCTGCACAAGCCATCGCTTGGTCCCGCGGTGCACTCTAACCGCACGCGCTGCGAACTGATTGCGGCGGCTGGGGAGTATTTCCCGATCGACGCAGTCGGGCTGTTCAATTCGTGGAACAGCCGGTTTCCGATGCCGCTCCATGTGTGGGCCAGGTACTTCGGTGAGATTCTCACCCTGAGCACGGCCGTGAAGGTGTACGGCGGCGGACGGATGGCGGATGCGATCGTGAGGGCGCAGTCCTCTTGGAAGAAGTCTACGATCTTCGACGAACGCACTGCGGCAGAGAAGCTCCACGCCGCCACGATGGAGGATCTCGAATGGTCTGTTCTTCAAGGCCTCAAAGATCCTCGACCGACGTGTTACGTTGCTGGGCCCTACTCGATGAACCCCGCACTCTGCACCGCCCGTGCGTTTGCTAGGGCAACAGTTCTGCTTGATGAACACTGCCCGATCATCCCGTTCATCGCACACGACATCGACTGTGCGACGCCCCAGAAGTACGAGCATTGGCTCGACCTCGACGCGAATCTGTTGTGTCCCTGTAAGACGATCTGTCGAGGAGCTGGGCCGTCACGCGGCGCGGATCTCGAGATGCGGGTTGCGGAAGCGCTTCGAATCGGGAGCATTCCCGACGGGCCGTACAATAACGCAAGTCAGCCGTGGATGGAGCCTGCGCGCCTGATGCTTGCAAATGAGGTTTACGATACGAAAGGTCTGTAGTGCTTTGTGGATCATCGGCGGGGCGTACTTCTACCCAGAAGTATGGCCCCGCCTTTTTTTGTCTCTTTTTCGACAATCCAGAGTTCTGGAGGTAATGGCGCTTGCCATTATGATGGGGGAAACTGCGCTGAGATGACTGCCAAGAACCTTCTTTCAATCAATATCGGTTCATCGAGCTGCAAGCTCGCGTATTTCGATCTGCCACCGACGGGAGGCGAGCCAGAATTAATTTCTTTTATGAACATCGACATTCCGAAATTGGATGTCTCAACGATAGCCACAAGAATTTCTGATTCTACCAACGAGTGGAAGAAGAAAAGCGGTGCAATTGCTCCGGATTACATAGCTCACCGTGTGGTTCACGGCGGAGTCAAATTTGTTGCTCCGGTTGAAATCACAAGCGCTGTATTAACAAAACTCAACGAGTTAATTCCGCTTGCACCACTTCATCAACCTGCCAACATCGCTGGAATCGAAGCTACCCAAAAATTATTTCCAACCGCGAAGCAATTTGCATGTTTTGATACCGCCTTTCATCGTGGACAACCTTGGGTTGCTGATACGTACGCGCTGCCACATGCATACTACGACGCAGGAGTTAGACGGTACGGATTTCACGGTTTGTCGGTGGCATACGCCGCGCGCAAGTTGGCGACGTCGTACCCGCAGCTTAGTAATGGACGTGTGATAATCGCTCATCTTGGTAGTGGCGCTAGTATGTGTGCGCTGCTCGCTGGAAAAAGTATCGCCTCTACGATGGGATTTTCTACCCTCGATGGATTGGCGATGGCTACGCGTTGTGGAGAGATCGATCCGGGAGTTTTGCTGTATCTGGCATCTGAAAAGAAAATGCGAATCAGTGAAATTTCAGAACTTCTGTATCATAGGTCCGGCCTTCTAGGGCTGTCAGGGATCTCAAGTGATATGCGTACTCTTTTAGAAAGTTCCGAACCAGGTGCTGTGCGGGCCGTGGAGTACTTTGTGTACCGTGCACTGCAAGGTGTCGGGCAGCTGACAGCTGCACTGGGGGGATGCGACGCTATCGTATTTACCGGCGGCATAGGCGAACACTCATTGGAGATTCGCCAGCGAATATTGCGTGAACTCACGTGGCTGGGAGTTAATCTCGATGAAGAAGCGAATAATTCCGTTGGTAAAGATATGGCGAGAATTACCGCTGCTGATTCGAAGGTTTCGGCGTTTGTGCTTAAAGCGAACGAAGAATTGATGATGGCGATAGAAGTGCAACGACTACTCCTAGGATCGTGAGGCCCTGGGAGCACGAGGCGTCGCCTCGCAGCTTGCCTCTCGTAGCCGAAAGGCGGAGTAAGGTTTTCACAACCCCTTTGCAGTCGCGGATTTGTCCTAAAAACATGTGGCTCTATCTCGAAATGATCGTGGTTTGAAAACAATTTCTGCAAAGTTAGCATTAGACTGCGAGGCAACGCCTCGCGTTCCCAGGGGATTCGATCTAAAATTCCGGCATGACAAATGCTACTCCCCTATCACAGAGTGAAGTTCGAGACATTAACGCATATTGGCGCGCAGCAAATTATCTATCCGTTGGGCAAATTTATCTGCTAGCAAACCCACTGCTTCGTGAGCCGCTGACACTCGAACACGTAAAGCCGAGGCTTCTCGGCCATTGGGGAACGACGCCGGGATTAAATTTTATATACGCCCATCTTAATCGCGTGATTAAATCAAAAGATCTCAACGTTTTTTTTGTGGCAGGCCCCGGACACGGGGGTCCCGCAGTAGTTGCCAACGTCTTTCTCGAAGGGACCTACAGTGAAGTCTATCCGGATATCTCTCAAGACGATGCGGGGATGGCTAAGTTATTTAAGCAGTTCTCGTTTCCTGGCGGAATTCCTAGCCATGTTGCACCGGAAACTCCTGGTTCGATTCATGAGGGTGGTGAGCTAGGCTACGCGCTTGTGCATGCGTTCGGTGCGGTCTTTGATAATCCAAACTTAATAGCAGCGTGTGTAGTTGGCGACGGCGAAGCTGAAACAGGACCGCTCGCTGCGTCGTGGCACTCCAATAAATTTCTAAATCCGGCGAAAGACGGGGCTGTGCTCCCGATACTGCACCTAAACGGATATAAGATTGCAAATCCCACAATTTTAGCTCGGATTCCGCACGCGGAGCTTGAGGCACTATTGGTTGGATACGGTTACAAGCCTTACTTCGTTGAGGGAAGCGATCCCGACTCGATGCACCAGAAGATGGCTGAAACGTTTGATATAGTCATCGATGAAATTCATAAAATCCAGCGCGATGCACGGATGGGTGGCGTCACAAAGCGGCCCACCTGGCCGATGATAGTGCTACGCAGCCCCAAAGGCTGGACCGGACCCAAGGAAGTAGACGGAAAGAAAACTGAAGACTACTGGCGCTCGCACCAAGTTCCACTTACCGGATTATTTACTAACCCAGGGCATTTGAAATTACTTGAAGAATGGCTTCAAAGTTATAAACCTCATGAGCTGTTCAATGATCATGGAACTCTTATCCCAGAGCTACAGAAACTCGCCCCAAGCGGCGATAAGCGAATGGGCGCTAATCCGCATACAAACGGTGGACGGCTCCTTAAAGAATTAAACTTACCATCGTTTCGCGATTACGAAGTAAAGTTTGCTTCCCCAGGTACCGTTGAAGCAGAAAATACACGAGTGCTCGGTAACTTCTTGCGCGATACGATGCGTGAGAACGATGCTTCAAAGAATTTTAGAGTATTTGGTCCAGACGAAACGGCCTCTAACCGTTTGAGCGCGATTTTTGACGCCTCACCAAGGACGTTTAACGCTCATATCCTTCCTTACGATGATCATTTAGCCGTCGATGGCCGAGTAATGGAGGTATTGAGCGAGCATCTCTGTCAGGGTTGGCTTGAGGGTTACCTGCTAACGGGTCGACACGGGTTTTTCTCGTGTTACGAAGCGTTTATTCACATTATTGATTCGATGTTTAATCAGCATGCTAAATGGCTCAAAACCACGCGCGAGATTCCGTGGCGCGTTCCAATCGCGTCGCTTAATTATTTGTTAAGCTCCCACGTCTGGCGACAAGATCATAACGGGTTCTCTCATCAAGACCCTGGGTTTCTCGATCACGTGATCAATAAGAAGTCCTCCGTGATCAGGGTCTATCTTCCACCGGATGCAAACACGTTACTCGAAGTCACCGATCATTGTTTGCGGTCCAAACACCACGTCAATGTCATCGTGGCTGGAAAACAACCATCGCTTCAGTATTGTACGATGGAGCAAGCGATAGCTCACTGCTCTGTAGGGGCAGGAGTTTGGGAATGGGCAAGCAACGATACTGACGGATCTCCCGATTGCGTTATGGCGTGCGCCGGTGATGTGCCTACGATGGAGGCTCTTGCCGCAGTTCAGTTGCTGCGTGAGCAAATACCGGAAGCAAAGGTGCGCTTCGTAAACGTTGTAAACCTAATGGCGCTGCAACAGAAGGCGGAGCATCCGCATGGATTATCTGATGATGATTTTGATCGAATCTTTACAGCCGATAAGCCTATCATGTTCGCGTTTCACGGGTATCCAGTACTGATTCATCGACTTACATATCGTCGACACGGTCACCATAATATTCACGTGCGCGGCTATAAAGAAGAGGGCACCACGACTACGCCTTTTGATATGGTGGTTTTGAATGATTTGGATCGTTATCATCTGCTTCGTGATATGGTGTTTCGATCCCCTACCCTATCGGAGCACCTACCAAGAATTGAGAAATTCGTAGAGGCAAAGCTCTCTGAGCATAATCGCTATATCCGTGAACATGGGGAGGATATGCCGGAGATCAAGAATTGGAAGTGGAAGGCGTAGTTACTAAACTCCTAACTTCGTAAACGATAGGAAATTTTCTTTCACCACGAAGACCACAAAGCAAGTACCGTTACTTTGTGGTAAAACGGCTATCGAATACTCTACCGCAGCCAAGTAATATCCGGCTCGCTCAAACACTACGTTCCTGCTACTGCTAGCCGAATGGTCGGTATCGTCCTTGCATTAATAGGCGCAGTCTTTCTGGTCTTTGCTGATGCGCTCAAAAAGCAATTCGGCAATCATGTTTCCTACAAATTGGTAATTTGGAACACTGTCCTAGCTGGGATCGTAATTGGCAGCATCGCTTCTTATGCTACCGGTGCTGTGATAACGGATTCGTCGTACCTAATTTGGTTGCCGTTGGCGATCCTCTTGCTGATCCTCGGCGAAATCACCTTTATCAAATCTTTGATCAGTTCAGATTTTTCAGAGGTCGCTCCGATTCGCGCCGTTGCTCCGGTGTACTCGGTGTGTTTGGGGATGCTTTTTCTCGGTGAGTATCCGACGTTCGTGGCTCTAGTCGGTGTATTTCTTGTGGTTGGCGGTGTCTGGATGATTTCTCCGAAACCTATAGACAGAACCGTGCCGCGTTTTTCTATAGGCGTTAAGTACATGCTCGCATCACAGCTGCTCGGGGTTTTGATGGCGATAACCATTAAAGCCGCAAGCCCGGGCGTGCCCCCAATTATTTTCTTTACCTTAATGATGATTGGGGAATGGGCCTATTTTTCTCTCGCCATTATGCACGGGCGGATTCATCCATTGGGGATGTTTCGATTCAATCCTGTTCGCTCGTTCGTTATGAGCCTATTATGGGGGGTCGGTATTCTCGCCATCAGTATCGCTCCTTCTTACACGTTGGTTGCGTATGCGTATGCTAGTGGACAACTGTATCTGCCGATGTCGCTGATAGTTGGAGCGTACATGTTGAAGGAGCCCGCTGCGCTGCGAAGAGTAAAACCTGCGGCAATCATCTTGATTGGAGTAATTTTAATTATCTTTGAAGCGAGTTAGGCGGCGATCTTATCTGTCGAAACTGGTACGACCGAAAGTTGATTCTGTATAGCAACTTCCCGATAAGCGGCGGCTAAATTTTTAACTATCCCCGTGTCCAGAGCTATACGCTCGGGTGATGGTTCGGCATCAACTGGGGCGGGTACGAATTTTAAACTCTGCATCGGGTCTGTCATAGGCTTATCGGTGGTTGGTGAAATTTGGACCGCAGTATCGCTCCCCGCCGCAGGGGATTCCTTCTTCGGAAAAAGGCTCATGTTTAGGTCCATCACATCGGTAGTTATGTGCAAAATAGAGACGACCGTAGCTTTAATTTTTTGATTTTCCTGGTGGTATACAAACATCAAGCATCGATAGTTTTGCATTGTACTCCAAGCACGCGATGATTGGCGCAATTTTATCCAACTAACTAAGCTTAAAGCATAAGTAAATTCAGCTAGTTAAGAGGCGAGAAAGTTGCCGCTAATGCGATCCCCCGTCTGATATGGATCCTGATAGAAACAGAACAGAATTTGCGACAGTATGGCTTGCTGTGTAATCCGGTTCTGGAGTTTCTGACACCTGGCAGAGTCTAGATCGACATGGAGTTTCTTATGATAATTAAATTTGTTTGTGCTCTCCTTATTTTCGTTCCGCTATCTAGCATGTCGTCCTTTGCCGAAGATGTAACTCCGCTTCGAGTCGGGGTCATTCTTCCACTTAGTGGAGAATCAGCGAGCATCGGAGAAGGGTTTAAGAATGGCATGCAGATAGCAATTGATGGGCTTACGCCTGAGGATAGAAACTTAGTTCAATTTATCTATGAAGATGACTCCTTATCTTCCAAGAAGGCAGTTTCAGCGCTTAATAAACTACTCACACAGGATCACGTACAAGCCGTCATCAACTTTTCCTCGGGAACAGCTAACGCCCTTGCGCCGATTATAGAGCGACGTGCTCTGCCATTAATTGCTATCGCCTCAGATCCCAAAGTGGTCGAGGGTAGGAAGTATGCGTTTAATTTTTGGGTGACACCAGACGAGGAAGCTCGTGTTTTAGTGCCTGAGGCTATTCGACGTAAGTATACAAATGTTGCGAGACTTTCAACGATTCATGATGGAGTCTATGCGGTGAACAGGGCCACGGATCGAATTAATGCTGGAAGAATAAAATTTGGATACGACGAGGAATTTCCTCCTGAAATCAAGGATTTTCGGGCGGCAATTGCGAAAATAAAGGCCCGTGGAGACATCGATGCAATTCTGCCCATTCTTTTCCCAGGACAGTTAAGTGCTTTCGCAAAGCAAGTCCGTAGCATGGGCATCGAGCTACCGTTTTTTGGCTTCGAGTTTTTTGAGGATGCTAACGAAGTAAAGAACTCAGGTGGAACACTTGTTGGCGCGTGGTACGTTAACGCGGATGATTCAACGGGCACTTTTAATGATCGATATCTTAAGAAGTTTCCCAATGGTTCTTTATATTCCGCTGCCAATGGTCATGACGCTGTGTTATTGCTTGTCACCGCTGCGAAAGCCAATGCCAGCAGTGAGGGCGTGCGAGAGTTTCTAAGTACGTTGAAGGATTTTACAGGCGCGCTCGGGACGTATTCAGCATCAGGAGATAATCGCTTTACGCTTCCTGCAGCACTCAAAGAGGTCACCGCAACAGGATTTAAGAAGCTATCTTGAAAACCAGACCTGGCTGCTGCGTGATAGAACCGTTCGAAAGGTCACCTTAGGATAGATTCAATGCGCTGCTTGCAGGACCCAATAAGTTACTCATACTAGTTTACAAAATTTTCAAGATCTCTGACGGCCCATCTTGATACGGCAGTACGAACACTTTTTTCCCTGAAGCAAGCTCAACGGTATACGCCTTTGTGTTAGTTGAAATACAGTAGAGCTTACTGTCTGGATTCTCAGAGCTAAAGAGCTCCAGACCTCGAAGGTCTTCTCGATAAACCTTCGGATTTGATTTAATTTCAATTGCTATCGCTGGCTCACTGCGACTTCGCGAGAGGACGAGATCAACCTCTGAAGTACCGGTCGAATAAAATGAAAGCGCATAGTCGCAGGAAAAATAATCGTTTAACCGATAGAATTCACTGATTACAAAATGTTCGAAAAGTCGTCCATAGCGTGCACTACCTAATTCTAACCGAGAGTTAAGCTCCCGGGCAGCTGCGTTGAGTACGCCGCAATCGAAGAAATAGAATTTGGAGCTCTTAATGACTTGTTTTTTTGCTGATCTGTCCCAGCCAGGAAGTTTTATGACCAATAACGTATCAATTAAAATTTGAAAGTATTCGACGATAGTTTTATCCGCTACGGAAAGTTGCCTAGCGATTTTTCTAAAGTTAATGACTTCACCGTTTAGCTGGGCTGCGACATCGATAAAGCTAAAAAATTTATCTAGCTTGCGTACGAGTGCTTCCTGCTGAATTTCCTCTTTGAGATAGGTATCGACATAGGCGCGAAGAGCTTGGTCCGGATGCTCTGCAAATACGATGGCAGGGACGGTTCCATATTGCAGGCGTTCAAGGAGGTTGAACCCGTGGTCCTTTAGTTCAAGATAGGTGAAAGGATGCAACCGAATCGATAACGCCCGAGATGCCAGTAGATTCGCACTTTGTGACTTTAATTTGCGCGCACTGGAGCCGGTTAGTAAGAACTGAACACGAGGTTTAAGCTCTTCTATGAGAAGGTGACAAACATCTAGAAGCTCCGGAACTTTTTGCACTTCATCAATGAAGACAGAGAGCGTTTCCTTGCTACCCAACGATGTAAGCTTTGTCTTTATCTCATTAATAATTTGCGAAGGATTTGATAGCAGGCGCTTGAATTCTGACGGGTCAAGCAGGTTGTAGGTCAAAGAAGAATCTTGCGCTTTAAGCCATGCCTCAGAAAGTTTCGTTTTTCCAAGCCCTCGTGCCCCAAGAAACAGCGCCGACGAGAAATTACCCAATAATTTAGATAAGTTAACGTGTCGCGGTATCATAACTCGAATTTTCCAGGAATATGCGAGTTAATAATACTCTCCTGTTTACGGATTTGCAATCTCAAAGTTACTCGAACATCCTTCACCATCCAACTCTCTTCACCGCCTAATAACTGCCTCGCCAAGATTCAGTGAAGTTTTACATCGTCCCCCCTGAACGTCTCCGTGAGACAGCATTAAGGCTAACTCCATTAACGGCACCTGCGAACTTTGAGCACAAATCTTTCAGAGTTATCCGATTTAGTGAGGAATCCTCTATTAACCTTGAATGCTCCTTCTCGGGAATTTCGGCGATTATTGAATCAACGATAATTCGTTCAGGTTGAAAGATAAGAATCCCATTATCATCAGCGGGATGCCCATACCCATGAAATCCGTAGCGCGGTAACAACTTCGAACAGGCCTCGAGCGCATTTGAGTGCGCGATGCGTTTGGGTGACCAACGATGCAAATGCCCCCTCTCGCGCGGACGTTCCCATGTTTCCCGATAGTGATGCCGAATTAACGCAACAAACTCACTGAGAGTTAGAGACTTATTGCGCGGAAGTACCGCTGCTGGATCTAACGTGGTTAATATCTCAGCGCCGTATTTGCGGCGTAGCACACTAAGTAACGAGGGATCTGGAGGTTCGCTCATATCAAGGATGCGTGTGCCACGTTGGAGAGTTGCTTTGAGTAAAATGTTTCCAAACCAGACTGATGTTCGCCAATTGCAGCTTAGATAAATTCCAATTCCTAAGTTTCCATCCCGAAACCAGCGCCCATCTGAATCCACGAACTCACGCTTAAAGCCTTCACGAAGAATCTTCGCAACATCCCCGGCGTCATTTGAGCCATGAAAGAAAGTGTGGTTCCTAAGGTTAAGCGAAATCTCTTCTAGAAGTTTTACTGGTTCGTATGAAGGCATAACTGTAGCACTCTTTCATGAAGTTCGCTCTTTGCAAGGATAAATTGCCGACTAGATTTTTAATTTTTGGAGCTCCCCAGCCCCGAAACGGACGCACTAGTTTTAAACCATCGATTGTTCGAAGGTGGATTCTGTATACTATCAGTCAGAGAAACAGGCATCATGTCCCGGCGATAGAGCACACGCAGCATTGATGAACCCTAGATGAGAATACGCCTGCGGAAAATTTCCCAAGGCGGTATTGGTTTTGTAATCCCACTGCTCAGGAAGGAGCCCTAACGGCTTCATAGTTGATAGAAGTTGGTCGAACAGTTTTTGTGCCTGCTCTCGCTCGCCGATTATAACGAGTGCTTCAATTAGCCATGAACGACAGATTATAAACTCCTCTTCCTGTCCACGTAGCGCATCGTTGAAGTGATATCGATACACGTTCCCATCGTGAACTAGATTTTCGACAATGTACTTTAGAGTTCCACGGCAACGCGGATGATCTGCGGGATGAAATCTAGTTAGGATAATCCAAAGTAGCGCAGCATCCGGCTCCTTTAAGTCGTAAGCAACCACATAGCTTTTACGCTCGTTACAGTATCCTTCCGTTTCAATCTGTATCCGAATTTCTTGAGCGAGCTCAATCCAGTCGTCATGCTCAATACCTAAGTAGCGCGCAACTTTGGTACAACAATCCACTGTATACCAGCACATGAGCTTTGAATGAACAAAATGGCGTTGAGCGCCTCGGACTTCCCAAATTCCGCTGTCGGCATCTCTCCAGCGAAGCGCAACTAATCCCACAAGTCGTTCAGCTAACTGCAAATGCTCTGATGTAAGAGACGCTCCGATCTGAGCGAGTTTCCACATCAATTCAGCGATCGGACCTAATGTATCAAGCTGCAATTGCTCCGATGCCAAATTTCCAATTCGAACCGGCCGACTAGCTCTGTAACCAAGCGCCTCAGGAATCTCTGCTTCTCCGGGTACCGATCTAGCAGTCACTGTGTAGAGCGGTGCCAAGAATCGATCTTCATCTACGTCAAAGATAACTCCGAGAATCCAATCTAGTAGCTTCATTGCGGCGCCCGGAGCATTTAGGCGTAATAGGCTGGATGCTGCTAGCGAGGCGTCCCGCGGCCAGCAGTAGCGGTAATCCCAATTTCGACCACCTCCAAGCGTTTCAGGCAAACTTGTTGTTGCCGCTGCAGCGATGGCGCCTGTTGGTCCGTATGAGAGGCCACGTATAACAAGGGCACTTCGCGCTACTAACTCCGGGTTGCTCTCGGGCAGGCGAAGTTTGCTAGACCATCTTTCCCAAAATGCTTGGGTATCAGCTAGCATGTGACCCGGCGTTCTAACCGGTAGTACCGCCGATGCGGTGCCGATTAATAGTCTTAGAGAGACGCATTCTTCGTTGAACATCCGGGTACTTCGAGCAACATCGTGGGTTCCGTGTCGCATGATATTCCATGTCCATCCAGGGCTGCTTAAGATTAGTCTTTGTTGTCCACAGTCGATTCTTAAACCGTTTTCAATCCCTGAAAGGCGAGTCGGTACTCGGCCAAAATCAAACTTAGGTGCAAACTCAGCGGTCACCTCACCCCTTCCCTCGATCAATCTCACCAGATCGCTTCTTCCAGAGCGTTGAAATGTCCGGTCAAATCCGCAATCTAAAAAATCGGTTACCGATACGTTACCGAAGTTGGTGCGCCCTATCAGCGACCCTCCGACATATTCTTGAGTACCCTCGTTGCCAGCTGAAATACGAAAATAGCCAGCTCCTGGACCTCCGACAAGCGCCCCGAAAAGTGGTGGGCTATCTAATCGTGGTGCGCACAACCAACTCAAGGTGCCAGTCTGATCCACTAGCGCGAATGTTCGTAGATCTGAAAGAAAAAGATGTCGCTCGATCGGACTAGCTGGCAGGGAGCGAAGCCATTCGGCTCTAGCCTCGGCCAGCGCTACCAGAAAGCTAACTGCATCAACAGTGGAGTCGAGTCTAAATTTAGCCTCCGACTCATCTGTTCCAACCTTTATCGAAATATCGTCTGAGCCGAGTGTTTTAAACACCTCTTCATCAGCCTCGTCGTCACCAATGAATACCGTGATCGTAGGAGTTGTGCGTTCATGAATTCGTGCAAGTGCCTCACCCTTGTTGGTTTCAACCAAGCAATACTCAAGGGCACGTTTTCCAAAATGAACCTTTCCGACTTTCAATGCCTGCAAATCGCTGGTCAAACGATCGATCTCGTTTGTCGGTGTCTGCGAAAGCGCTCGATAGTGAAACACTACGCCATGCGGCTTGATTTCGATTTTTGATCCGGGACAGTTAGTTACTGCTTTTTCGACAAGGTTTTCCGCCTTTGCCAAAAGTGTTCGCTGTTCATCCGAAAGCGCAATTACTCGATCGAGATCAAACTCGTGTCCGTGACTACCAACAAGCCTAACACGCTCCAGTTGATCACATTTGCTAGTTAGATCCGCTAGAGAGCGGCCGGAAATTACGGCAACAAACGTATTCGGCAGCTCCGAGAGCTTGCGAAGTGCTACGCGAGCATTTGGTTCTAAATCAGCAGCATTATAGTCGACATTGAACTTCGAGATTGTGCCGTCAAAATCCGAAGCTACTAGTAAGCGGGCACTATTACTAAGCAATGCTACTACTTCATTAAAGCTCGGACTATGTGGTGCTAATTTTGGCTCAGTCATCTCAATTACTAGTTTGCTCTATTCTAGCGGTGATACTTTGCCAGCTGCAATTGCGGTATTGAGGATTTTCGATAGTCCGGTGACGAAAGTAGACCGTGAAGAAAATCGAACTATTGCCGATGAGGCCTCATTTCCGACCTTTACGCTAATTCCCCCTCTTTGGTTGACGACTTTGAACATATCCTCATCGGTCACATCATCACCGAAGGCAAAAAGCGACGATTTTTCATCAGATCGGTCTGCTTGAGTTTCAACATACCAGTCGATAAACGCTCCCTTACTGATACCGTAATTTCTTACCTCTAAGACCCGTTTCCCGGATAAAAGATTTAGTTTTAACTCATCACAAAGATTCATTAGCTCCAAATTTAGCTTAGGATACAGCGCTTCGACCAAGCTCGGGTCAACGCCCCGTATATGAAAGGCGCACCCAAGAGATTTTCGCTCGATTAGGCTTCCAGGAAGTTTTAAATTCCAATGCCGCATACGCTGCTCTATCTCATCCAATGCGGCATTCGAGACGGAGGGCACCACCGGCAGCGGAATCCAAGCCGCGCTCTCCTGCAAACGAATTATGCCACCGTGTTCTCCTACGAGAACGACTTGATCCCCTTTAAACTCCTTTTGTAAAAAATTTGCGGTTCGTCCGCTAACGATTACCACCGTAGCGTGTTGTGTGAGCTCAGATACCAATGCCCTCCCAGCGCTATCTCGTGTCACTAAAATAGGATCGATGTTGAAGTCCGCGAGGGTTCCGTCAAAGTCTATAAAAACCAAACGCTTCCGTGCTTCAGCCCATGCTCGAAAGAGTATTTCTTGATCGAGTTCACTCATGAAATCGATTCCGTCACTCGCTTTACTGCTCGTCGTGTTGCCGGTGAGGCACTGTCAATTACGCGCATTAGGCGTTCCTTTTCCCGAATCTCTGCAGCGTCAAGAATCATGCGGGCAGCCCATCGAAAAACGTTCCATTCTTTTATCTGCTCTCTCATGGTTCGCATGCGCTGGCGTCGCTCGGTCGGATCCATAGAGAGAGCTTGGGATATTGCTCGTGCGCATTCATCGATATCGTACGGATTTACGATGAGTGCTTCGGGGAGCTCGCGGGATGCTCCAGCAAAGACACTCAGTATCAGTACGCCTTGTTCGTCGTCCCGAGAAGCTACGAACTCCTTCGCAACGAGATTCATTCCATCGTGAAGACTGCTCACGACACAGAAGTCAGCAGCCCTATAGTATTCGTACACCTCTGGCACTTCATGGTGCTTTTCAATAAGCAAAATCGGGGCAACTCCGTCTTTCGTATACTTTGCGTTTATGGTGGCAGCCAGGATTCTCACTTCGTCTGCGAATTGACTATATGCTTGAATTCTCCATCGTGAGGGAGCGACGATTTGAATAAAGCAAACGTTGCCGATATGTTCCGGCATCATTTCAAGTAGCCTCTCTATAGAAGCAAAACGTTCCAAAATTCCCTTCGTATAGTCCAGCCGCTCGATACCAACTCCAATCGCAGTTGTGGGTGGTAGGTTGTGGCGAGCAAGTACTCGCGAACGAGATTCAGCGCTGGTCGGAACTTCCTGAAGCTTTTGCGGAGGAAATTCGATTGAAATTGGATAATTTCGAACCGCAGATAGTCGACCCTTAAAAGAAATGGAGAAGTCCTCGCGGTTTAACCGCGACTCGATCTCTCGATCAACCGTATCCATAAAATTATTAACATGCGTGCGAGTATGAAATCCAATTATCGTGCTACCGAGCAAGCCTTCGAGAATCTCGGCGCGCCAAGGACAGATCCCGAATTTCTCAGCATTTGGCCACGGGATATGCCAAAAAGTAATGATAGTTGCTCGTGGCAAGACTTCCCGTATCATTCGAGGAGCCAACGCAAAATGATAATCTTGAACCAGTACAATAGGATCGTCGCATCCTGCTTCATCGATGACTGCCTGGGCGAATCGCTGATTGACTAGTTTGTATGTTTCCCAATCCTCGCGGCGAAAAATCGGTCTAATATGAGCGATGTGGCACAGTGGCCATAGTCCCTCGTTTGCGAAGCCGAAGTAGTATCCAGTTTCTTCTTGTGGAGTTAACCAAACTCGTCGGAGTTGATATTCCGGATTCTCGGGAGGCACTCCGACACGATCATGATTATCGACCACGTCTCGATCTGCGTCTCCGCTGCCATGTGCAATCCAGACCCCGGAGCACGCACGCATGATCGGTTCTAGTGCGGTTACCATCCCGCTAGCAGGGCGCTGCACCTCGATCTTATCCCCTCTTCGAACGTGGATATACGGCTCTCGATTCGCAAGGATTATGACCTTCTCTCCTGCAAGTCGGGTATTCAGCAGATCTCGAAGTCTTTTCGGTGTCCAAAGTTCTCGGGCCTCATCTTTAAACCGACTGCCGTCAGCAATTTGAAGCATCGCTGAGCGAAACTCACTTAAAACCGGTAGCAGCTCACGAGAAACGCCGGCCAGGTCTGATCCGCCAGTTCCACTAATGATGGAACGAATCTGGCGAGCCCATTGTGAAAATGCCAAGCGAAACAGGGCCAATGTTGCGGTAGCGATCAACGTCCCGAGCAATAAGAAGAAGGCAAAAATTTTAAGTTTTGTGTCAGTGCTTCGTTTACTAGCAAATGACATATCGTGAATTAAAACGAGTCCGTACCGCGGAGTATCCGTGGTGGGTATTGGCATAATTTGTATATGATACAGGCCGGTCGGCAAATCGGTAACAAACGTCGTGGGCTCGAGAACCGACATTTGACAGCCCATTCGTTTTTCGAATTTTTGAGACCCAGCAATCAGGCTTCCATCTTCCGCACATAATCCAACGGCGAAGAGTCGCTCGTCCGTTGACACCCGCTCGAAGCGCTGCTGAAGGCTCTCAAAATTAGCGGCTTCGACACTCCGTCGAACGGGCTCTTCAAGGGCTCGCTCGATTAGGCCGCCTCTGATCGTAAGATCATCGGTGAACCATCCAATCATCAGTCGATCGACGGCGTACACCGACGCCCACGCGCAAGCCGCTAGAATGACAACCAATGGTAGGAGAAATGTTGAAATTTTTCGCACTACCATTCCTATTTATTGAATTGGGAATACTCCTGTTTTTTTGCAAGCTCCTCAAGAAAATTCTATTGGAATCATTCTGGGAAGCTTAAAATAAAAACGCAGGACGAAAAGCTTTCCCTTTCGTCCTGCGCGTCTCCGTTCATTTTATCGAACGTTGATATTAAACTGTCGATATTAAACGATAGTTAAACCCTGCTAACAGGCCGTGCTATTATAGCAACTGGTTGGTTTCGGGATTTTGACACACGTATTTTTTGATAACTTGAGATAGAGTCCCCCAGGTGCAGCTCGTTTAACTTGAGATGGAGTCTCCCCTCCACCGCATCCCCACCCGCCGTAATTACGACCGTTATACAAACTTCCAGTTGGATAATACGCACCGAGTTTGTGTACTAATTTACCGGTTGAGTTGTATCCGTTGATACAGCTTGGGACGGATCTCCGTCCGCCACGCAAAACGATCAGAGCGGTGCTCTTCTTTCGCACGTCGCCCCCTGGAATGTGATTTGATTGCTTAGATTTCCAAACATCGGTTCGTGCTAGCCCAGTAATAGTTGGACACACGGAAGCCAGCGAAGAGGAGTTAGGTTTGCGCGCCTGGCGGCTAAGTCGGTTTCTAGAAATTAGTGAGCCGTTAGATGAAAATACGACTTCAGTAATAGCTCCGCCGCGGTGGCTGTACCACGCTACGGTTTCGACGGCTGTATTACCGACGCGATTCTCGCATCGGATATTAGACCATCTATTTCCAGTTAACATCGTGGTTGAACAATTTGCAGCATGTGCGACACCGCCCAACATTGCAAACGTCCCAACTAACCCAAGTAAAACCTTCTTCATGTAATTCTCCCTAAATTTTGACAATGAGGTATCCTAGTCGCGGCCTCTAAGCAACACCCGCCCATATAGGTTAAAGGACTCCTCCAGTTTGCACAACCGATTTTGAACGCGAGACAGGACGGATAATTATTTGAATTACTCGAGTGGGCCGAGAGCCCATGAAATAACAATAAAATCTTTATATTACCGGATGGTTAGAAAAATTGCAGTGTGTAACTTTTTTGTAACAACTTATCTGAGACGCTAAATTTTTTCGTGCTGAATTTTATCGAATCTTAAAATTTCGGACAAAAGCGCGAATTCAGGCGGATTATTTCGAGCTGAATCGGGCCTCATTCGGAGTGATTTGGCCAGTCAATGCGGCTCGTCCGTTGTGTGCGAGACGCAGTAATACTTTATAAACCGTCTCACATTCATCGCTCGAACCGATCTTGGTTGCCACTTCCTCTGCCGTTAACGGAGCGTTCGCAGATTCAAGTGCTGCGCGCGCGGCATGCTGAAGTTCCAACACCCTCGCAGCGGCTTTTTTTCCAGCCTCAACCCCTGGCTGGTGGTAAGCATTTACGTTCACAAATGAGGCGTAGAAACTAACAGCACGCTCAAATAGCGCGATTAGCATTCCAATGGTTTCAGCGGAGACCTCTTTGACTGAAATCGTGATGCTCTCGCGATCATTTTCAAACAAAGCCGATCGCGTGCCTAAGAAAAAGCCTTGAAGATAATCAGCGCATGTTACGTTTGGCTCCACCTTTAATTCTGATACCCATTGTTTTTCTCCTATCGAGTCGTCTTTTAATACCTCGATAAATACTGCGAAGAAATTATTTACTCCGTCTCGTAACTGTTGAACGTATGCATGTTGGTCGGTGGACCCTTTGTTTCCGTAGACAGCGATTCCTTGGTTAACTTTTTTACCGTTACGATCGAGTTGTTTTCCCAAACTCTCCATCACGAGTTGCTGAAGATAGCGACTAAAAAGTTCAAGTCTGTCTTTATACGGCAGCACGACCATATCTTTAAGCCCCTGCCCTTTTCCTGCTTGATGCCACATTAATGCTAGCAACCCAGCAGGGTTCGTGCGGATGTCCGAACTGCGTGTTAGTTCATCCATGTGCTTTGCGCCGGCCAGCATGCCGCGAATGTCGTAGCCTTGAAGAGCGGCAGGGAGCAAACCAACTGCGGAAAGCTCACTTGTTCGACCACCAATCCAGTCGAGCATCGGGATGCGCGCCAACCAACCCTCGCTACTAGCGGTTTTATCAAGCTCGCTTCCTTCCATGGTAACCGCGATGAACGCGCGGTTGAATTGAAGTCCTGCTCGTTTCCACGCTTCCTTAGCAACTAGTTGTCCATTTCGGGTTTCCTTCGTTCCGCCGGATTTAGAAATTACTACGCAAATGGCGGTATCCAGTGAGCCCATCTCGGAAAGCACCTTATGCATTCCGTCTGGGTCGGTATTATCCATGAAGAAAATAGTGAGCTTGTCGTTTGTGGACCCTAACGCCTGAGTAACGAATTGCGGTCCGAGAGCTGAGCCGCCGATACCGACTAACAACAGCTTGTCGAACTTACTGCCTTTCTCTGAAAGTATATCCCCTTTGTGAATCTTAGCTGTGAGTGTCTCGATGCTCGCAAGCGTGTCCGTGATACTTGCGCGAAGCGCCGGCGGCGCGATTTCTGGGTTTCGTAACCAATAATGACCAACCATTCGGTTCTCGTCCTTATTGGCGATGGCACCATTTTCCAGATCCGCCATCTCGGCGAGCGCCTGCTGGAACATCGGTTTGGAGGATGTGAATAGGGATGGATCGAAGCCGATCCTACTTATGTCTAGCATGAAGCCGGTGACGGCATCGTTGTAGAGGAATTCCTTATACCGACTCCAAAGATCTATTTTATTCATAACGTTCCTGGCGCACCTTATAATTAAAGGTTGATTACCTTGAATGAAGTGTTTGAGACATATACAATCAAGACTGTTGTAGTCGTTCAATCCGATGGAAGACATTAAATCAAAATTCGTATTTTTGTCTCAATTCTTTAAGGAGTTCGAGGCAACGGGTTCGTTCTGTTCCACATCTAAGTGGGCTGCCAAGGCGATGACTGAGCCATTGGTTGGGCCGCGCCGTAAAATGCGAATACTTGAGGCTGGTCCCGGTACTGGATCTGTTACTGATCAAATCTTACGGCGCATGCACGCAGACGATGAGCTCGTGCTTTGTGAATTAAATCCTCGTTTGATGGCTATCTTAAAGCTCAACCTGGCGAAACATCCGTTGTATAACTTGCATAGAGATCGAATTTCGTTCTTTGAGGGAGCGGTCCAGGAGCTTCCAGGCTCACAGCCGTTTGATGTCATAATCTGCGCCATTCCGTTTTTGAACATCCCGGTGTCGGTAGTAAAAGAGATCTTCGGGCGATTTCGTCAGTTAAGCCACGAAAAAACTGTCATGACGTATTACGAATACATAATGATGCGTAAGCTCGGGAAAGCGGTTTCAAGTGAGCGTCGTGCCCGCGTCAACCTGCTGGAGCCATTTTTGAACGGCCTATGGAGTCAAACAGCCACAAGTCGAAAGAAAGTCTGGCTGAATTTGTTCCCGATTACAGTGTATAAACTTAAGCACTTAGATCAGGCGCACGCGATCGCTGCATAGAGCGCTCGAAGTTGGCAATTAGGCGGTTAATAACAAAGTTGATAACAAAACTGTAACCAGGGTGGCGACTACTGAGCGAGATCCACCCGAGGCTCCGTCTTTACCGTTTTCGGCGCGGATTCTGTAGACCCCTTCCGCTTGAATAAGCGCATTATCGGCCCGCTCAGGACGTATCCAAGCGAGATTGCGAATAGTCCTGTTTTATTAAAATACCAAAGCAACGCGATTAGCCCACCCAGGACGAGAAAGATCTCTCCGCCCCGAAGCTTAATTTTTTTAACGCTAATATACTCGACTTGCGAGACCATTAAGAATGCAAGAGATCCCATCATCAGCGCTGATACCCCCATAAGCAGGCGAGGAGGGCTGAGGTCTGGGTCTGGCATCAGATTAACCATCGTTACTACCAGCGCTGCGGCGGCCGGGGTTGGTAGTCCGGTAAACCCTTGAAGATCGTCGGACTGAGCTACGTTAAAACGGGCCAATCTGCCCGCTGCACACAATGTGTATGCAAAGGTCATGATAACGCCGAACTCGTCCGCCCCTTGCCTAAACGCCCACTGATATATCAATAACGCCGGGGCAAGACCGAATGATACTAGGTCGGAAAAGGAATCGAATTCGACGCCAAACTTAGACGTCGCCTGGAGTCTGCGAGCAAGGCGACCGTCCAAACCATCCAGTAGTAACGCGATAGCGATAGCGATAATCGCCTTTTCGTAACGGCCGGAGCACGAATAGATAATCGAGAGGAACCCACAGAATAGATTGCCAAGTGTTACCGCATTAGGGACGAGAAACCGCCTACGATACATCCGTTCCCGAAACTGAGATTTAACTAAGCGCATTGGGTGATGCTATGCGCTAAAGCAAAACAGCTCAACTCTTAAGACGCTCCAGGGTCACGGCCATCAAGTTAAGCTGGGAATGTCCCGAAACGTGGTCCAAGTTGGCAAAGCCTATTTTTAGTGGACCAGAAATTCTTAACTTGATGGCCGTGGCTCCAGGGTAGCTAAATTCTAGATGTCAGAAGTCCCTCTCCCCCTCAGGTGGTTATTTTGGCGATCGGGCGGTGAGTAGTAAGACGCATTAGAAGCGTTTCGCCCGTGTTTTTGGTGTGTTACGCTTTGCGCCTATGAACGCTGCCGAGAACCCTGGATTCGTATTTACAAAGATGGAGGCCGCTCTTGGCTGGGCCCGTAAGTGGTCGTTATTTCCTTATCCTTTTGTGACCGCGTGTTGTGGAATGGAATTTATGTCGGTTAGTTGTTCTCATTACGATACCGATCGTTTTGGAGCAGCTCTGCCAAGGTTTACTCCGCGTCAGTCGGATCTCCTGATGGTGGTTGGAACGATCACTCATAAACTCGCACCCGTATTGCTGCGTGTTTACGAGCAAATGATGGAACCAAAGTGGGTCGTAGCATTCGGTGCCTGCGCTTCTTCCGGAGGATTTTACGATAATTACACGACTGTTGCTGGGATCGATAAGATCATTCCAGTCGATGTTTACATACCCGGGTGTCCGCCACGTCCAGAGACGGTGATCGATGCTTTGATGCATCTGCAAGCAAGAATTCACAAAGAGAAGCAGCAGATATTACCATCGCATGGCGGTAAGCAGATTCATCCTGAACTTCCAGAGCTTTTAGGCGAGGAAATCGACACACGATTGAGTTGACCCTGGGACCGCGAGGCGCCGCCTCGCAGTCTAAACAACCGCTTTGCAGTTACGTATTTATCCTGGAAAGATCCAGGCAATTTTATGGGCGACTCTGATTTGAATAGAGTTGCCGCAAAGTACCGCATTAGACTGCGAAGCAGCGCTTCGCAGTCCCAGGGCTTACCGCACAAATTCACGCCAGAGCGTGATCGCTACGGCAGCAAGCGCTGGACCGATAAATAGTCCCAACATTCCAAATGAAAGTAACCCACCGAAGGTTGCGAAGAATACTAGCAACAACGGAATCGACGTTGCTTTACTGATAAATAGCGGTCTAATGATATTATCAGCGTTACTCACAACGGCAACGCACCAGACCGTAAGTCCAATAGCCCAACTGATTCCAGACGTCGCTGCGACAAGCGCTATCGCTGGAATATAAATCAACGGAGCTCCAAACGGGATAAACGAGAACACCGCGGTGGCAAATCCTAGCATCACCGGTACTGGCGCTCCAGTTATCACAAACGCAATTCCTGCCAGAATACCCTGAGCTAATCCGGTCATCAAAAGCCCAAGAACTGCACCTTTGACCGTTCCCTGTACAGCATCGAGCAAGCCCAGAAATCTCTGGCCCCCAACTCGTTCGCACGCTCGTTGTAAATCCACCCCAAGTTGCGAACCGGAGCGATAGATGAAAAACGAAGTTAACAATACTAGAACTAGCTGCAACGCTCCTTGAGCTACTCCTTTCGCAAGCGAACTCACAATCTCAACCGCCGATCCGGAATAGGATACGAAGAAATCTCGCATCTGGTCCTTGATCGAAGTAGAAGTCGTGAGCGCACCTCTAATGCGAGTGGCTACGAAAGTCGGAAGCTTATCGATTAGCGGAAGTAAGTCCTCATCGTCGAAACTGATCGTGCTGAGCTTTTGAGCAGCCACCGATGCTTCCTTCGAAATATTAGCAAAAAGTGGACCGACGACTAATATGAAGGTGACTGCTAACAGAAACACCATCATCGCGGCTGACCAAGACTCGCGACCATTAAATCGACGTCGTATCCAGGCGTAAACTGGCCATGTAGTGGATACGACTATTGCAGACCAGATAATGGTCGAAATGAACGGAGAGATGATCCAAAGAAATCCGGCAAAAAGCAGGATGATAAACGCCGTTGCCAGAAGGCCACGCCCGATCGGAGGTACCTGAGTGTTCGCCATAGATAGGCGTATATCCGGTGTACTAAATCGGGGAAAGGGCGGTTAAAATAGCCCCATAGGCAGGGGGCCTATTGGACAATCAATCCGCCAAAACGGTCAGAACATTATCGGAAAAACGAGCAAATCCGCCCCGAATTTCGTAGCTCTCAGATCCAGCTCTGATCGTTCCAGCTTTAAGCTGACCCGTATACGCGCAGTGGTTGGGGAGCACTCCGATCTCACCGTCGACCATCGGAAGCTGGACCGTATCGACTACACGCTCAGCTAGCACTCCTTCCGGAGAAACGATCTTTAATGTGAAATTATTCGCCATAATGCTCCCCTATCGCCCTACGCTGCTGCAGCGAATTGCTTCGCCATCGACTCAGCTTTTGCCTGCGCTTCCTCGATCGTCCCGACTAGGTAGAACGCCTGCTCTGGCAAGTGATCCCACTTCCCTTCGACGAGTTCGCTAAAGCCGCGCACGGTATCAGCAACCTTAACGTAGGCACCCTTTAAGCCGGTGAATTGCTCAGCAACGTGAAACGGTTGTGACAAGAAACGCTCGATCTTACGCGCGCGGGACACGGTAAGCTTGTCCTCTTCGGACAGCTCGTCCATACCAAGAATCGCGATGATGTCTTGAAGTTCCTTGTATCGCTGTAGAACCGATTGCACCTTACGGGCAACGCGGTAGTGCTCTTCACCCACAATCGCTGCATCAAGAATCGATGACGATGAAGAAAGTGGATCCACCGCTGGATAAATCCCCTTCTCAGCGATCGATCGTGACAAGTCGGTAGTAGCGTCCAAATGCGCGAATGTTGTCGCTGGAGCTGGGTCGGAGTAATCGTCCGCCGGGACGTATACAGCTTGCACCGAAGTAATCGAACCCTTCTTAGTAGAGGTGATTCGCTCTTGAAGTTGTCCCATGTCGGTTGCGAGAGTTGGCTGATAACCTACCGCGCTCGGCATACGACCAAGAAGTGAGCTCACCTCAGAACCGGCTTGCAAGAAGCGGAAGATATTATCAACGAACAACAAAACGTCTCGACCTTCTTCGTCGCGGAAGTACTCAGCAGCAGTCAGAGCCGACAAAGCTACGCGGAAACGAGCACCTGGAGGCTCGTTCATCTGACCGTATACTAGACAAGCTTTGTCGAGAACGGTTCCGCCCTCCACCTTGCTTTCCATCATTTCGTTCCACAGATCGTTACCTTCACGGGTTCGTTCACCTACTCCGCCGAAAACGGAGTATCCTCCGTGCTGCTTAGCGATATTGTTGATAAGCTCCATGATGATAACGGTTTTGCCTACACCCGCGCCGCCGAATAGACCGATCTTTCCGCCCTTAACGTAAGGAGCTAGCAAATCGATAACTTTAATGCCGGTTTCAAGCATCTCTTTCTTCGATGATTGTTCCTCAAAGCTAGGTGTTGGCCGGTGAATCGCCCAACGGGTCTCTGTATCGATCGGTCCACGCTCGTCTACAGGGCGTCCGATAACGTCCATGATTCGACCGAGCGTCTTTGGTCCTACTGGGATAGAGATCGGTGCTCCGGTGTCGATAACTTCCTGGCCTCGTACCAGTCCCTCAGCGGAATCCATCGCAATACAACGGACTACGTTATCTCCGAGGTGCTGCGCTACCTCGAGCGTTAGATTGTTTGGATTGCTGTCGATGTTCGGATTGGTGACCAGCAGCGCGTCGTAAATATTCGGCAAACCGACTTCACGACTAAATTCTACGTCGATAACGGCGCCAAGTACCTGCGCTATGTGTCCCTTACGTCCCATTCTTTGCTGTTCTCTATTCACGTTATTTGTATTCACGTTATTACTGTCCATGATGTTATCTCTCTTTAAAAATTTTGCTTACTGATTAACGGCTTCTGCGCCACCCACGATATCGAGAAGCTGAGATGTAATTCCGTTTTGACGCAATTTGTTGCGTAACCGAGTTAGTTTCTCAATTAGCTCACCTGCATTCTTGGTAGCCGCATCCATCGCGGTCATCCTTGCGCCGGTTTCGCTTGCTTTCGCATCGAACGCTCCTTGACGAAGTTTTGAACGCAAAAGACGAGGCAGAATAGCTGCAAACACCTCCTGGGCTGATGGCTCAAACAACGTCAAACCAGAGTTAGAAGCCTCAGCTTTTGTATCTTGGGCCGTGCCAGAAGAGGTGCCGCTAGCAACAGTAGCAGTGCTAATCAGCGCGCTTGCATCCATAGGAAGAAGCTTCGTTACAGTCGGAGTCATCGAGATCGCTGACTTAAATTTCGTAGACAGGAAGTGGACTTCACTCACTTCACCAGCCAGAAACTTCTCTTCGATAATCTTTGCGGTTTCTTCGATCGGCCACTTTGCGGCATCTTCCGGAGCATCTTCGAACGCCTTTACATAGCTGCGTCCCACACGCCGACAGTACTCAGCCGGTTTGCGACCAACTATTACGATCTCCACGTCACGCCTCTCGGACTGTTCTTTTATCCACAACTCTAACTGGCGATTTAAATTCGTATTATATCCGCCACAAAGTCCGCGCGCTCCACCAAACACGACGATGAGTGCTTTTGCTTTGCTACTGGCATGCGAATTCTCTTGCGAGGCAAAAAATGGCGAACTGATTCCATCCGTTCCAAGCTCAGCAACTAACGCTGAAACCATCTGATTTAACTGATCGGTGTACGCACGACCGCGTTGTGCCGCCTCCTGAGCTCGCTTCAGCTTTGCAGCCGCCACAAGTTTCATGGCGTACGTAATTTTTTTCGTATTCTTAACCGAGTCAACCCGGAGTCGAATTTCTCTTAAGCTCGCCATCTAAATCTCTCTGCTCTCAAAACGATAACTACTTCTCTTAGTGGCTCGCGGCCGATGAAGTTGATGCACCGGATCCGGAAGCTGAACTGGCTTTCCCGCCACCGCCCTTTGTGCCACTTCCCGACGTAGTCGGTGTTGCCGCAGCGATGCCAGCACTGAACTGTTCAACGAACTTTCGAATTACATCAAGGAACTTAGGTTCTAGCTCTTTATTAAGATCAAACTTCGCGGCTTTGAAATCAGCCATCAACTGAGCATGACTTGAGGCTAAGTGCTGATGAAGCGCCGTTTCAAAAGCTAGCAACTGGTTGGTAGGCAGTTTGTCGCAGAGTCCGCTGCTAACAGCTAGAACTGATAACGTCTGCAGTTCGATCGGCATCGGCTTGTATTGCGGTTGCTTCAAAATCTCCACAAGTCTTTCACCGCGCGCTAACTGAGAGCGAGTGGCTGAGTCTAAGTCAGATCCAAACTGAGCAAACGCTTGTTTTTCGCGGAACTGCGCTAGGTCAAGTCGCAGCGTTCCTGCAACTTTCTTCATTCCTTTAACCTGTGCGGATCCTCCTACGCGGGATACCGAGATACCTACGTTTACGGCTGGTCTGATACCTGAGTTAAAGAGTTCTTTTTGCAAGAAAATTTGTCCGTCGGTAATCGAGATAACGTTAGTTGGAACGTATGCCGCAACGTCTCCTTCTAAAGTTTCAATGATAGGCAGCGCTGTAAGCGATCCCCCACCCTGTTCGTCGCTTAGCTTTGCAGCGCGCTCGAGCAATCGGCTGTGAACGTAAAATACATCGCCTGGATACGCCTCTCGCCCTGGAGGACGACGTAGCAGCAACGACATGCTTCGGTAAGCAACCGCGTGTTTCGACAAATCATCGTACACGATCAACGCATGCTTGCCCTTCCACATGAAGTACTCACCCATCGCGCATCCAGCGTAAGGGGCCAAGAAAGAGAGCGGAGCTGGTTCTGATGCAGTCGCGGCTACTACGATAGTGTGATCCATCGCGCCGTGTTCGCGTAGCTTTTCTACAACTTGAGCAACCGACGAACGCTTCTGTCCGATAGCTACATAAATACAGATTACGCCGTTCCCCTTTTGATTAATGATGGTATCGAGCGCTACCGCGGTTTTTCCGGTCTTTCTATCGCCGATGATGAGCTCTCGCTGACCGCGTCCGATCGGAATCATCGAGTCGATCGCCTTAAGTCCAGTTTGCATCGGTTCCTTAACCGATTTTCTCAAAACGATACCTGGAGCCTTAATCTCAATCTTTCGTGTCTCCGTCGATTTAATTTCACCGAGTCCGTCGATCGGAGCACCAAGCGCATCAACCACACGTCCGATTAGACCTTCACCAACGGGAACGCTTGCGATAATTCCAGTGCGCTTAACGACGTCACCTTCCTTAATCGTGGATGTCTCACCCATAACAACGATACCGACTGAATCAGCTTCTAAGTTAAACGCGATTCCGCGAGTACCATTGCCGAACTCAACTAGCTCTCCTGATGCGACCTTTGAGAGTCCATGAGCACGGGCGATTCCGTCACCTACGAACAGCACCATCCCGGTCTCGCTCAAATCAGCTTGGGCTGAGAAATTTGAGATCTTCTCTTTGAGAATCTGGCTAATTTCACTTGCATTTATCGACATATCTATTCCTACCTAAAAATTATTTCCCTGGCCGTTGGCGGCTATCCTAAAAGAGCGGTCCTTAGTTGTTGCAACGATGTTCGCACCGAACCATCGATTAGAGTGTCTCCAGCCTTTACTTGCATCCCACCTAGCAATTCTGGATCGACTGAAAAACTTACCTCGGTCTGTGCTCCTAGTTGTTGACGGAGCTGGTTCTCGTATCCGCTGCGCTCTTCTGATTCCATCGGACGCGCAGATGATATGTGGATCTGGCTCATTTTAAAATGGCGAGCAACGATCTCTTCGAAACTCGATGCGACTTCCGCGATTGCTGCAGCTCGCTTGTTCTCCACCAGGACACGCATAAGATTTGGAACTAGCTTAGCCGCTGGAGATTGCTTTTCTAAGATCGCCAAAAGCACTGCGGTTTTGTCAGCCTCGGAAATCGCAGGATTTTTTATCGCAGCAAGAACGGACGGATGATCGGCTACGATCTTAGCTAATGCGGAAAGCGCATCACGCACCTGCAAAAGTTCTTCCGGAGCGCATGCTTCGTATAATCCCTTTGCGTATTTTCTAGCGACGGTTTTGACCTGTGCCATAGAATCCCAAATCTTTAAGAAACCTTTAACTGCAAAAGAGAATTTCCGGTGCCTTGTCTAATCTTTCGATCATTCTCTACGGAGATTCCCGATTTAATCTTTTGTTCAGAAGCGTTGAGAACTTTTGTGGCGACCTGGCGTCTAATCGCCTGCACGGCCGCTTGTTGTTCCGCAACTATTCTACTCGCAGCTTGTTTTTCAATTTCAATAGCACGCTGCTCAGCATCGCTAATAGTTTTGGCTGCTTCAGCCTGCGCCTCAGCTGTTAGCGTTCTCGCTATCGCGGCCTTCTCAGCTGGAAGTTTAGTTTGTCGCTCCCGCATCGCAGAGAGAGCAGCAGTTGCAGCGGCTAGTTCGCGTTCACCACGGCTAGCTTCGTTAGCGATCCGCTCTGCGCGTGCTCGCCAACCATTGGCAATCACTCCCCGAAGCAAGAAGTACATGCCAACAACATAAAGCAAAAAATTGATCCAAGGCCATTTGAGATCCGCAATTGACCCGTGATGGCTATCACCTTCGCTTGCAGCAAACGCTAGAGCAGGGAGCATTGCCGCCGCTGCAAGAGCAATGAGATTGGGTTGTATGGTAAGAGATTTTTTCATCGATATTTTTTTGTTTACTGTATCCCCATCTTAACTAACGCTTGTTGCGATAACGCCACGATCTGAGATTCAAGCTCTTTCTCAATTGCCTGAGCTTTATTACGAAGTTCCGTCGCGGCGTGTTTTCCCGCTAGATTCGCAGCTTCTTCCGCTGTCGAGATTTTAGCTTGTGCGCTTTGTTTAGCTTCCTGGACGATGACGGATTTAATCTTCACCCCCTCCATTCTTGCCTTAAATATCTCGTTATCGAATGAACGAGCTAGCTCTTCTGCCTCTGCAGTCAATTTAGCAACTCTCGCACCAGCACCAACGGTTGCAGCTTCGCGCGCTTCGATTAACGCAAGGAGCGGTTGCCAACATAAACCGGAAAGTACTTTCCAAAGAAAGATAAATGATATGGCCCAAACCACGATCATCGTTGCGTCGTGTGGTGTAAGGTCAAATATTTTGAGAATTTCTACCATCTATTCAAGAACCCCTAGTAACAAGAGCAGTACTACAAAAACCCACAACCGATCAGAAATGGGCTAGCGGTGCATTTATCCGATCGATCCAACGATTTTGGTCCGGTTCGAATCTCCGCTTGTGGCTGGTTGTGATACCACTGCGGCAACCATTGAGCATCTGCCCTCAAAGTGTACTCCTTCCTCGATGCTGATAACCGGGCACGAGATGTTTCCGATTATGCGAGCAGGCTTCTTAATCGTTAAACGCTTCGATGCGATCAGCTCTCCGTTCACCGTTCCCCGAACTGTGACTTCCGCACCGTAAACCTTTCCTTGAACGTTGGCTGCTTCGCCCAATATCAAGGAACCTTGCGCATGAATCTCTCCTTCTACGGCGCAGTCAATTTCCACCGGTCCGGAAAATGAGAGTGTTCCTACAACGGCCGCGCCGCGACCGAGAAAAGCTTCGTTGCGTCCGGATTCAGCAGGACTAGTTCCGGATGTGGTAACAGGATCAGAGGGCTTTTTATCTTTGAATCCACCGAAAGACATAAATTTCCGTCCGAAAAATTAGGTTTTAGACACAGCCAAAAACGGCGCAAGTAAGCTACGGTTGGAGGCCAAAAAAGTCAATTAATCTGAGGTCTTTTGTGCTGACCGTGGCCGCGGCGAGATCGCGGCCGCTACCCACCAATTAGCTCGATTAAACGCTCTAGTTCAGATACTGAGAAATACTCGATTTCGATCTTCCCCTTTCCAGTTACATGGTGGCTGACAGATACCTTGGTTCCTAGTCTGCTTCTTAACCGGTCGATGATGGCAGCAACCTCTGGGGTGATGGTGCCAAGCTGTTTAGGGGGCTCCTTTGATTTTGCGGACGGGTGTGGAAGAACCACGGAGCGCGATACGATAGCTTCAATTGCCCTCACAGAAAGACCCTCAGCTACGATTTTCTTAGCCAAATTGATCTGCACTGCAGGTTCGCGCACGGTCATGATAGCTTTGGCGTGGCCCATCGTAATATCGCCCTTGCGCATCATTTCCAGCACCAGCGGAGGAAGCGCCAAAAGGCGTAAGAAGTTAGCGATCGTAGCTCTATCCTTCCCTACTCTTTCAGCGATTTCGCGTTGAGTTAGGCCGAATTCTTCGCATAGTCGGTTATATCCGTGGGCCTCTTCAAGCGGGGAAAGATCGGCGCGCTGAACGTTCTCGACCAACGCAATTTCTACCACTTCGCGTTCTGAGAGGTGGCGAATTATAACCGGCACCTGCTTAAGACCAGCGCGTTGGGCGGCGCGAAATCTACGCTCTCCGGCGACTATTTCGTATCCCCTGGCCTTTTCAGGTTCCGCGTCCGTTGTTTGCGCCCGAACCAGTATCGGCTGCAATACGCCAAGAGTTTTGATCGAATCGCTAAGCTCTTTTAGCTCTGTTTCATCAAAATCTTTTCGCGGTTGATTCGGGTTTGCGATTAATTCTGAAACGTTTAGATATCGAACCCCTTCAGTAATCGAACTTGTCTCGCCGTGTTTGGCTACAGGTTTGGCTACAGCGGTAGCGGCTGACGTTGGGAGACTCTGCGAGTGGTCGATCGCCGCGGACCCATCGTACGATTCACTAGAAACAACGTTTGATGAAACGCCGTTTGATGAATGGCGGCTTGATGAGACCTCGGAATTTGCTGCAGGTGGAATGATCGGGACCGGCTTGGACGAAATTAAGCTTGCTAGGCCTCTACCAAGAGCTGAACGAGTTTGTTTCATAACATCCTATATTTATTAGATATATCAACTAGTGTTCCACGTGGAACGTTTTAAAAACAATTATCCGTTAGCCGCCATTGGCAACGCGGATTGTCCTGAAAGCTTATTTAAGATTTCTTCGACGATGCCGCGATACGCAGCGGAACCGACACCGGTTGGATCGTAGGCTGAGATCGGGAGTCCGTGGCTAGGAGCTTCTGACAATTTCACAGAGCGGGGGACAGCAGTTTTTAACATCGCTGCGCCGAAAAAATTCTCAGCTTCCCGTCGCACTTGATTCGCCAGATTCGTTCGCCCATCGAACATCGTCATAAACACACCAAAGATCTCTATCTCTGGGTTGTATGTATTCTTTACGAAATCGATTGTGGCTATGAGCCCGCTCAGTCCTTCAAGGGCATAATATTCAGCTTGGAGGGGGATTAGCACACGATTAGCTGCGCCCAACGCGTTTAGCGTTAAAAGACCGGAGGAGGGTGGGCAGTCAAAGATAACGAATTCAAAATCTCGCTTTAAAAGCTTACTTTGCGTTTTTAAAATTAGCTCTCGTCCAGCAAGTTTCCCGATTTCGGCTTCAAGGCTGACTAAATCTTTAGAAGAGGGGACTAACCAAAGATTCTCAACGTTAGTTGGAACGATTAGCGAATCGAGTGAAAGGTTTCCAACGAAAAGATCAAAGATATCCCCGGCGCTCTCCGTGGTTTCGCCACCGGAGTCTCCTTGAGATGAGGTGCTAATCCCCAATCCGCTCGTAGCGTTACATTGCGGGTCTAAGTCGAATAAAAGGACCGAGTGCCCCCGTTCTGCCAGTAGTGCAGCGATATTCACAGCACTTGTTGTTTTACCAACGCCACCTTTTTGATTTGCTACGGCCAAGGATATGGTCATGGCAGGGGAGTATCATCGAGTAAAAGGAACTACAACTGGTTTAAACTATTTTTGTCTTAAAATGTTCTACGTGGAACATTTTCTTCAAGAGGGCTTCGGTAGACGCTTCCAGACCTCAACAACGGATCTACACATTGATTCTATGTGAGCGGAAGAGTGGGCAGCGCCGAGTACAATTCTTACAGAACATGCGGGAGAGAGTGGAGTAAGGCATCCTAGAAAATCCACCAGTAATCCACGTGCGAGCATCCCGTTACAGAGCTCAATCGCCAACTTTGTAGATGGTGCCACGATTGAGATAAAGGGCAGGGGAAGCTCGGATCCGAGTCGTATGCCACTGCCTTTCAGCGATTGGATTACTTGAGCTGAGTCAATCGCCAGATCATCTCGCTTAGTAGACATTGAATCGAGTAGCTCGATACCAGCGACTACCGATGCCGCTTCAGCCGGAGAAACGCCGGCCTCAGAAGCGTGATACTTACTCGCTCCGGAAAGCGTTCCTAAAAACGATTTTGGCCCAACAATCGCGCAGCAAGGAAGACCAAGCGAGGCTTCAAATCCTATGATCTTTGCCTGGGGAATATTAGAAAGAAGAGGCGGCGGAAAACTTCCGACACCCAACAGCCCGGTAATTCCAAAAGCAAAGGTCTCATCAGTAATTATCGGAATTGATATTTTCTCTAGTAATTTCGGTATGTTATCTACGTGAATTCCGAATTTGCTGACACTCTCTAAAAGCAACGTGGCCGGACCTGGGGGCAAGCCGCCGGAGGCAAAAAATGAATTAAGATCCACGCGCTTTGACTCAAGCTCGGCTAGATGACACGCATCTACAGCAGGGGAACTAACCGAGGCATCGATGAAAACTGGACCCCCCTTAACGTTTAGTCCCGCACTGATTAGCGAAATCACTGCTTGGGTTCGATTTGTAAAAAGCATCGCGCTTTCGCCAACAAGTTTTTTTGCGATTATGTTTTCAGCTGCTGCGTGAATATCCGTGTATCCGCCGCGCGCAGCCGAGGATATTGAACTCACACCAAATCGCTCTGTTGCGCTGTGAGCCGCCGCCCGAACGCGAGGATGAGTAGCAAGCCCAAACAGGTCGCCTGCTGTAAAGTCTATAACTTTGCCGTGTTCAGTCTGAAGCTCAGCGCCATTTCGCGATCGCACAAGTAGCGGGGGATAGCGCATACCGTACAGTTAGATGAGGTGGGGAAGATCGGCAACTGGGGATGCAATACCCAGGAGTAAACTCCCGCGCTAGAGAGATTTTGGGCCTCGAGGAATTCGCCTCAAGCTCATTAGCGAATTAGCGCATATCACGTAGAGCGTTGAGCAATTCGGTTGGTTCAGCTCTCTTTGTGTAATCAGCGTTTACAAATGCATAACGCACAACCATAGAGCCATCGATAACGAAGGTGGCCGCCAGTGGAAGTTCCCATCCGTTTGATCCGTTTGCTTTCTGCAAATCAATTCCAAATTTTTGATACACCTGCCTTAGATCTTCATTTAACTCGAATACGATACCCAACCCACGAGCGTAGGCGTTGTTTGAGTCGCTTAATACCACGAATTCAAGCTCGTTCTTAGTCTTTGTAGAAAGCGCGTTGTCGGGAAGCTCAGGCGAGATCGCTATCAACTGCGCTCCAAGTTCGCCGATTTCAGAAAGATGCTGTTGATACTCGTGAAGTTGAAGATTGCAGTACGGACACCATCCGCCGCGATAGAACGTTACGATTGCGGGCTTTCCCTTTAGCACCTCGATAAGCGAGGTCTTCGCTCCGACTGCGGAGATGAATTTTGCATCGGGGAGTTTCTCTCCGACCTTAGGAGCGTGCGCTGTAATTCCAGAAGCTTCGAGCGCAGCGGTTGAATCAGTCATGATCTTTTTTGTCTGCGGATCGGTTTTCGAACCGCCTGAGTTACGCTTCGCCTCTAATTTTTCCTGGAGTGATTCAGCCATACAGCTTGTCGCAAAAAAAGTTGTTCCAATAGCCGGTCCGACTAAAAATAGAAAAACGATAAATGAAACACTTAATCGAGGCGAACGAGTAGCGGTGCAGAGCATATTAAATCCCGTAAAAATCTGGGTTTGGCGCTAATTCTTGGGGCTAAGTCTAGGGGGACACGGAGAAGAGCACCAGATTTGCGATTGATAATCCTCAGAGACCAAGATTTACAAGGAGCAAGGACCGGCTTGTCCTTCGAAACCTTGGCGTATGAGGATGGTCCGATTGATCGCTCTTTACCATACGATCGTGCGGATCAGCGGTCCGCGGTCCAATTAAAATGGCCGTGGGTATGTGCTAACCATCCTCCGGCGAGAACTCAGCCTTTGTCGGCGCCTTTCGATTCTCACCACTCAGTAAATACGCCTCGATCAACGGGTCAAGCTCACCGTCCAAGACAGCATCGATAGCGGAGGTTTTAAAATCGGTGCGTAAGTCATTTACCAGCTGATACGGTTGCATAACGTAAGATCGAATCTGACTGCCCCATTCAATTTTCTTTCTATCGCCACGAATCTGATCGACTCGTTCAGCCTGTTGCTCTTGTTGAAGTTCGTAGAGCTTGGATTTTAAGATCTTCATCGCTTGTGCACGATTCTTATGCTGCGAGCGCTCGGTTTGGCACGCAACGACTAGCCCAGTTGGGGTATGCGTTAAGCGTACAGCCGAATCAGTTTTATTAACGTATTGTCCGCCGGCTCCACCGGCGCGAAACGTATCCATCGTGATATCAGCTTCGCTCACTTCAATCGGAGCGTCCTCGCCAAACTCTGGGGTTATCCCGACTGAGCAGAAACTAGTGTGACGGCGCGCGTTTGAGTCGAAAGGGGAGATGCGAACTAGTCTGTGAACACCTTGCTCTGAGCGCAGATACCCGTATGCATATTCGCCGCTAATTACTAGCGTAGCGCTCTTGATCCCAGCAACCTCGCCGCCCTGAAAATCGTAGAGCTCGGCGGTAAAGCCTTTGCGCTCGGCCCAGCGCGTATACATCCGCAGTAACATGTTGGCCCAATCTTGAGCTTCTGTTCCACCGGCTCCGGCATTAATTTCGATGATCGCTGAGTTCTGATCGAACTCACCGCTCATCTTGCAAAGAAACTCTTCGCGCTCAAGTGATGCGGTCAACTTTTCAAATGCCGTGCGGGCCTCAGTTAGTAATTCTGCGTCTTCGTCGCTTCCGAGTAACTCAAGCGCTGTTTCACAATCAGACTTAAATCCAATAAGCGCAGCATACGTCTTAACAACTCGCTCGCAGCGCGCACGCTCACTCATCACGACACGCGCACCCGCTGCGTCGTTCCAAAAATTTGGATCCTGTGAAGCTACTTCTAATTCCGCAAGTCTGCGTTCTTTACGTTCGAGGTCAAAGAAACCCCCTGAGCGCCTTAAGACGCTCCTCTATATCGGTGAGTTTTCCACGAAGCTCAGAGGCTTCGATGTTGATGGCCATGAGAGGGGAGTAGCAGAACGGATGGGAAAAGACTACCCAGACGAATTTTTCAGCGCCTAGATAGACCCAAAGTCTATTCAATTTTATACAAGATCTAAAATCGAGTATTTAGGTGAAAAAATGATAACCCATAAAAAAATTATTCGATATCTTGCGCAAAATTCCAGCGATCATCATCTTAACATTGTCGCACATGAAGGAGCCTTCGGCTGCTTGCACACGGAAGCGGTAGCTGAGGAACTCTAGAGTGATTGATTAACGGCTACTGCTATTAAAGGAGGTGATCCAGTCATGATTTCCGATTGTAAATCAACGATTTGGATTGTCGGTCTGATTTCAGGGGTTACCGCTTAACGGTGAGTATTCTCTGAAACCTAGCAGTACGCTGAAAAATGCCTACTGCGGGGGCTAGTTCAGAATAAATCCACGAGGGGAGGGCGCTGGTGAAAGCTAGCGGCCTCCCCTTCGAAGTTTGTGGGAGTCTGGGAACGCGAAGTGCCACTTCGCAGTCGTTTCAAGCCCTTTGCAGCGACGCGCTTATTCAGAGGCGGACTCGAGCTTCAACGCTGAGCGTTCATGGTTTGAAGAAAGTTGCCGCAATGTACCAAACTAGACTGCGAAGTGGCACTTCGCGTTCCCAGGGGGGGGGATTGCGTTCCCAGATAAGAGGAGGAGTGCTATAAGCCCCGCTTATGGGAAAGGCCGGTTGGTACGTAGTTTTAGTAATCGTGTTTGGCGTTATTCCGGGTTGGATTCTCTATAAGACCACATCAGTCATGTCAGCGTATTCGATCGACGCAACGGAGCCGTTCGCAGCGGGCGCAATTCCATCCGGATATGACCGCCTCAATAGCGTCGCTGGATCGGGCGGCAAGCTGTACGAATACTATAGCCCATCAGAACACACGAAGTTTTCGCTATTAGTGTCTGAGGTCGATTCCAATACTTCAGCGATTCCGGAATCACCGGAAGGAGTTTTAAAGGTTCTAATCACCAGGCAAAACTCTAGATTCGAGTATCAACCGTCGTTAGCACGTTTCACCCAAGCGTATCTGGGGTCAGCGTTCGATCCACAACGCGCTTACGACGTAGCAGCGCTTCCGGGGAAGATCCCCGCGATTAGATTTTTGACCAACAAGGGTGCGAACTATGCGCTTAGCGCTTGGCGCTCCAAAGCGGGGGATACCTCAGTTGAGGTGGCTTTGCTTTCAATGAAGAAGAACGAGCCAGTTTCGGTCACTGCTATTGAGAGTTTTGCTAGCACGCTAAGACTGGATTTAGCGCCGCCTGCTTAGGTTTTTTCGAGTTTCATTCTCAGATCCCCGTACTCTTGCAAGCAGATAACTTTGAGTTCTAAACATTTTCACAGCTTTCGCACGCGAGACGTTCTCATGATCGAAACCTGCACAGTGCAGCATTCCGTGGATAAATAATCTCGATAACTCATCCAACAGCGAAACTTGAAACTCCTTTGCTTGGCGCGCCGCTGTATCGATTGAAATAACTATGTCGCCTATCGATGGCGAGCGCACCAAATCATCGCCATCGTGAGCGAAGGACAGCACGTCGGTCGCTTTGTCTTTGCCACGGTACTCGCGGTTTAACTTTCTGATCGCTGCATCCCGAACAAACGATAAGCTTACCTCTTGAAATCCTAGGCGAGTAAACGTGCGAGCCTTAAGAGCTTGATCTACACGCTTAATAAACTTTGATTGAATCGCTTTAGGCAGAATCTTAATGTTGGAAACGATGCATTCCATTATGTGAATACCGGTATGCGAAACGCTGCGGCAGGACCACCCACTTAGGCGCTAGTCATCAAGCCCGTCCCGTCTGCGGTTGTAAGCAACCACGATTTTGGCCACCAAATGGTGACGCACAACGTCGGTTTCGTCGAATTCAACAACGCCGATATCCGGAATGCCGCGCAACACGTGCAACGCGTCTATCAAGCCGGATAGCTGTCCACGCGGAAGATCTATCTGGGTTGGATCGCCTGTCACTACGCACTTAGAACGCTGCCCCAACCTGGTCAGAAACATCTTCATCTGGCCAGCGGTGGTATTCTGCGCTTCATCGAGGATACAAAAAGAGTCTGCCAACGTGCGCCCACGCATAAACGCTAAGGGAGCTACCTCAATTTGCCCCTTCTCGAGCATCTCAGCAGCTTTTGTTTCGTCGACCATGTCGTGCAGCGCGTCGTATAAAGGGCGCAAGTAAGGATTAACCTTTTCAGCCATATCGCCCGGTAAAAATCCTAGCTTTTCACCTGCTTCAACAGCCGGGCGACAAAGCACGATTCGCTTCACTTCTTTATTGAGCAACGCTGCCACCGCCATAGTCATCGCTAGATACGTTTTCCCCGTTCCCGCAGGGCCGACTCCGAACACCAAATCGCGTTGACGAATGGTATCTACGTATTGCTTTTGATGTGGCGTTTTCGGGACGATCGCGCCCGAACGGCCACTGATTTTAATTTGCTCCTTGAAGAGCTCTTCGATTTTAAAGCGCTGGTTACCCTTTAGCTGCTGTAGGGAGCGCTCTACGTCTAGTTTACTGATAATAGCGCCGCGCTCGATAACGCCTGCCAATTGCGAGAGTAAATCAAACCCTAGAGCAACGTCTGAGTCTTGACCCTCAAGGCTTATCCCGCCAGCCGCATGAGAGATCCGAATCTCTAGCTCCTTCTCGAGGAACCGGAGATATCCGTCTTGCTCGCCGCAAAGTTTCGTCGAGACGTCCGGGGACGAGACGGGGAGCAATTTTCGCATTTTTTCAAGAGTTGGGAGCTGTTGCTTTGCTTTCACGCTTTACCTATCGATGATAACCAATACACTACCAGCGTATGACAACAACCGTTTCTCCTAAAGGTCCTTTTTCTAACCTCCCTGAGGTTTTACTTGTTTTGGGCACTATCGCAGCCCTTATCTGGAGTAATTCCGCATGGAGCGACGGTTACGAGTCGTTTCTTCATCTTCCGCTCGGACTCTCTCTGCACCATTGGGTGAATGACGGCTTAATGGTGATCTTCTTTTTTCTAATCGGATTAGAGGTCAAGAAGGAGCTTGTAATTGGGCATCTCTCGACCCGCGCCAAGCTAGCCGTTCCATTATCGGCGGCTGTAGGAGGAATGTTAGTTCCAGGATTGGTCTTTGTTGCATTCGCCTCAATGATTGATTCCGAGAGTGCGGAGAGTGGTTTGGCTATGCGTGGTTGGGCTATCCCAGCCGCTACAGACATCGCTTTTGCTCTTGGTGTTTTGCGAATGGTGGGCAGGGGGCTACCTCCTAGTCTGAGAGTATTTTTATCGACGTTAGCGATAGCAGATGACCTCGGAGCGATTATCATTATCGCTCTATTCTATTCCGCTGGTATTAACGCTGTGTTGTTAGCCGCAGCATCTGTATTGATCTGCCTGTCAGCAGTGCTTGCTAAAAAAGGTAAGCAATCAATTACCGTCATATGTGTATTGGGATTCTTTATCTGGTTATGTGTCTTGAATTCAGGCGTTCATGCAACTGTAGCTGGAGTAGCGTTAGCTTTTACCGTTCCTGCCTCGAGCGATAAACACAGTCTGATGATGCGCCTCGAGCACGGAATCATGCCGTTCGTTAATTTCTTTATCCTTCCGTTCTTTGCGTTATGTAACGCTGGAATTCCGCTCGCTGGATTCTCGGCAGAACTTTTATTCGCTCCCGTCACCTTAGGCGTTGCGTTAGGCCTCTTCGTAGGAAAGCAGATTGGAGTGTGGTTTGGTGCACATATTCCGGTCTGGATTTCCAAAGATGCCCACCTGCCAACTGGGGCATCGGGTCAGCAACTTTACGGAGTCTGCATTTTAACCGGAATCGGATTTACGATGAGTCTGTTTATCGGAGCGCTTGCGTATCCGCCAAACTCTCTGCTTTCGATTGAAGCTCGAGTTGGAGTTTTAGTCGGATCGTTACTATCAGTGATTTTCGGAGCACTTCTTTTAGTATTAGCGCGAAGAAAACAGCGAACCTAGAAAGTTTGGATGATTTGCGATGAAGCTATTTAATTCCCTAACGAAGAAAATTGAGCCGTTTACTCCGTTACACAAAGACAGAGTGGGGGTCTATTTCTGCGGACCAACTGTTTGGGATTTTGTGCATATAGGAAATCTGCGCGCTGCGATGGTGAACGATATTCTGGTGCGGACCTTACGTGCGCTTAAGCTCAATGTTACTAGCGTAGTAAACATAACAGATATAGATGACAAGATAATTAAGAAGCTGCCTGACAGCGGAAAAACGCTAAAAGATTTTACACAATTCTATGCGGATGCTTACTTCGAAGATCTTAAAACCCTCGGAATAAAACGTCCGGATATAACTCCAAAAGCAACTGATCATATCGCTGAAATGGTTGAATTGATTCAATTGCTGCTCGCCAGTGGGAATGCATACAAGGCAGCCAGCGGAGACGTTTATTTCAAGGTCGCTTCATGTCCAAACTACGGCGAGTTAATCAATCTTGATCCATCAAAACTTAGAGCTAACGCCGACGGCAGACTCTCAACAGCGGATGAATACGACAAGGATAACGCGCAGGATTTTGCACTTTGGAAGGCGTATGATCCGGCAGATGGAACGGTCTTTTGGGAAAC
>JBGSNS010000130.1:0-6196 GCA_041739515.1 Bdellovibrionota bacterium
CAGGAACGCGCGATTCTTCTGACTCGCGAACTTCTCGCACCGCTTGAGACAGGGATTTCGAGCACCGATGAAATTGAAGTTTCTGGAACGTTTAAAGAGGTATACTCAAGAGTGGCGAAAGATACTGGATCAAACCTTCAAGTATCTAACGAAGACGCCACACTCACATTCACGTATTCGATAATATCGTGGAAAATTCCAGGAATCGAGGGGGATGTTATGAGAAAAGTCACCGTAGTCGGTAGATGGGGCGAGAGTTCGGCGGATCAAACTACGACCAATTATTTCGTTCCGGTGATTTAATGCTCCAAAGAGCTACTACTAAGCATCATGGGGCATTTACGCTGATCGAGGTGGTGCTAGCACTTGGCATCATGGGACTAATGTTATCGATCGGATGGGGAGCGCTGCGAAACGTGGCGGAGAGTCGTAAGTTGTTGACAGAGCGTCAGGATCTTGAGCTTGTCGGACAGGCAATTGTCACTCGGCTCGTCAAAGAATTGCAACTTGCAACGAATTCTATGCAGCTAATGCCGCCGTCGAACGACAAATTAACTAAGTTTGGCCCACAGGATTCGTTTCTGGTAGAGAATAACTCAAGCGGGGTCAAAGTTGCCGTAACTTTTTTAGCTCTTGAGGGGGGTCAATATCTCCCTGATGGCGGGAGACATTCCGGGGTCGTGCAACTGTCTTATCGGGTGGTGCCTACTCCGCCTTCCGAGAATCGCCCTGCGGATTCCCTTTCGCTAATACGCTCAGAGCTGCCGTACCTGCTGCCATACTCCAAAGCATATTCGCAAGAAATGATATTCCCGGTTAGTCATGATTTGGTCGATGCCTCATTCGAGTTTTACGATGAAAATCAGGGTAGATGGACGAATAACTGGTCGGCGAGCACCAATACAGGAGTCCCAGCACTGATTCGATTTTCTATCTCGATCCGCTCGAAATCCGGAAGGATCGCATCGTATTCAACGGCTGTCGCGATTGCCAAGTGAATTTAGGCTAAGACCAGAGATACCAGCTACCAGCTTGTCTGAAGAGATCTCGCGAGATACATTTAAACCTCTATGGCGCGCCTCATTGGTTTAGATCTTTCTGCTTCCCCGCCCACCGGCGCCATCATCGAGACGTCTCCAATTCTACCATTGAATTCTGGAGCGAACGATTCAGCCTACGCGAAATCGAGTCATAGCTTCACTTCATCAGCTCGATGCGTCTCCTCATTCCTTCTTACCCCAGAAAATCTTGACGGTGACTTCAGGGAATCACTATTAACAGCCGATGGATCAACTGCAATCATCGCGCCTTCCGAGATCTTAGAATTGCGAGTAACGCTGCCATTCGCGGATAAGAAACGGGTAGCTGCGCTACTTCCACAGGAGCTTGAAGATCTCCTCCCGTTTCCAGCTACGGATTTCGCCGTAGGCATGATCGCGAATCACTCTGACGGGAATGCCGGCTCTGCTAAAGCTGGAAGATCCAAAGCTTTCGGAACAGAACATCATTTCGAGCTTCAATTGGTTCCTAAGGATTCCATTAAAGAGGCGCTTGCCTCTCTGTCCTCGCTGGGTATCGATCCTAACGTAGTAACCACGCGAAGCTCGTTATTGGTTCCGGTTGCTGAAGCAATTATCGCTCAAAAGCTTACTCAACATGCGGAACTATTCGGAGAAAACCAAGGTTGTGATTCGTTTTTCGTTACCATCCCGCGCACCCCTACCGAAGTAGATATTTTGTTTGTTATCGAGAATCGGATAATTCATTATCAAACCTTACGGGCAGCGATTTTGCGTCCGGCGCACACCGATAGTGAAAACCCGGGGGAACCAGATCGGGCTAGCCTAGCGTCAGCAATCCTTCTTGAATTGGGAAGTATTTCTCGTCGATTTTCAACTAATATCACCACTGGATTTATCGTCATGCTTCCCGACCCTGAGAACGACGACGCCAGACTCGGAGATATTCCGACTCTTCAACGCAAAGATGGAATTGCGCTGGCCGTTATTCCTATAGGAGATCTCCTCCCAAATCTTAAAATCACCGCGGAGAACGCTAGCGCTGTGTTGGGCGCGTTATGTTGTCTATCCGATGGGGCTCGTCAGCAAGGCGGATCACACAGACGAATTCCGGGCTCTGATCCGATTAACTTTCGTCGAGGCGAGTTCTCGTATCGTCCTCCTATGACCGAGGTTAAGCGGGCAGGGAGACGATTAATCAGACCGTTATTGCTAACCGTCGGGTGTGCGGCGGTTTGCGGCTTGGGGTTATTTTTATTCCAAGCTCAAGAGATTTCGTATCTCGAAAACAGTATTGGAAATGCGGTCCGCGCAGTGGCTCCTCAAATCGTCGCCGAACCAGGCAGAGAACTCTCAGCGCTATCGGAGGAAGCAGCTAAGATGGAGCTCGATCTAAAGGACATCGGAACGAGCGATAACAGTTCTCCGTTGGAAATGTATGCGGAGCTAACGAGGCACTTTCCTCAGCTTCCCGACACCACGGTCGATCGTGTCGCCATTCGCGGCAACCGAATTGAAATCCGCGGCTGCGCTCCTAGCTACCGTGTTATTGAGCAAATTGAGACAGCTCTTACTAAGGTCAAGATGTTTGGAAAACCTAAGAAGGGCTCCTCGCAGAGTTGTTCTGGAGCGGGAAGTGGCGCCCGCGGCTTTACTTTCGAGGTTCAATCGCGTGAATAAACTTAAATTTTCTTCGATATTTTCTAAGTTCGCGAATTCCAAATTCGGTCAGAGCTTTCGAAAAACTGGCAAAACAAAAAACCTGGTGGCGGGGTCGTCAGGAGAAATCAACAACATAGAATCTTCAGATTCTCGCTCCGCTATTCACTCTGCGGATGTAACCAAAACTGAGAGCATAGATCGACAAGCTTCGAGGCAACCATCCGATGTGGTGAATCAAAACGCAGTCGGACAATTTGGTGACTTCGCCTCCGGCAACTCACAGATCATTGAACTCACCAGAAAAGGGGTGGCATGGTTTTACGCACTATCCCAGCGAGAACAGGGAATGGTAGTTGCTGGTGCCCTGGTTCTTATGGTCGTCGGTCTGAATCAAGCGTACACCCCGATACGCGATGTTTATACGCATCAGGCCGACCGCTTAGCGGAATTACATCGACATGCCACTGCTGCTCCCGCTGTCGTAGAGCGTTACTCTAGACTGGGTGCCCGCCGAGAGCAGCTTGAGAAGCGATTCAAAGAAATCGAATTTAAGGAAGGCGCTCTCTCCTACATTGAGAATTTGGTTCGTCAGCAACCCGGCGTGGCTCCTGGCTTCGATATTCGAGAAGGAACTCCGAAGGCATTTGGGAAATCCTTTGAACAGCAGCCGTTTCTTGTTCGATTCCAAACGACTAATGCTGCCGGATTCGTCGAGTTTTTAAGATCGGTGACGCGCGGTGAGCGATCGCTGCTGATCTCAAAACTTGAAATTCAGAAACCACGTCGAGGAGACCGATTGGAGGTTGATCTCGAACTTAATACAATTCGACAAAAATCATAAGTGAATAGGTGCCGTGAGCCGTTTTCCGAAAATAAAAAAAATTTTCATCCTCGCTCTAATTGGTATCGTGATCGGTGTCGCGCTGGTGCCACGAGCTCGACTAGACGGACTGCTTTGGAGCACCCTTGAGCGAATGGCAGCTTCGCAGGGTATTGCGCTCTCCTGTTCGAATCCTAAGTTCGGCTTAACTTCAGTTGCTACAGGTCCTTGCAATCTTAGATTTAAAGCGATCGGTGTATCCGCAGAGTTTTTGAAGGTTGCCGTCGTTGGAGTATTCTCACCACGAGTAGCGCTGACAACTCGAATTTTCGGCGAGAACTGCGAGGCGGAAGTTTCATCTACCGATATCGTAGTCAAAAATTGTGGTTTTCTTGTAACTGAAGTTCCGCAATTGGTGGGATTTGGTTTTTCCGGCGGACGAATTTCCTTTAACGGCACCGCCAAGTTTTTGAACGCAAGCGACGAATCGAAGAATGAGAGTCAGGCCAATTCCTTAGAGTTTGTGACCGCCTCGTTCACGGGTTCAGATATAGATCACCCCACTTTATCAACTTCGAAGCTGGGATTTGGAAACCAAGCTAAGGTGATTATGATTCCGGCTTTCAGCGACGGAGCCATCAGTGGTCATGTAAAAATCGGGAGCGAGCAGACGGAGGTTCTCTTTTCCGAGCTTTCCAGTTCGATTGTGAGAGCCAGCTCCGCAAGATTCGCCCAGCGAAGAGTTAACAGAGGCTCTCGACATGAGATGGCTTTGGTTGGCAATGTGGATTTTCAACTCATTGGAACCGGGGTAGCCCAATATGGCCCATTACTTCAGGCGTTCGCTCAGGGCGACCTCTCCGCGAGTGCGAGTGACGAGCCTAACCCCCTTGCCAATGAGACCCCGTCGGATAAGGACATCCAACAACATCGAGAGGCAGCTGAGGACATCCAACATCGATATACCGCATTAATATCTGGGACAGCTCGAAACCCGTCATTTCGAGTTCTCAAATCGTCTATTCCACGGTAAGAGTTAGCGACATCCGTATGTTTGTATACTTCATAATTGGACTTGTTATTTCCGCCGGCATCTTAGGCGGAGGCTTTGTCTGGCTGAAGGGCAAGGCGCAGGGAACGGACTCCAGCGAACAAGATGGATTGATTGCGGAAATCACGAGTCACGATAAGCAGATAGAGTCGTTAACTAGTAAAAAGGATGCTCTCTTTTCGCTCGCCGCATTTGAGGACTTGAAGTCTAAAGTATCTGCCTTCGTGGAGCAGGCGGAACAGGAACGAGAGAAGCTTAAACAGATTGAGGGCAAGCTTGAGGCTGCGCAGAAAGGTGTTGAGGCTAAAGAGCAGGAACAACAGGAAACCAAGGCTGCCAAGGAAGAGGATTTACTCAAAGTCCAAGAACTGTTGGCCAACTACGATGCTATTGAAAGCGCCGCGGTTGAGCTCGAACATAAATTGGCGGAATCGTTAAAATCTCTTGATAGCATGCTAACAGAGGTTGCTATGACTGCGCCGCAGAAGGAAGTATTGCAAAGTTTGAGCAACGCCGTCACCGATGCAGGTTCAAGATTACGAGATCTCCTTGGAGAGGCCCAAACCGTAAACGAAAGGCTTAACGGTCTGACGATGCAACATCAAGAACTCGAATCTGAATATACTAGACTAGTCGAACAGCAACTCGGCGAATAAACCGATCTCTCCCCTTGGACGTTGAATAAACCCGAATCCTCTCTCAAGGCTCCGGTCTCAAGGCTCCGGGTTTGTTCCACGTCCAAGAAAAAGGGGGAAAGAGAAGAAGAAGAAGCGTCGCTTTAGATGCTCTCGTCTGCCATCATCATATCGCTACGCTCAGCAGTCTTTAGTGCACGAGCGCCTTCTGGAGTAATTTGCCAGTTGCGAGAGGTAAAATCACCGCCTGGAAATGGGCTCACGAGCTTCTGTCCTTCTAGGATGTAGAGATATCTAAGAGTCTCTTTATCGTCCGACATCCCAGAAGTCTCGGCTATGGTATCGATGTCCATGCTCAATGCCCCGTTCGCTTGTCCCTTCACAAGCGCCCTTAGCACCGATATTTGGTGCAGAAAGCTTTCCGGAATCGTTTTCTTACCCTTATTAGAGGCTGCATTTGACATAGTGAACGGCTCCAAAAAATCTAAGCGGAAGCATACAGAAGGTTTCGATCTTAAGCTAGCAGCTCTCCTAAAATTCACTGGGGCTCAAGAGATGATCATAAATCTTTGGTTGTCCAAGAAAGAAAAAACACAGAAAACACCAAGAGAACATCCAAGGAACAAGAAAGAGATGCTATTTGGGTGTCCAAAAGGGGGATGGGAGGGAATGTAACATAATTCGTGGAAGCGATATTACGTCATGCGTCCGACTCTTCTAATATTTACACAGGAGCCCGTGGAGAACACGGAGCCAAATCAACGGCTTATCTACTGAGTTCTCCGCGAGCTCCAGTGTAAAAACATCCCGCCCTGTGGCGCATCTTTGTTCGTCTTACACACTTACTGTTACAGACTCTCCGACTCTTCTAATATTTACACAGGAGCCCGTGGAGAACACGGAGCCAAATCAACGGGTTATCTACTGAGTTCTCCGCGAGCTCCAGTGTAAAAACATCCCGCCCTGTGGCGCATCTTTGTTCGTCTTACACACTTTCTGTTACAGACTC
>JBGSNS010000185.1:0-1946 GCA_041739515.1 Bdellovibrionota bacterium
GAGTCTAGCGAATTTTGATGGTGACCCTTACACCGCACGAGGACAGCTTAAAATTGCTGGATTGCAATTGGTTAGCTCTCAAGAAACGCTTCCCATTGCAGGTCAAATCGCAGAAACTTTGCGCGTTCAGCGAATCGAGTCGCGATTAAATCAGCTGCGCTTGCGTGAGGCGATGCCGATCGCTGTAAGTGAAATTGAGCTAAACGTTGACACCGTTTCGGACCAGAGAATTGAAGTACTTGCTACGGCCTTGTCCGATGATTTATCGCGAGACCGCAGTCCTTGGACCGCTGAGCTGCTTTTGAGAGTGGAGCTTGTTGGTGCGAGAGCTAGGCGTTTGACAAACATGGAATTCGGAGCTCTTGAACAATTGATTCGCCCGAGTTTTCTTATTAAGGATTTTCCAAAGCTTAGATCTTCAATGGGCTTAGCGGAGCTTCTCCTGGAACGTGGCCTGCAACTTGTAAAATGCCACGATTACTCCCGAGCGGTAGAGGCGTTTCAAGGTGCCAGCGATACCGCGGATCGTTTTGGTCAACTCGGTTACGGGGTTAACTGGGCGTGTCATGCTGCGTTAGGTAAATTATTTGGTCACGAAGAACTTCTAGATGAAGAACTAAAATCTAAACACTTCCGTTTGGCAAAAGCGATCGAGAATAGAATCGAAGAGCTAGGGATGCTTGATGGTGCGAGAGGATATCTAGATCGCAAGTACTGTGTTTCTCAAGCGTTCGAATGAGTTGGTATTAGAATTAGTCCCTCACATAATGACACGTGTATCCACCCGGATTTTTCTGTAGATAATCCTGATGGTAGTCCTCCGCACGATAGAAAGTGCTCGCGGCCGTAATCTCAGTTACTATCGGTGCTGACCATTTCCTCGATGCATCAACTTCGCCCTTCACTTTCTCCGCTGTCGTTTTTTGCTCGGGAGTCATAAAGAAAATCGCGGATCGATACTGACTACCGCGATCGTTTCCTTGGCGATTAACCGTCGTTGGATCGTGAATTTTGAAGAAGAAACGAAGTAACACTTCGTACGAGGTTTTGGTGGAGTCGAACGTGATTTTGATCGATTCCGCATGCCCGCTCTTTCCGTCGTGCATCGTCTCATACGTAGGGTTCGGAACGCTGCCGCCGGTATATCCAGCGACGACGTCGATTACACCAGGCTGCTTTCGGATCAGTTCCTCAAGTCCCCAAAAACATCCACCAGCTAAGATAGCCTCTTGGGTTTTCGTCGACTGCACCGCGTTGGATTGGACATCGCCAGCGGCTTCAAACTGCTTTAAAAAACGTCCGTAGCCGTTTGCGACTAATTCAGCGACCGGTATGAATTTTAGCGACGCCGAATTAATACAATACCGGAGTCCATTGGGGCCTGGCCCGTCTGGAAAAACGTGCCCAAGGTGAGAAGCTCCATGTTTTGACTTTACTTCGGTGCGCACCATTCCCAGCGAATCATCTTTATGTTCGGCAACTACATCCTCGTCGATAGGTTTGGTAAAACTTGGCCAACCGGAACCTGAGTCGAACTTATCAACGGAGCTAAACAAGGGTTCTCCCGTTACTACGTCGACGTAAATTCCTGGCTCTTTATGGTCCCAGTATTTGTTTCTAAACGGAGGCTCGGTGCTGCAACTTTGAGTCACCGCGTACTGTTCCGGGGAAAGTTTCTGACGAAGTTCTGCATCGGTTGGTTTGTTATAGTCGGCCATGACGAAGTTTCCTAAAAAAAGAATGATGATGGAGATAATAAACATCTTGATTCCCGCCTGCCTAAAGCCAATGCGTGAGTGTGTTCTCGGGCAGGATGAATGAGTAGCGACGATAAAAGGTGTGACACTGGGTGTGACACTGCTGCGATATCCTTTGGCTATCATGAGGGCATTTTAAGCTGGAGACCAAGATTTCGCCAGAAAACCAAAGATGTTTATTTCCCAGAG
>JBGSNS010000197.1:0-19766 GCA_041739515.1 Bdellovibrionota bacterium
CAGTCTAAACAACCGCTTTGCTGTTGCGAATTTATCCAAAAATCACACAGCCAGATTAAACAATGATCTTGTTCTTAAAAGAGTTGACGCAAAGTACCACGCCAGACTGCGGAGCAACGCTCCGCGGTCCCAGGGCCTCGCAGTCTAAACAACCCCTTTGCCGTTTCAAATTTATCCACCTCGTGTAAGCAGAGTTCGCTAATCTGTGACGCGTTAAAGAGCGTTGCCGCAAAGTAGGCGTAAGGCAGCGAGGCAGCGCCTCGCGATCCCAGGGCTAAAGGAAACTCGCAAAGCTGCCGACAGCAAAGGCGATGAGCGAGTCTCGCAGCCGGCGCAAATTACCACTTTCTTATCTCGTTGCAGGGCGACGAATCGCTAGTCGCTACGAAGTATTAGACGTGCTCGGGCGCGGCGGAATGGGGGTCGTGCTCAAGGCTAAAGACTTAACTCTCGATGGCGAAATCGTGGCGCTGAAAGTTCTGTATCCACGCTTCGCTTCCAACTCCACGACGTTGGCGCGTTTTCGCAGAGAAGTTTTATTGACCCGCCGACTATCGCATCCAAAATATTGTACGAATCTTTGACTTAGGCCTCACCCAAGATACCGACACTGGCGAGACGCTTCATTACTTAACGATGGAGTACGTTGAAGGGGAAAATCTTGAAGCTAAAATCAAGGCAGCTCAGCCGCATGGATTATCGTTTGATGAGATCCCACGAATCTTACACGAAGTCGCAGCGGGGCTTGGCTATGCACATAGAAACGGAATAGTGCACCGCGACATTAAGCCTGCGAATATTCTGATCGCTTCAAATAACGAAGTTAAGATTACCGACTTCGGTGTAGCTCGCATTATCGACTCCGCTGAACAGTTGACTCGCACGAACGAAGCGATCGGAAGTCCGAATTACATGTCTCCTGAGCAGATAACCGCTGAGCGTGTGGATCATCGTGCTGATCTATACTCGCTGGGGATCGTAGCGTTTGAAATCGCCACAGGGTCGTTGCCGTTTAAGGCTGAGCAATGGATGGAGCTTGTACAGAAGCATCTCTCTGATTCAATTCCGATCGTTCGCGACGTAGCTCCGAACCTCGATGTGCCTGTATGGTTTCAAGGTTTCGTTGAGATGATGTGCGCAAAGGATCGCTCAAAGAGGTTTCAAACAGGGGAGCAAATCGCGGGATTTCTAGAGCTAAATGCGGGTGTTCACGGCAAAGTCGCAACGCAGATGAACGCTCGAATGGGTATAAGCGCCTCCGGGCGCTTTGCGGTGTACTCGGCCACCCACAAATACCTCGTTCCCACAGCGGTGATGCTAGTGGTAGCACTAGTTGGAGCGGGTGGTTACGTGGTGGTTAATCACCTTTTAGCTTCACTGACTCCGTAGTTAATTTCCGCGTAGGCTTACACTGGCAGTTAACATGACGCTCAATAGTTCTTCGCATAGTAAAGAGACCGGTAAACAGCGGTTCGCTGTTGAAGGATTGCTAGGCGAGGGCGGCATGGCCTCAGTGTTTCGCGCGCATGATGCGCAGCAGCAAAAAGTAGTGGCGCTAAAAGTTCTAAAGCATGATGAAAAGGCGAGTAGTGCTGCCCAAGAGCGGCGCCTCGCTCGATTTAAGCAAGAGTTTGAGATTTTAAAAAAGCTACAAGGATTGCCTGGTGTGGTTCAGTGCGGAGAATTTTTTGATGTTACGGAGGTATCAGGCATCGATGAAAATGGGCCTAGTTTTACGATGGAAGTTTTGGAAGGGCGTGTACTAGCCGATGAAATTAAATCCGCTGAGTGGAGTTCGCAATCGTCGCAGCAGGCATGCGCTAGCGGAGTGGCAATTCTCTCAGAGCTCGCAAGGGCCCTCGGTGATATTCATGCGCGCGGTGTAATCTTTTGCGATCTCAAGCCGGGTAACGTCAAGGTCGTCGCACCTTCGGGTTGCGAAAAGCGTATTAAGCTTTTTGATTTCGGAATCGCGCAGTTAGCGGATAGTAGCCAGGCTGATACGATGGTTGGAACGACTTTTTACATGGCGCCTGAGCAGATTCAGGGCGAAAAGCTTACATTTAGCGCTGATATCTATGCCTTCGGGGTTTTAGCGTTTGAGGTTCTCACCGGACGTTTGCCGTTTAACGATGAGGTATTATTTAACGTTACTGCGTCACATTTGGCGAGCAAAGTCCCTTCCGTTAGAGAGCTTTCCCCAGAGGTGCCAGCTGCCGTCGAGCGGATGATAAAAATTTGTATGGAGAAGCAGCCCAAAAATCGGTACGCAAATATGGGCGAGGTTGCGCAGCGATTAAGCGAGGTGGGCAGAAGTTTGAATCACGGCGATCACGCAGGGCTCATTCGCAGCTTAATCTCAAAATTGTTTAGGGTTTAATTGAGACGATGCCAACCGGGCAAAATTACAACGTGCGAAACATTATGAATCCGTTGTTGCGGTTCGTGCTTACCGCTTTGATCGGACTAGGTGGGGCTCTTCTTTGGAGCTCCTCGGCGGGAAAGTCACTTGATATATGGACGCTTCAGCAGTTTTTTAACTACCGTGGTCCACGTAAAGTGGTGGCTCCGGTAGTAATTCTTGCGGTCGATGATGAAAGTTATGCCGAGCTTAAGGCCTCCCCGCGCTGGCGGTTTCCGGTGCATAATATTACCGCAGCGTTGCAACGACTCGTTGCTAGTGGCCCTAGACTAGTGCTTATCGATCGGGCGTTATACGCGCAGAGTGCAGACGATCAATCACTTTTGGCGTTTCGCGAAATTCTAGCAACGGTTCCTAGCTTTGAATGGGATTCAACCAGCAGCGCAGTTACGAGCATGCACGGAGTTGTGACTAAGTTATCGTTTCCTGAGCAGAGTGTAAGCCCCTTTGTCGCGCCGCTGCAGGAGTTCGCGGGTTTAAGTTTCCTAACGAACAGCGCTGCGCCAAGCAGTAACGCCTTGATTAATTTCTACGGTGAGAAAGGCACGGTTGAGCGCGTGTCGCTGCACTCAGCGATCGCTTCGAGTGCTGAAGATTCAGCGCGCTTATTTCACGATAAAATTATCGTGTTTGGATTTCACGGCGTGGTGCGCCAACGGGGGCAGATTTTGCGTGATGAATTAGCGGTTCCAATTGGCTTGGGCGACACGATGTTTCCGGTCGAGCTAAACGCAACGATCGTTGCAAATTTACTGGAGCGCAGTTGGATTGAGCGAATGTCGCTTCGGGCCGAGCTGTTCACCGTATTAGTTGGATGCATCGTGGTTGCCGGTATCGGAATTTTTTTGTTTCCAACTCGTAGCGTGCCGCTCTTGCTGCTGCTGTTAGGGGCATTAACTGTGTTCGCCTATAATCTATTCAACGCGATAGTTCCGTTCTGGATTTCCGGTGTCGCTGTTTTGTGGCTGACAGCGTTTGCGGGAGTGCTGTGTAGAGCGGCGTATCACGCGGTAACGGTGCGACGAGCTACGGAAAAGTTAACGTCTACGTATCGAATCAGTCGCAATTAATTGGTGCCCGAGACGAGGGCTCAGATGAAGCACTCTTGCTGTTATGCGGAGGGCTACGGAAGCGGCATCGTCCACGTGGTAACTTCAGCTCTCTGCGTGGCTGGAAAGTACGTAATCTCAGACCATACGATCGGGACGTATAGCGCAGTATCGGCGGGCAGTTTTGTCATCTGCGACTCGTTGCGAATCGCCCAATCTAGAACGTTTCCGTCAAACTCGACCCAATTGTGTCCGATTCCGTTCGGCACATAGGCAGGGTCAAAACAGAGCCCGGAAACGAACTTTAACTGGACTCGCGGTGCTTGTAATTGCACCTGCTCCAAGCGCAGTAGCGCGCAGAGAAGAAGTGTCGTTGAGACCTCCTTGCAGTCAATATCCTTCTTTCCGAACGCTAATGTTAAGGCTGATTTGTAAGCATCGTCCGATAATAACGCTTCGACGTCGTCATCGATTACCTTGGTGAACATTTCGTTATCAACGCTGCGTTTGCGCAGCATGTCTAACGCGCTTGGCTTTAACTCATTTAGCTTAGCTATATATGCTTGATTGATAGCGAGCAGGGAATCCAAAACTTCGGCGGAGAGAGTGTCATCGCCGGAAAGAATTTTTCGAGTCGTAATATTATCGTGAGACGCGAGGGTTTTGATGCGGGCGTTAAGCTCTGGTGTTAGCAGCTCTCCCTCAGGGCTTAGATTACGTACTTGGTTCCAGCGATCTACGTTGTTTAGCTTCACGTTAGTCGTCTTATCGTTATCGACGAAATTTTCTGTGCTGGATTGCTTCGCGTTGCTCGGTTGTCGTTCGCAGGCTGGAAGCGTTAAGGCGAAGATGGATAGAGCTGTCACAGCTGTGAATGTAGAATTATTTGGTGAGAATACCTTACTCAAAGTCAAAGCTTTCCAACGCAGGGCGTAGTCTGCGAAGCGCCGATTGGATCGTCTCCCGGAGAGAGGCTTCAGGTTTGAATTTTCGATCTTTGATCGGAGCGTTTATCTCACGCAGAATGATCGAGGTAGCACGCGGCTCGTCTTCGCCGGTGACGAGCGTCAGAGCTTTTGCCAGATTTGGTGGTAGAGAGTCTTTAAGTACAGCTGCGCGCCTGAACTCATTGAGCCGCTGAATCATTAACATCGATACTAACGCCTGTAGGGTTTCAGCTCGTTTGCGTACGGAAAGTTGTTGAGACAAATCGTTATCCTCCACTTTGGTCGAGCCGGCATCGCTGAAGCCTGCATCTCCGTTAAATGTGGCGATTACTTTATCAAGTAGCTCTGATTGGGCGGTCGTAAGTTTAGCTCGTGACACCGCCGCGTTTATCTCACCGACGGAGAATTTGCGGAGGTAAATAAGATCGCGCGCTACACTAACGCCTGTCAGGTTAAGTTGCCGCACTCGCTCCCGCGACAGCCTTAAGCTTTGACCGATCGCCTCATTAGTCCTGACCTTCGTTGGTAGATGGCACCTTGACTCTCTGGTTGGATCGACGGTTCGTTCCATGAACACCTGTGCGGTCTTGGTCTCAAGAACGGCCGGGAGTACTCGATTAAGGTATTCGTGCATCGCCTCAGCGCCTTGTTTGATAACGGACTTATCTGCGGGAGTTGACCGAGTATCTCTCATATACGGAGTAACTTCCGTTAGTCCTGATTGTCGAGCATCTGAATGAATGCGTAAGATCTCGAAACCTTTGATCGATAGACTTAGAGCCTCCGCGATCTCCTCTGGGCTTGGATCGCGTTCGTTAGCTGAAGTGAGTTCCGCTACCACCACTCGATAGTGATCCACGGCCGAATGGACATGGACCGGCAATCTAATGATGTCTGCGTTATTTTGAATCTCTCGGCTAATTCCTTGTTTGATCCAATTCGTGACGTAAGTACTCAGACGATATCCTTTCTCCGGGTTGAATCCGTCAATCCCGCGCAATAGTCCAAGATTTCCTGCCCCGACGAGATCTTCAAACAAGACTCCGAGTCCCATAAATTCGCGAGCGATGCTTAGCACGAGCCGCAAATTACAGCTGGCGAGCTTTGCACGAGAGGGCTCTGCTTGGGAGCGTGTCTGATCGATAAACTTGGTCGAAGTTGTGAGCTGTTGATGATACGACGTGTTGGCGGAGCTAGACGATACAAGTTCAGCAAACCTTTCCCTTAAGATTCTGAGAGTCATGCCTGCGCAATCTAATCCACCTAGGCGATCGTAGATGTGTCGGGATATTCGTCCGGTGTCTGTCGCACCGTCCGCATTCGCCGATGCTAAAGCGGATACTAGCGCAGATTTCTCCTCCGCTGTGGCTACCTTTCTCGCTATCAACGCTTGCACTACCTCAGAATATCGACACATCTCTTCGACTTCCGTGAGGATAGCGCTTCGAACGGTACGGGCGAGCTCTCTCTCAGAAGTAGGGGTCAAGAGATCGTGCCTTCTAACGTCAAGAAGATACAACAGATCGGGGCCATCGCGGCGCGGCGCTTGAGGATGGCGATGTGTGCGAGTAGCGGAGTCGTGCATATTAGTAAGCGAAGTAGGTTCGTGAAGGTTCCAGCCGACTAGATTATCAGGAGGTTTAAACTTAGTCTAAGAGCCTCTCTAAAACAGGTTCTTTTCAGGGGGCTGCTGGTCTCGTAGCGGCGGTCTATATCAGAGTCCTCTAAAATGAACAGTGCTAAAGTTATCTAACATGTTGTTAATGCAGATCTTTTTTATCACACGGATCGTCTGGCTTGAGACGAGCGGTTTGTTCGGAGAGCGGGGTTGGATCAAGCGGGAATGAAGGGTTCGAGCAACGGCCTAAGCTTTCGAAGCGCCGATTGAATCGTGCCGCGCGCGAGCTTATCACGATCTTCTCTTTGTCGATTCGGTTTAAGCTTTACAATGGCCGCTATGATAGAGGAACTATCCGATGCTGGGTCACTTCCCGTGACAAGTGCGAGGGCGGCGCTTGCGTCTTCCGAAAGCGAAGTCGCCAAAAGCGCAGCCCGATCTGATGCATCGAGTTTTTGAATCAACAGCATCGATACCACCGCCGCCAAGCACGCGTTTCGTTCTCTAAACGAGAGTTGCTGCGTTGTTTCCTCTTTAGATCTGGGAGCCACTGTCGAATTCGAAACTGCTATCTCCGGGAGTGTGGTCATTAATCTTGTAATAAAATCATGTTGGGCTGAACTAAGTTGAGCTCGAATAGTGGCATCGTGAATTGTATCAATGGTGAAACGCGAAAGACAGATCAGATTGCGAGCGATGACGAGGAGTTGCCCGTGGACCTGTAGCACGCGTTGTCGTGAAAGATTGAGTTCCTCTCCGATCTCTTGAAAATTCCTCTGCCTTGTTGGCAAGCAGGGGTGAGTCGCTCTGTTCGGATCAATCGTGCGCTCATTGAGCAAACTTGCCTTAATCGTGCCGACAACTTCCACCATTGCTCGACTAAGATAGTCATGGAGTCGTTCAGCTTCCCGGGTAATTAGGGACTGATCGATCGACGCTAGGCGGTCATCGGATATCATCGCATGGGATTCTAGGTCCGAGCAGGACTCTTTATTCACATACGGTCGCAACGCCTGGATCGTTTGGACTGATGCGCCGAGTAGGTGAGCGAACTCCTCAGCGCTCGGTTCTGGGCTCCCAGAATACTTAACCACATCTATGATCTGCCGATACTGATTAAGGATCTCTCGTACATGCGGCGGAACTCTGATGGTTTCTGCGGTATTTTCAATCTCTCGTTTTATCGCTTGTATGATCCAATTTGTGGCGTAAGTCGAAAGTTTAAAACCTTTGTGTGGATTAAACCCGTCGATCCCGCGTAATAATCCTATATTGCCAGCCCCGATGAGATCTTCCAGTGCCACACCTTGGCCGACGAATTGCTTTGCCAAGCTTACGACTAAACGCAGATTACAATTGGCGAGTTTTGTGCGAGCGGGCACTGCTTGGGAGCGTATTCCCTTAATTAGTTTGTAGGAGGTTGCGAGTTGTTGGCGGTAGATTGGGTTTATCGAATTTGAGTTGGCAAGCTCAGCGAACGTTTCACGAAGAAGTTTGATTGTGGGATCAGCGAAATCGGCCCCGCTCAGCTGATCGAATAATTCTTGTGAGAGGCGTCCTGTCAATTCCGACACTGCGTGCTCCTGTATCGCAAAGTCCGGCGAGAGTTCAATGTGATGAAGTTTGACAGCGGCGAGAAGCTCCATCTTTTTGTCTATCACAGCGATGTTTCGGGTTAAGAAAGCATTAACCACCTCCGGATACTTACACATCTCCGCGACCTCGGTGAGGATCGCGTTACGAACGACGCAAGCGAGTTCAAATTCAGCTCTCGGTGTCAAGAGCGGATGGGCTGCAAGATCGCGAAAATAGATCCCGTGAATTGACTCAAGCGGAGCCTCATTGGAACCACGGTCGAGCCGCTCGCTAGGTAGGGTTTCAAACATACACAGTAGGTTCTTACGCTAAACATCTCGAAGAACGAGAGCCACGCAGATTATCAGCCAGGAGATTCATAGTCCAAGGCTCTCATGTAGTAGTCCCCGCATTTATTGAGGTGGAACGAGTGGATGCGCCAAATTTTCCGCCACCAGGGCTTTTATTCTTCGAGACCAAGGGTCTCCTAAGTCGTTTTAACCCCCTGTCTTGAAAAATCGCCCGGTTTAGGGCATCGTGGCGGCAGGTTTTTCAGGTTATTTTGCTTTCCCTAGTTAGCGGTGAGTCTGGTTTGTTCTCGGTTTAGGTGCGTCTTTTGGCACCTAGAACGGAGGATACGCTATTTTTTTGCTTTCTATTGGTTCTTTGCTTTTTTGTGGCTTGCTTGTTGTTGATGATTAACTCGGCAAATGAAATCGACACGGAAATGATCGACGAAAACGTCGAGAGCGTTGACGCGTCCGGCTTTGATGAGCCTGGTTACGATGATGGCAGTAGTGACGACGGGCATGCAAATGAAAGTGATTCTGATAGCGGAACGGACGAAGCCGCTGCTCCGTATCGGACTAGAATTGAAGATATCGTCCGTCCGATCGTAGAGGCGGAAGGGTTTAAGCTTTACGACTTGGAAGCGCCGTATCGCTCGGGACGAGTACTGCGAGTATTTATTTGGAAGTCTTCAGAAGCTGCTGGTGAGAGCGGAGGAGCGCGCCGGGGAGTGATCCTTGATGAGTGTGCGCGGGTGAGCAAGGCGCTTGAAGGATTAACGGCGCTAGATGACGCAATCGAGGGTAATTACATCCAAGAGGTTTCGTCACCGGGCGTAAATCGCAAGTTGTCAAAGCTTGAGCATTTTCAGACTGCGGTTGGTGAATGGGCGAAAGTAGTTACCCTGCAGGGCGATGTTTTGTCGGGGCCGATCTTGGAAGTTGTTGGGGATGTGATCTCGATTGAGGATCATACAGAGCCGCCTTCCGCTTCTAAGATGAAACCGGGAGCTAAGGTGAGTAAGAAGAAGGTTAAGTTTGAGCCGGTCGTAAGGAGCGTTAGTTTTGCGGATGTGAAACGCGCCAGAATAGATTTTCAATTTTAGCGTTACGTTTTAAAAGCCTGTTCGAAGTAGTTTCTGAGAACGGGAAGTATAAGGAAAAGAAGATGGCGAGCGAGTTTGATCTAAATGCGATCATTGGCCAAATGGGGCGTGACAAGGGTATCGATAAAACGGTGCTGATTGAGGCGGTTGAGTCTGCGATGCTCTCTGCTGCGCGCAGGCATTTCGGGCATAATCTTAATCTCGAAGCGCATTTTAACCCGGAAAGCGGTGAAGTTGAAGTGCTTGAGTTTAAAACCGTCGTTGACGAGGTGATGGACTCAGCCACTGAGGTTGACCTAGAAAACGCACGCAAAGATTACGATCCGGATGCGCAAGTTGGTGACGAATTGGGACGAAAACTCCCGACCCAAGCACTTGGACGGATCGCCGCACAGACCGCTAAGCAAGTCATCATGCAGAAGGTGCGCGACGCGGAGCGGAGCGTTATTTACGAAGAGTTTAAGAACTGCAAAGGCGATTTAATTAACGGAATCGTTCAGCGCTATGATCGCGGCGATATCGTAGTTAATCTTGGTCGCACTGAGGCAACGCTGCCGAAGCGTGAACAGATCGTGCGTGAAAAGTATCGTCAAGGAGATCGGCTTCGTTGCATGATTCTCGATATCGATAGCTCGGCGCGTGGCCCACAGATTATTCTGACCCGTAGCCATCCGGATTTCCTGCGTAAGTTATTTGAGTTGGAAGTGCCCGAGATCGCAGAGAAGACGATTGAGATTAAGGCTGTGGCAAGAGAGCCAGGAGAGCGCGCCAAGATCGCCGTTGTTTCGAGCGATAGCGATGTGGATCCAGTCGGCGCGTGCGTTGGTATCAAGGGCTCGCGTGTACAAGCCGTTGTACAGGAGCTACGCGGCGAGCGGGTAGATATCATCACATGGACGCCGGACGAGCCTTCGTTCGTAGCTAAAGCGCTTGCGCCAGCAGAGGTGCAGCGTGTGTTGATGGATGAAACTGAGCACAGCATGGAAGTAATCGTACCGGATGAGCAGTTGGCGTTGGCGATTGGTCGACGTGGCACTAACGTGAAGCTTGCAAGCAAGCTTACCGGTTGGCGCATCGATGTTCGGTCGAATACGGTTGCCGAGAGCGAAGCGAAACTTTCTCGTAAGGCGCTTGAAGCTATTCCAGGAATCGATTTCACGCAGGCCGAAATGTTGTTCCAGGAAGGGTACCGCAGTGCTCGTCAAGTTAGTGAGCAGACCGCGGAAGATCTCGCTGAGATCGAAGGGTTCACGCTGGAAACAGGGTCTGAGCTACTGAAGAGCGCGCGAGAATACGTGTCGCAACTTGAGGAGTCGGGAGCCAAAGAGATTGTGGAAGAACAGGCAGCAGTCAGCGATATTCGCAAACTGAAAATGCCACCGGCGGTCGAGGAGAAGTTGATTGCTGGGGGGCTTGGAACGACGCAGCTCGTGATGGGCGCCACGTTCGAACAAATGTTGAACATCTCTGGGTTTACTGAGGATGATTTGGCAGTCGTTAGAGATTGTATCGATGCTTTGATTCGCAGCAGCCCGAGACCGGGAGCGCGAACCGAGGCCCGCTAGTTTTAGTCTTTAGGGGAGATAGTGGTTAGAAGAGATTCATTATCCGCAAAAAAAGCTTCGGCTAAAATTGTGGATCGATCTCGAAATAAAATTAAACCAGCTCCGCCGCATCAGCACAGGATGTGCGTTGCGTGCAGAGGGGTAGCTAGTCAGGATAGGTTGCTTAGGCTCGTTGTTAAAGATGGGCAGTTAGAACTTGCTGATGGTTTGGGAGGACGCGGTTGTTACGTGCATGAGACGAAGGAGTGCATCACGAAACTAAGCGAAGTCCATCGAATTGAGCATGCATTTCCCGCCTTAAAGGGAGCTCCGAAAAAGAGAAGGGGCGACAAGCGGGGAGTGGGAAAGCTCGAAGGTGAGATGAGCTCGGCCGGAGAGAGAATTATTCGGCTCGATGCCGGAAGTGTGCGGCGGTTGATAGAGAAGTTATTATTGGGTTTCGAAAAGTTAGGTCGCTGAGAAGAAAACGACCGAACAAAAGAGAATGACGAGATATGGCGAAGATTAGAATATACGAGTTAGCGAAAGAGTTGAGCGTCGACAATAAGGTCGTTATCGATCTTATCAAGGAGCTTGGCTTAAGCGCTCGAACCTCGCATTCAAGTTCTCTTGATGGAGACGAAGCTGATCAAATTCGTCGTCAACTTATCCGCAAGGCGATGGGCAACAAGCAGGACGGCGAGAAAATAACTCAGCGTGTCGATAAAGAGGGCGAAACGGGAACGTTTGTTGAGCGCCGCCGCGGAAACGTGATTCGCAGACGCAGGGCTGGAGAGGCCGAGGTAGAAGTATCGCAAGGCGGTGCGCAGAAGGTCGAAGCTGCCAGCGCAGAAGAAACCCAGATTCCGGCTGATTCAGAAGTTGAAATACAAGCTTTAGAGAGTAGCGAACAAGTTGACGGGGACGAAGTCTCCGCTAGCGCTGCGGAGTCGGCAGGGGATTCTCAAATCACTGCTCCTACTGAAGATACTGTCTCGACCCCGGAAGCTGGTGTTGCAGCGAGCGAAGTATCAACGCCGGAAGAAGATGATGATTCTGAGCCGCTTCCGATCGTGCTAACGGCGAAGCCTGAGCCAGTTGTGTTCCCGGCTAAGAAGGTCGTGGCTGGCCCTAAAGTTTTAGGAAAAATTGAACTCGCTCCTAAAAAACCGGAGCGAAGTGCGGCGAAGAAAGGCTCCGTTGCTGAAGGATTCGTAGGCGGAGTCGCTGTTGGGGCGGAGGAAGAGGACGGCGAGGGTAAGCCGAAGTCAGCGCTAAAGAAGGGGCGCAAACGTACATTTAGTCGTGGTGACCTAGTTGATTACGATGGTACCGGCGAGATGCGCCGAATGCGCGGACCGAAGCGACAGAAGAGCGCTCCTGTTCAGAATGAAGCAACCGCCATGAAAGCGGCTAAGCGCGTTGTTGCTATGAGCGAGTCGATCACTGTAGGCGAAATCGCCAAACAGATGAGTACGAAATCTGGACAAATTATCGCTAAGCTCATTGAGCTCGGTGTAATGGCCACCATTAATCAAGCGCTCGACAAAGACACAGCTGAAATCATAGCCACTGAGTTCGGCTATACGATCGAATCAACGTCGTTTGATGAAGCGCAGATGCTCGAAACGGCGGTGGCGGATGCTCCTGAAACGCTTCAAGCCCGACCGCCGGTTGTAACCGTCATGGGTCACGTTGATCACGGCAAAACTTCGTTGCTCGATGCAATTCGAAAGACTGCCGTTGTTGATTCCGAAGCAGGCGGGATTACGCAGCATATCGGCGCCTATCAGGTGATGCTCGATGGCGGCAAACGCGTCACGTTTTTAGATACACCGGGTCACGCAGCGTTTACTTCGATGCGTGCGCGCGGTGCGCAGGTTACGGATATCGTTATTTTAGTGTGTGCATCCGATGAAGGTCCGATGCCACAGACTATTGAAGCATTGAACCATGCGCGCGCAGCCAATGTGGCGATCGTAGTGGCTCTGACCAAGATTGATAAGCCTGGCGCAAACGCTGACAGAGTTAAACAACAACTTGCTGAGCAGGGATTGGCTCCGGAAGAGTGGGGCGGCGACACGATGTATTTCCCAGTGTCAGCCACCAAGGGAACGGGGCTTAAGGAATTGCTAGAAGGGTTGCTGCTAGTAGCTGAAGTTAAAGAGCTAAAGGCGAATCCGGATCGTAAAGCGCGGGGGACTATTATCGAAGCGCGTAAAGATATGGGACGTGGAGTAGTTGCTACCGTGCTTGTTCAAGCTGGAACTATGCGAGTAGGGGATTACTTTGTGAGCGGTTCCCAGACCGGCCGTATTCGCTCGATGCAGGACGCAGCAGGTGCTCGAGTTAAAGAAGCATTGCCATCGCAACCAGTTGAAGTTACCGGATTCGATGGGATGCCGGGTGCTGGGGATGACGTTTCAGTTCTAGATACCGAGGCGCAGTCAAGAGAGGTTGCGGCCGATCGTGGTGCCAAGAAAGCAGAGCGTGAACGATCTCTTGCAACGGGTCCGATATCACTAGAGGAATTTGCGAAGCGAGCTACTAACGCTGCTGCCGCTGAATTGAACGTAATCTTGAAGGGCGACGTGCAAGGCTCGATCGAGGCGGTACGTGATGCGGTTGAACAATTAACGACACCTAAAGTTAAAGTTCGAGTGCTTCACGGCGCTGTCGGTGCTGTAAACGAAAGCGATGTCGCTTTAGCACAAGCATCGAAGGCGATTATAGTGGGCTTTAATGTGCGGTCTGAGCCTCGCGCCTCGGCTGACGCAGAAAGTAAGGGTATTGAGTTGCGTTTTTACCGTATCATCTACGAACTACTTGATGATGTGAAGAAAGCGATGGCTGGGTTGTTACAGCCGGTGCGTCGCGAGAAGTCGCTTGGGCGTGTCGAAGTTCGTGAGACATTTAACGTGCCGAAGATCGGAACGATTGCTGGCTGCTACGTATCCGCGGGCATGGTGCGTCGAAATGCGATGCTGCGTTTATTGCGTGACAGCAAAGTTGTGCATGAAGGCAAAATGTCCGGCCTGCGTCGGTTTAAGGATGACGTGCGCGAAGTTCAAACTGGATATGAATGCGGTATCAGCATCGATTCGTACAACGATGTGAAACCAGGCGATGTGCTTGAGATCTTCGAGATGGAAGAGATCGCCGCTACATTGGAATAAGCTAACGACTCTAGATAACTTCAGTAGGTGGCATAAGCATGGCTCAGGCTCGGAGAGTATTTAAGGTAGCCGCCAAGGTGCGGGAAGTGCTCGCTATGGAGCTCTTGGGTCGCGCCGAGCCGAGGTTTGCGTTGATGACGATTACCTCGGTGGTGGTGAGTCCAGATCTACGGATCGCGAAGGTCTATTGGTCTGCTCCAAGCGATGTGGTCATGGACCGCGAGGACGTGCTAGAGGCGATCGCTGATCACACTCCGAGTTTGCGTAGAGTGCTTGCTAAGAAACTTGGGCTGCGAGCGGTTCCGGAATTAAAATTCTTTTTCGATGAAACGATGGATAAGGTCGAAGAGGTGGAGCGTTTGTTTCAGCGGGTACGAGAGGAAGACAGTATACGCGATGGAAGGTCCGACAACGGCGATATCGAAACAGATGCTGATGCTAAATCTATTGGGGATGAGAAGTGAGTAATAAGAACGCCTCCCTAGAGGAGATAGCTGCGACGATCGAGGAGTTTTCGCTTGCTGCAGGAAAAACAATAACGATCGCTAGTCACTATTCTCCTGACCCAGATGCGTATGGCTCGAGCTGTGGGCTCGCGCTCTCACTGATAGCGAGTAAAAAGTTCGATATCACTATCGTAAACGAAGATGGCGCAAGTAAAAAACTCGATTGGATGCCGGGTGTATCCACGATTGTTAGCGAATTTCCAAGTGCTGGTGATGCAGAGAATCGATTATTGATCGCGTGCGATTGCGGAGATCAGGCTAGGCTTGGTGATAGGCTTTCGCCACAGGTTCGGAGTCATTTTGCTAAAGTTATTAGTATAGATCACCACTCTACAAACGATTATTTCGGTGATCTAAACTATGTAATTCCTACAGCAAGCTCAACGTCTGAATTAATCTTAGGATTATTGGAGAGCATGCGCACGGTTCCTATCACTAAAGATGTTGCCAAATCGCTTTATGCAGGGATCGCTGCGGACACAGGATCCTTTAAATACTCCTCGACTTCGGATGCGACGTTCGACGCCGCTAGAAGACTAGTACGTTACGGTGCGGTTCCAGCTGATATCGCACGTGAGCTTTTCCAGCGTACTTCAGTCGGAGCGATGAAACTGCATTCATTGGCGATGGCTAAAGTGGAATTGTTTGCTGGCGGTGCGATTGCTGAAGTTGTCGTTACTAAAGCGATGGTGGCCGAGGCTGGAGCGTCGATAGAGGACGGAGACGATCTTAAATCCGTTGCTCAGTCGGTAGACGGCGTCATGCTCTCAGCTGTACTGCGTGAGTACGATGATCTTTGGCGCGTAAGTTTGCGCGCGAAAACTCCTGACTTTGACGTTGCATCCGTTGCTGAGAGTTTCGGCGGTGGTGGACACAAAGCAGCAGCAGCGTTTCGTTGGCGAAAATCATTACCTGAATTACTTCCGCTTTTGCGAGAGCGCCTTGAAGCTGCTCTTACTCGACAATGAGCTCTGAACCTCGATCGATTCGCGGCGCGCAGTTCTCGTCGGCTGGATTTATCTTAGTAGATAAAACAAGCGGACCCACTTCCGCTGCGGTAGTTGGTGGCCTTAAGCGCGCGCTACGTGAGATTGGCGTACTCGATAAGGCGACGAAGATTGGCCACGGAGGAACACTTGATCCGATGGCGACGGGACTATTAGTTATTCTATTGGGGCGGGCTACTAGGTTAGCTGATCTCGCTTTGCATGCTGACAAAACGTACTCCGGGGTGATTCAGCTAGGATACGCAACTGACACGGATGATGTTACCGGCGCGCAAATTGGCGAGCGTAGTTCAGTGCCTGCTTTAAGCCAGGCACAGCTTGATGAAACAGCGAAAAAGTTTACCGGTGAGATTAGCCAGCGTCCTCCTTCGTATTCCGCGCTTAAGGTGGATGGCAAGCGAGCGTACGACCTTGCCCGCGCAGGAAACGAAGTCGTACTGGCTGAACGTGAGATTAACGTAGGAAAGATCGAGCTGAAGTCTTTAACAACAGATCAGGTTGGATTCGTAATTTCGAGTTCCGGTGGTACCTATATTCGATCACTCGCACGCGATATCGGCGCATTTATCGGATGTGGAGGTACGCTAGCATCGTTGCGCAGAGAGAGTTCCGGAGGTTTCTCGGTTGATAATGCTGCGACGTGTAATCTGCCAACCGGTGACATAACGGTCGGAGAACTTGAGATTCGTCCGTGGTGGGAGCTGTTGCCGACGGTGCCATGTATCGACGTTGATGAATCGATCAGTATTGGTCTTGCCGGGGGAGATCAGCGAGCATTGCCTAGGCTGGAGAGTAATAGCTCAATAGGCGGCAATTTTACGGGATTGCCTGGAGAATTGTTGATTTATCGGGTGCAATCCGTTCCGCACGGAGTTGTTAGGCGAGGTGAGTCGGGGCTAGAATTGGCGCTGCATGTTGGGAGCGTTCCCAATTGAGTGATGAGCTATGAGTACAGAGATTCTAGTCGTTGATGATCAAGCGGACATTCGTCGTGCTGTCGGAGACGTGCTTGCTGACGAAGGGTATCAAGTAGCGCTTGCGGAAGATGGGGCGGTTGCTCTGAAGTTGCTTGCACAAAGACAAATCGGACTAGTCTTGTTGGACATTTGGCTCCCTGGTTCGGACGGCATCAAAATTTTAACTCAGATTCGCGCCCAATATCCCACTTTGCCAGTCGTAATGATGAGCGGGCATGCCACGATTCAGATGGCGATGAATGCGATGAAACTTGGGGCGAGTGATTTTTTGGAGAAACCCCTAGATCTAGACCAAATCGTTAACACCGTGAAGCGAGTAATGGATGTTGCTCGACCCGAAATGCATGTCACCTTCGATCCGTCCAACGCTGACGATCAACAAGCGACGAGTGCGTTGATGATCGATAAGATCGTATTCCCCACAACGAAAGCTCTGGGGGCGCTGTTTAAGCAACGCACGTTGGCACGCAGTATTTTATTGTACGGTACCGGGCTGCATTCTGGAGCGAAGAGTGGTTTGGTTTTAGAGCCGCTTTCAGAAAATTCAGGAATTCACTTCGCCACTGTCTCGCGCACCGAAGTTGTTCCAGCGCATGTCTCCGTGGTTAGTTCTACAGGGTTTGCAACCACGTTGTCGCGTGGAGCGAGTGCGTTTAGTACCGTAGAGCATTTGATGTCGGCATTTTCCGCATACGGAATTACGAATATGCTTGTGAAATGCGAGGGTGAAGTTCCGGTTCTTGACGGATCAAGTCGTGAATACTGTCGCCTCTTTGAGGAGGTAGGGATCGTTGAACAGGATGCTCCGGTACATGCAATTAAGATCGATCGCGAATTGAAGATAGAGGGAAATCGCGGAGAGTTTATAAAGATCGAACCGTCCGATGGATTCTCGATAGATTATACGCTTCGCTATCCTGAGCCTGTTGGGGAGCAACACTTTAGTTTTAATTTAAACGACAGCGCAGAGTATAAAACTGAGATCGCTCCATGTAGAACTTTTGGGTTCGTGAAGGATATTGGATTCTTGCAGCGCCAAGGATACGCGCAGGGCGGGCGTTTCGATAATTTTATATTGTTCGGTGAAGAAGGGGCCATCAACGACTCGTTGCGCTTTCCGAATGAGCCGGTACGGCATAAGATTTTAGACGCGATAGGAGATCTTTATCTATTGGGTAGACCGCTACAAGGCAAAGTAACTGCATGTATGACCGGACACTCCGATAATATCGAACTGCTTGCCCTGATCGCTAAGACCTACGATTTGTAGCCTGGGACACTTCCCCCCGGATCCGGGGAGGCACTATTTAACTCTTCCTTTCTCTGCCTTGAGCGATACTTCCAAACCCCGTCGGAACGTCTATTATCCCTTTCCTATGAGTTCAATCGATGGCCCTTCTGAAGGATCGTGGACGCCGGATCCCAATGAATCATGGCGAGGGTCTGCTGCGGATAGCGGAGCTCCACTCGAGATTCAGTTGCCGAGGTGGTTTTCCGTAGAACGCTTCAGTGAAAGCGATGTTGCTGCGCGATTGCATGCGGCGTTGCGAGATAACACGATTCCAATCGGATCGGTGACGAACGAGGCCAACGATTGGGCAGATCGCTTGTCAATGCCGAAGGGAAGATTTGAAGAAAGGGATCTATTTGAATTTCTCGAGAGACCTCATGGATTAACCCCCGAGGCCCGCTTCTGTGTAGCACGGGCGATCAATATCGATCCAAGTTCGTTGATAGAATACGACGAAGATTATTTTAGAAGTTCTCCTACTAAGTCACTGGAGCAGGCCCTTTTCTATCCCATTCGGTTGCGACGGTTCGAGTTCGTATTGGGAGCGACTGTGACGATTGGAAGTTATTCGATGTTGACGAAAGGTGCAGCGCAGTTCGGCTATGGAGACTCAGCGGTACTAACAGTCTTAGCTGTGGCCGGGGCAGCTAGTGCGGGAATAGTAATGGTATCGTTAGCCGGTCGTTGGATAAACTTCGTTCTACCTAGCTCTAGACGTCCACCATTGAGCTGAATTGAGATATCCGTATGCGCATATAATGCGTTTGGCGTGTCATTCGATGGCTAAAACCAACAATTCACTTCGCGTTTTGAGCACACTATTTTTAGCCAATCAGCGCGTGCTATATCACACCAGGCAGCAATGGCCTGAAACATGAAGTAGTGAGGAACTTAAATGGACTCGTCGACCGAAGCAAAATTGAACACCTTTATGAACGATGTTAAACGCCGCTGCCCGGGAGAGCCGGAATTCCAGCAAGCGGTGCAGGAGGTGGCGGAATCAGTGCTTCCATTTATCGGACAGAATCCAAAATACGAAGAAGCTCGGATCCTTGAGCGACTTACTGAACCTGATCGAGCGATTTCATTTCGTGTGTGCTGGGAAGATGATAGCGGGAAAATCCAAATCAACCGGGGATATCGGGTGCAGTTTAGTAGCGCCATTGGGCCGTATAAGGGGGGAATCCGGTTTCATCCATCCGTTAACTTGAGCATTTTAAAATTCCTTGGATTCGAGCAAATCTTTAAGAATAGCCTAACAACGTTGCCGATGGGTGGCGGAAAGGGTGGATCCGATTTTGACCCGAAAGGAAAATCAGACCGCGAGATTATGCGATTCTGTCAGTCGTTCATGACCGAGCTCACTCGACACATCGGAGCGAATACCGATGTTCCAGCGGGAGACATCGGAGTCGGTGGTCGAGAAATAGGGTTCATGTTCGGTCAATACAAACGTCTCGCCAACGAATTCACTGGAGTGTTCACTGGTAAGGGGGTTCCTTACGGAGGAAGCTTGATCCGTCCTGAAGCAACGGGATACGGATGCGTTTATTTCGTTGAGGAGATGCTCGCAACGAAATCTGAAGGCTTGAAAGGAAAAACATGCGTTGTCTCAGGCTCCGGTAACGTGGCGCAGTACACCTGTGAGAAGGCTACGCAGCTTGGCGCAAAGGTTGTAACGCTTTCTGATTCCGATGGATATATCCACGATCCAAGCGGAATCGACCAGGAAAAATTAAACTGGTTGATGGATCTGAAAAACAATCGTCGCGGACGGATCTCAGAGTACGCTAAAAAATTCGGTGCTGAATATTACGCCGATAAGACTCCGTGGGGAGTGAAGTGTGACATCGCATTCCCATCTGCTACGCAGAATGAAATTCGTAAGGCAGACGCTGAAATGCTGGTGCAGAACGGCTGCAAGGCGGTTGGCGAAGGCGCTAATATGCCGACCGATCTTGAAGGTGTTGCAGTATTTTTAAATGCAGGGATTCTGTACGGTCCGGCTAAGGCTGCGAATGCGGGAGGTGTTTCCGTTTCCGGGCTTGAAATGTCGCAAAATAGCTTGAGGCTCTCATGGACACGAGCAGAGGTTGATACCCGATTGCGCGAGATCATGAAGGGTATTCACCAGCAATGCGTGACCTGGGGGTCTGCTAAGAATGGCGTTAACTACGTAAACGGTGCGAACATCGCGGGTTTTAAGAAAGTTGCGGATGCGATGCTTGCATTTGGATGCATGTAACCTGGGACCGCGGGGG
>JBGSNS010000201.1:0-9403 GCA_041739515.1 Bdellovibrionota bacterium
GGCCATTCTTGTCGGGAGCGATCTCGGCGTTAGAAATATTCGAGAGATTCTTGCAGATGTCAGAAAGGATTTGGGGGATGGCGTCGAGCTGTCCGAGGGAGGAGTTAAAGCGATCGTCAAATCGAAGTTGTTGGCGCTGCTAGAGCGGGGCTCTCCCGTTAGCGAGATACCGACTCCACGGCGAACCGAGGATGGTCCAATAGTAATTTTGTTAGTCGGAGTTAACGGCGCTGGCAAAACCACAAGTGCTGCTAAATTGGCTGGACGATTTAAAGCTGAGGGAGCAGAGTGTTTGCTCGTTGCAGCGGATACGTTCCGTGCAGCCGCGGTGGAACAGCTGCATGAATGGGGACGAAGGCTCGGGGTTCCAGTGGTGGCAGGAGCGGATAACGCGAAGCCGCAGACCGTTGTTTTTTCAGCGATGGAACGCGCACTGGCGGAAGGTACTGATTGCGTGATTATTGACACCGCAGGTCGTCTCCACACCAAGCAAAGTCTAATGGACGAACTTACTGGGATTAGAAATGCCATCGAGAAACATGTTCCCGGGGCACCGCACGAAGTTCTGTTGGTGCTAGATGGTTCCAACGGTCAAAATGCGCTAAATCAGGCCAGAGAGTTTAATGCATCGACTGGTATAACAGGACTCGTGGTAACAAAACTTGACGGGACCTCTAAGGGCGGCATCGTTGTAGCAATCAAAGACGAGTTGGGAATTCCAGTCAGATATATCGGCATAGGTGAACGAGTCGAGGATCTTTCGCCGTTTTCGCCACGCGAATTCGTCGAGGCAATCTTCGCTGCTTAGGCGTCCGGTCGAATTTGGCTGATACAGGAAGCGTTAATGGGCTCAGCAGATAACGAAAAGCCTACGCTGGTGGCACCTAAAATTCTAGGCACCCGCGAACTCATGTTTCCTGAATCGATGCATGGACGCGGTATTGTTATCGTGGGGGGCGGAAAATTTCTTCCTTCCGGATACCTAGCTATCAAGCAGATCCGCTCAACGGGTTGCGCGTTACCGATTGAGTTTTGGCATCTAGGCCCTGCAGAGCTTCCAGCAAAACTCATTCCTGCCTTTGCGGCGTTGGGCACTAAGACGGTCGACGCGTTTAAGGTTCGGGATCAACGTCCGATGAAAAACTTAGGCGGATGGGAGTGCAAACCGTATGCGATGGCTTATTCGGGATTTGAAGAGATTTTGTTTATCGATGCGGATAATTTGATTCTTATCGATCCGACGTTCTTGTTTGATCATCCGGCTTACACGAAAAATACCGCCATGTTCTGGCCCGATTTTCCGCCGCAGGAAGATTCCTATTGGAGAATAAAGCCGCGCGCATTTGAACTACTAGGTCTCCCTGAGCAATCCGGCCTCGAAATTGAATCTGGGCAAATGGTGATTCACAAGCGCAAGGCATGGAATGCGATGACAGCAACTGTCTCGATGAACGATGAATCTGATTTTTTTTACCAACACTGCAGCTATGGCGATAAGGATACCTACACTCTAAGCTGGCTACTCACGGGCACGCCGTATTTTAGGGTAGAGAAGATTCCAACGATCGTAACTGAAATGGTGCGCACCCATTACACACCTGAAGGTTCACCACTGTTTGAGCATGGACGAAAGTGGGTCTTGCCGGTTGAGGCTAACAGAGTAGTGGGTCCATCAGTTCACGATCAGCGGTGTTTCGGGTGGTTAACGGAATTTACAAGTTTGTTGTATGGGTAATATGAAGTCACTCGAAGCGGTCACACTAGCGATTCCAAGTTTCAACGCAGCGACGTACTTACCGCGCGTACTAGAAAGCGTCGGCCAACTCACTATGCAACCCAAGAGCGTTCTTGTGATCGATGATGGATCCACCGATGACACCGCTAAAATCGCCACATCTTTTTCGACGACTATTAAATCGCTGAAGGTCATTTCTCATAAGATAAACCAAGGCCTCGGGGCAGCGCGGCAGACGGCCTTAAAATCCTGCGAAAGTCCGTGGCTTGCGATGATCGACAGCGATGTCTGCGTTGAATCGGAGTGGCTCGGAAGGCTATTTGAGGTGGCTCAGACGAGCAAAGCTGCTGGAGTAGGGGGCGATCTCTTGGAGTCGGAAGCGCAAACGGTAGCTGATCGCTGGCGGGCTCGGATGATGGCGCAGACTCACGGTGGTGCCGAGAAAGCGGGAGTTCCACTATTCGGCTGCAACACACTGCACTCGGTTGCTGCACTTAACGCAGTCGGTGGATTTAATTCTCGTTATATCCGTGCATACGAAGACATCGATATATCTGAACGACTAATGAAGGCGGGTCACAAGCTAGTATACACCCCAACTGCTAGATGCTTGCACTTGCGAAAGGATACCGTTACCTCGGTCTTGCGAGCCGCATATTCGTGGCGTCTTCCTCGATACGAAGATTCCGGCGTCTACGATGATCTGAAAACTTTGATGGGTAAGTGGATCGCAACCTTCAAGGAAGATTTCCGCGAACTCAAAATGTTGCTTGCTGAGTCAAATGGCGAGCTTTCGTTTCCGTGCTTGGTGCAGTTATTTGCTAATCCGATACAAGATCTCTCGGTGGTCGTAACGCGGAACCAATCTATGCGATTGCGCGGATTGGCTGGAATCGGCTCAGCTCTGATATTATTGGCGTTGAAGCAAAGTTTGATTCCGGACGAACTCAAGGCGGCTGTCGGAAGCGCCTTGAAACCATTTATCGATACGCTGACTGGTCAAATTCAAAAGATAGCGCTTCCAAACGAAGATAATCCGGAACTAACTCGGCTAGTGACCGCGACGGTAACTCCATGGAGTACGATCTTGGCTTTTTCACCTGCGGATAATGAGCGGATGATGGCGAGTGCGAAGGGGAGCGTAATCTGATGAGGCAACCTGGGAATGCGGGGCGCTGGGACCACGAGGCGTTGCCTCGCAGTCTAAACATCCCCTTTGCACTTTCAATCTGATCTTAACGAATGCGCTAGCAAACGCTAGGTAGCGTTCCTGTTTTGAATATAGGTATCGCAAGGTACCATGCTAGACTGCGAGGCCCTGGGACCGCGAAGTGCCACTTCGCAGCCTCCTGAATACTTTGCAACAACTGTCTTCAAACCACGAACGCTAAGCATTGAAGCGCGAGTCCGATGCTGAATAGACTCGCGACTGCAAAGGAATTGCCTAGACAGCGAGGCGACGCCTCGCGTTCCCAGGGTAGTCTTCGCTTGGTAAACTTTGATGCAAATTCCCTCACGGCTTATGGTATAAACGGGTCAAACACAGTCGGGCAAAGGCAAGATGGATGAGAATAAAGACGTATCGAATGCTCCAGTAAGTGACTCGGGGAAGGGAAGAGGGCTAGTAGTCGGGGTCAGCTCACGTTCGCTTTTTAGCCTGGAGGCTGAGAATTCAGTTTTCGAAAACGAAGGCGTAGAGATATATCGTCAATATCAGCGTCAACGCGAAGACACCCCGCTAATGCCTGGCGCAGGCTTTCCGCTAGTGCGTGCTCTGTTGGCGCTTAACGCTGGTAAAGAGCGAGTAGTCGATATCGTCGTAATGTCCCGCAATACACCTGACACTGGGTTACGAGTACTCAACAGTATCAAACATCACGGGCTCGATATTGGACGCGCCTCGTTCGTGGGTGGCGCAGGGCAAGCTCCATATTTAGAAGCGTTTAACGTAGATCTATTCCTGTCGAAATCTCCAATCGATGTACAGGAGGCAGTTGATGCCGGTTGCCCAGCCGCGCAGATTTACGACCTGCCGAGTGAGTTTCAGTCGCATGGTGGTGAAATTCGCATTGCATTTGACGGAGATGCTGTACTTTTTAGTGATGAGTCTGAGGCGATCTATCAATCTCAAGGTCTCGCAGCGTTTGCAGCACACGAAGCTAAGAATGCCTATGAACCGCTTAGTCCTGGTCCGTTTGCGAAGCTACTACTTACCCTATCTTGGCTTCAGCATCACCGCCCCGGCACAGTTCGGATCGCACTTGTAACGGCGCGCGGGGGACCCTCGCATGAAAGAGTGATTCGCACACTTAGAACCTGGAATGTTAACATCGATGAGGCGTTTTTTCTCGGTGGGCTGAAGCGAAAGGCCGAAGTCCTGAAGGCATTCGGCGCTCATATTTTCTTCGATGACCAAGACGTGCATTTAGATGGATCAAGACAAGTCGTCCCGAGTGCGAAGGTTCCGTATAAAACGGGATCATCCTTACACGAAGCGAATGTCACATTAGCCAAGATAAAGTAACCCCCTGGTTTCCTCACTTATGCAGGTCAACTACGCATGATCAGCTAGGCTAAATCGAAGAACAGAAAATGTGCGTTGCTATTTGCCAGCAATTCGGGATTTGCAACCTCCGACAAAGCTGCACCATCACCAGCATTTAAAGTTACTCCATCGAGCGTAAGTTGTCCCTCAATTAACTGAATCCAGCCGTATCGAGATTTCTCCAGCGGCAGGGAGACAGTTTCGGCATTTGTTATTTTACCGACATAGATCTTCGCATCTTGGTTAATATCCAAAATTTCATCTCCACCCCCTTTGGCGACAGCAAGCGTCAGTCCGCTCTCAGCCCCATTCGCGATCATCTTTTGTTCGTATCCAGGTGGCAAGCCGCTGCGCTCAGGCTCGAGCCAAATCTGTAGCAATTTTGCAGTCGCAGTTTTGGAAGCATTATATTCACTATGAGCTACACCACGCCCAGCGGTCATGCGCTGAAGTTCACCAGCACGAATCTGTTCAGCGTTTCCCATGCTATCTTTATGCTCAAGGGCCCCTTCAGTTACGTATGTAACTATCTCCATGTTGCGATGGGGATGAGTTGGAAATCCGAAGCCGCCAACCAGGGTATCGTCATTGATAACTCGGAGGGCCCGAAATCCCATATGCTCTGGATCGTGATAATCGCCGAATGAGAAAGTGTGATAGCTTACTAAGCCATCAAGCCGAAATTCTCCACGTTCCGCTGCTTTTCTAATCGAAATCACGTGCCCCTCCCAGAAGTTAGTTATCTACCTTCTATAGTAAGGATGCCGTTACGAGTTTTAAAGGGGTGGGTAAAGGACGTCGTATTAAACCTTTGGTCCCTTTGGAACAGAGTTACTCACAAACGGTGTCGCATTTCCTTTCTCGCAGATTGAAATTCCGCTTTGAACCTTACAAGAACTTATCCGCACCGTGGATATAGTAATCTTCTCGTTTCTCAGATCACGAGAAACATCTGCGGTTGTAATGCCGAGTCCGGCTGAAAGAAGAGTAATTACTGCCCAAACCATAATCAAACCTTTTAAGTGTTCGTGGGGTTATACCTGTTAAGGAGATAACCTGTGTCGGGGCACAAATCGCTGAAATGCGAATGGCCCGCCTACCCCCTTTTATCAGAGCAGACGGGCCAAATGCGTCACCTAGAGATGACATATTTATGTAGCAACAAATTAGGTAGTTGGCCGCTCTCCGCGTGGTTGAAATCCACGGTCTGAACGGAAGCCACCTGTCCTGGTCGAAGTTGAGCGGGTTGAAGAACGGCCGCCCTGCGACCTGCCTCCTGAATAACCTCCGCCTGCACGTCCACCACCAGATCGACCGCCACCAAAGCGGGAACCCGATCCGGATTCGCTAGAACGCTGTGGTCTGTACGAGTTTCCGGATGATTCGGAACGCTCTCCAGCAGCTGCATAGCGATTGTTATCTACTGCGTTGCCGGAATCAGAGCGTGGGCCACGATCGTATGAACGGTACGGACGGTCGCCCCCAGAGGATTGCCCTCCGAATCGGCCACCCCGGCTGTCAGAACCCCGACTTTCAGAACCCCGATTGTCAGAACCCCGATTCTCAGAACGGGGACCCCGGGAATTAAAACGTCCTTCTGAGCTGCGCCCATCGGAACTGAAATTTCCACCATTATTTCCGTACCTGCCACGAGACTCGCCGCGCGGCTCTCGGTTAAATCGACCTTCTGCACGTGGAGCGCCGCCTGCCGATGCGCGACCCTCAGCGCTTGGCGCTGAAGATGCCCCGTCTGCACGTCTCTCCTGACGACCTACGCGATCGTTATGATCACGTCGCTCGCTGTTCGGCAATTCTGAAGAACTTCGTCGATTACGATCGCCATATGAACGTCCACCGCCATCACGAGATCCACCACCAAATCTCCGACCACCGGATCTTGATCCGCCTGCGCGTTTACCGTACTGCGGCTTTCCAGCTTCGTCGGCATTGCCTCCGGAAAGATCAACTCGATCAAATCCTTCGATGCTCGCGTGTTCGAATCCGACCTTGAGACGACGCTCAAGTAATCGCACCATCGAACGATCTTCTGGGCATGCAAGCGTCACCGCGGTGCCGCTTCTAAGCGCGCGACCAGTACGACCAACGCGATGCGTATAGGTCTCTGTGGTCATCGGCATGTCGAAGTTGATTACCAATCCAATGGAAGCCACATCGATTCCGCGTGAAGCGATATCGGTCGCCACCATTACTTTGAACTTTCCAGCACGAAATCCCTTCATCGATTTATCGCGCTGTTGCTGCGATAAATTTCCCTGAAGCGACGTAGCCGAGACACCACCCTTATACAGAGCGTCCTGCAATCGCTTGGTGCGCTGCTTGGTTCGAGCAAATACCAAAACCGACTCAGCGTCGGAGTCAGCTAATAGCTTTACAAGTAAGTCAGTCTTTTGAGCCTGGCTCACACCGTACAGTTTATGATGAATCGTGGCCGGACTCTCAGTCGAAGCGACTTGAACGGTCTGTGGATTCGACAGAACTTCCATCGCAAGCGATTTGATTTCCGATGGCATAGTCGCCGAGAACAACATCGACTGACGCTTCTTTCCAAGCTCCTTAATGAGCTCACGTACCGTTGGAAGAAATCCCATGTCAAACATTTGATCCGCCTCGTCCAACACGAGCATCGATACGGAGTCTAAACGGATCGTACGTCGTGAAACGTGATCCAAAAGTCTGCCCGGGCAGGCAACGATGATGTCAGGGTTCGTGCGCAATTCTTTAACCTGCAATCCGAAGCTCTGGCCGCCGAATATAGTTGTCGCTCTAACGGAGGATCTCCCCGCAAGCTGCCTAAAAGCTGCACATACCTGGACAGCTAATTCGCGGGTCGGCACGAGCACCAAAGCCTGAAGTCCAGCATGCTTTGTGTTCATGATTTTTTGTAAAATCGGCAAAGCGAAGGCTGCTGTTTTGCCGGTTCCGGTCTGGGCGATACCAAGAACGTCCCGTCCTTCCATAAGAACAGGGATCGCCTGTTCCTGAATCGGTGTGGGCACGGTGTATCCGCTTTTTGCAATTGCCGAAATTAGATTCGGGCAAAGATTAAAGCGTTCAAACCCAACGGTTGCTGATTCCGGTGAAGACAGGCCAGATTCCGAAGACAGTCCAGATTCCGAAGACAGTAGAGTGTTTGGCTCAAAATTTTGAGTCATAAGTATTTTCCAATTAAAAAGCAGAAATATAGAAAAGTGCGTCGACCCTCTGCTTAATCGCCTAAAACGTATCCTTTACGATTGAAAATTCAGGTTTTACCGGGTTTCAAGACCGGGTTTACCAGCTTTCAAGAAAGGAGAGAGGCGAACTGACCGCAACACTTGAGATGCTGGAGTACCATCGTTGTTAACTCCAGAGGGCGAACCCTAGCACAACCGGAACCATTAAGCGAATGAGCATTCTAGAGGCCATAGTACAGGGTAGAACCGTTGATCAGCAACGCAGCTCGCGCTAAAAGGACGCTCGGTCGGTGGTGCTTTTGATGGGCACCAACATACAGACATCCAGACCAATTAGTCGGGGCGTGGCTCAGCCTGGTAGAGCGTTCGGTTCGGGACCGAGAGGTCGGAGGTTCAAATCCTCTCGCCCCGATGCTTGCTACACGGGATATCCATCCAGATCTAGCACCTAGTTGAAACTATTACGATTTCTTCTGCAACTTAGTTCGATGAGGGGTTCATAACTCTCATCGATGGATCGGTTGTTCGCTCAAGATGAGCAAATTAGTCACACGGATGTGCGTCATGGGTAGTCAGGCGGCGGAAATCTTTGCAGTCGAACTCGATGGTTGGCTTTATGGCCTCAGGGGATTTCCAGGAAAGATGTATCCTGCGCTTGTTCAGCAGGTGATTAAGGAACTAGCGCCAGCTCTAAGCGAAGCGATGAAGGCAGGAGTTGAAATAGATTTTTTAAATATCGCAGGCAAATTTCTCGGATCAGTTGGTGGAGTAATTACTGAACGCGCGATAATTCACCATCTCTTGGTACAATTACCTGATCCGCGTGAACTCGATGAAGATCGCCAATACCGCTTAGCCGATGCGCTCAACAAAGTAGAGGGCAAGTTTCCAGGCGTTGTTGCTTCCGCTCAACAGGCCTGGCTTGATTCCCGTCCAAATCGGCCTTCCGCCAAAATAGCTGCATAGCTGCAGTGGGTTTGCTACGCTGCGGGCTGTGAACACGTGCATCGAACTTCTCAGAGCAGGGACTGCCACTCTCGCCGACTTTTCAGAGTCTCCGCGCATTGATGCGATCGTACTTCTTTCAAAAGTCACCGGTTACAGTCGAACCAAGTTGCTAGCCGATCCGACTACAAAAGTCGCAGACGATCTGTGTGCAAGTTATTTTGAAATCCTAGCCACGCGCCGAACGGGGACACCGGTTGCGTATATTACTGGCGAAAAGGAATTCTACTCGCTTCCGTTTGTAGTATCACCGAATGTTTTAATTCCACGACCAGAAACTGAACTATTAGTAGGATTGGGATCCGCTGAGATTCTGCGCTGCGTATCATCTTTTGTTGCGCAATCGGAGATACGAAAGGCCGAAACTCGAAAGGTCCGTATTCTCGACTTAGGAACGGGATCCGGATGTATCGCTATTTCTCTGGCAGTCGAGCTTTCGAAAAATCAAATCCCGACTGATATATTGGCGGTCGATTATAGTGACGAGGTACTGACTCTTGCTCGAAAGAACGCCGAGCTACTCGGCGTTGATAACATCAGGTTTGCAAAGTCGAATTGGTTTAGTGAGGTCACCGGCACCTTTGATTTAATCCTAAGCAATCCGCCGTACATACCACTGAATGATCCACATACATCGCCTGATACCCGGTTCGAGCCTCAGACTGCTCTGTTTAGCGGCCGGGATGGCTGCGACGCGTATCGGGAGATTTTTGCCTCAGTTCGGCACTTTCTATGCCCTCAGGGACTTTTTCTTGGAGAACACGGTATCACCCAGGGCCAGACACTTGCAGAAATGGCGACTGGCGCCGGATTTTCTAAAGGCAACGTGCGAGTTCACCGGGACTTAACCGATCGCGATCGCATCATCGCGTGTAGAAAATAGTAAAAATTGAACACAACTCTCTCCTTGTAGGCGCGATAAGA
>JBGSNS010000233.1:0-2879 GCA_041739515.1 Bdellovibrionota bacterium
AGGCAATCATCTGGACTCCCTGTACGAGCGGCCCGCAATGTATCTCTCGGTAACCCAGCAAGCTGTGCGCGGAACGTGGTTATATCGATTGCTGGTGAGGCTCCAAACGTGGGTTTGGCATCCAGGCTCGCAAGGCAGAAAGCAGCTAAAACGACCGTCCTTGAAAAAGGAATCTTTAAACTCATGTAAGCCATCTTAATCATGCCGAGTGGTGTCTGACCAGGGGATCGTGGAACCGATGCATTCTAAGAAGGTTTTTATCGTTGATGACGAGGCGTCGATTCGCGACTCCTTACGGTTACTCTTAAGCGAAAAATTTGAGATTACCACTGCAAGCGATGGGGCCGAGGCGCTTACTACCTTACTCAACTACCAGCCAGACGTCATACTTCTCGATGTAATGATGCCGAATGTCGGCGGAATCGAGACCTTGCGGCGCTTACGGGAGCGCAACGTGAATGCTCCAGTCTTGATGCTGTCTGCATCGAACGCTGTAAAAACTGCAGTTGAGGCCATGAAGCTCGGAGCGGTAGATTTCGTAGAGAAGCCGTTCGAGATCGAAAGTCTTGTTAACCTTTTAACCCAAGCAACGGAAGTAAAGCCCCAGGTTCTAGATCGATCTTCTCAGAATGGTGAGCCTGCTACGGTGGAGTTTATTTGCGAAAAGCTGATCGGAGAATCTGCTCCGATGCTAGCGCTTAAGGCCACTATCGCTCAGGTAGCTCCAACTGATGCGACGGTTCTGATTTTCGGGGATTCCGGCACCGGAAAAGAGATAGTCGCCCGCTCGATTCATGCACAGAGCGATAGAAAATCTAAACCTTTCATCGCGATAAACTGCGCTGCGATTCCAGAAACACTTATTGAAAGCGAGCTTTTTGGTCATGAGAAAGGAGCTTTCACTCACGCTGTTGAGCAGCGCATCGGTCTTTGTGAATTAGCACAGGGTGGTACTTTGTTTTTAGATGAGATTGGAGAGCTATCATCTCACGTCCAGGTAAAGTTACTTAGGTTTCTGCAGGAGCGAGAGTTCTACCGAGTCGGTTCCACGAAGCCAATCAAAGTGGATCTGCGCATTATCGCAGCTACGAATAAGAATCTAGAGACATTGATCGCTGAGAAACGGTTCAGAGCGGATCTTTATTATCGACTAAACGTAGTCCAGATCGCACTTACACCGTTGCGAGATCGATACGAGGATGTGCCGCTTTTGTTGACTCATTTTACAGAGAAGTTGGGCCCTGTTTACGGTGGAAAGTCGTTACTGTTTTCAGAATCAGTGATGCGAGCGTTTTCCGAATATTTATGGCCTGGCAACGTACGGGAGTTAGAAAACGTAGTAGAGAGCTTGCTGGCGTTAACTGAGGGGACGGCGGTGGAGCTAAAGGATCTTCCGCCAAAACTCGTCGCACCACCACCAGCACTTGGCGATTCTCCGGTTGGTGAAGCTGGAAATCCTAGAACCTCACTTGAGCGAGAGGAAATCGTTCGCGCGTTGAAGCGCGCCAATTATCTCTTGCCACGTGCTGCTGAACTACTTGGTGTAAGTCGCAGAATTCTACGTTATCAGATGGAAAAACTAGGCATCTCGGACGTGCCGGCTAGATGATATTCCCGAATCGCTCTCGATCAGGGTAGGCGGTCGTTTTAGCATCGTGAGTACGCTGATGAATGCCCCGACAAAAAACACTTCGGCGTAGAGTTTAAAAAATTCCTCGACAACATCTAAAATATCGATAGTAAGCTGAACGGTTTTCGGTTCATCAAATACTTTACGCCAAATATGCTTGGCGCTCGCCCCAAAATCTAGCACAACTGTCAAAATCGTAGACAGAGCCGCGAATGCTATGTATTTCCAGCTCTTCAAAAACGGAACCAGCTCTCTGAAGTATCTAAGAAGGCAGATTGCCCCTACTAGACCATAGAGTCCGATGATTAAATCGTCTAAATGATCCGTCATGTCTGTAGGTTTGACGCCGACAATTCGATGCAGAACTCGATCTAGTGTCTCGTGGATTCGTAAAAGCTCATCAAAAGCTAAGAACAGAAATCCGTATCCTAAAATTCGCCAAAGGGCCGCGTCTTGATTCCAGGAGAAGGGGGCTCCGGCGTTGCGCAAATACCAAACTTTATGTCCTAAGTATGAGATCGTGCAGAGCAGAAAAAAGGAGATCCACGTCATTAAGTCTCCCTCGCCGAAAGCCCAGCCTATATCTAGCCAAGGGGTTACTGCTCCTAAGAAAACCGAGCTGGTCATGATCACTGTGAGTAATACGATCGAGCGTTTGGTGAATGTTTCGCCGAACAATTCCGGAGGCGTTGATGGGGGAGAAAGGTAATCGACTACTCGCTTTAAGAGAGGAATTCGCTCGACGATACGTTCAAACGAACGAAGGTAGCGCTGTGGCTCATCTGAGCTAAGAAGTATCGGCATCGAGCTGATATAGAACATCGCACTGAGCTCGTGAAGTGGTACAAATCGCTCCGGATCACCGGGGGGGGGGAAGTAGTGAAATCGACCGTCAGTCAGGTCCGTTGCCGTCTTAATCTATGCCATGACCCTTTATGCCCTCGATTCTTTCATGTTAAGGCTTCGATATCGTGAAGTTGCATCCGATTCTCCTCACCATCGCGTCGGTTTTGCTGTCTTTGGTTGTTGCGGAAGCCCTAGTCCAGAAGTTCTCTCCGGCACCGGAGGTGTTCGATTTTTCCACATCCACCCGAGGTAGCAGCTTTGAACGCTCCGATAATCCGATGCTTGGATACGTAATGAAACCCAACGTTAGAAATGAACAGGCAGATTGTCACAACACGTTCCCTTATACCAATGCGTATGGGTTTCGAGATGTGGAGTGGAGTGCTGAGAAAATAATTGGAAC
>JBGSNS010000237.1:0-18300 GCA_041739515.1 Bdellovibrionota bacterium
CGGCACGAGACGGTTGTTATCCGCTCTCCATACTTCTATGCCTTCGCTAGGACCAAGTCCCGAACGGCCAAGAGTCCCAACAAAGCTTGGTTGTTTGTCCCGTCATCACGGGCGACTTTCTGTTCAATTTTAAATTTCGCCCCTTGTTCAACCGACCCGTCGGCACGCATCGCAAAAAACCAAGTTGGCTCGCCTGCTACTGCTTGCGCGAATGTTGATCCAACCTCTCCGGGAAATTCACCTCTTGCGATCTCATTCAATAATGGCCGAACTCCCAAATTATCCGATGGCTGAAGCGCTGCATGAGTAATGCCTTCTTGAATTGCAACCAAGATACCTAAAGCTTGGCGAAATTCGGTCACCACCATTGGACTAGCAACCTGAATTGACTTGCATAATCCCTTGTCCTGACCTCCATGGGGATACCACCATTGCCCGTTTGTTCCCGGAACATCGGTTTCTCCCCAATAGTGAATGTCCGCACCATCAGAGAACTCCGGCATGCCAAGTTCGCGCCGCATTGTTTGGATCTCAAGACGCAGCGCGTCGGGGTCAATCGGTTTACCTTGAGTTGGTTCCATTCCCATATACTTCTAACTCCTCAAATTTGATTCGAGCGTATAACGGCTTAAATCAGCGGCAGTTTACTGTCCGCTGGATTTGGTTGTTATATCGCCCACTATTTCCACCTTAAATTCAGAAATGGCACCCGGCTTGGTATTGGGATTGAGTGCAATCGCCTCCGCATCAGTGACGAGTAGAGTGATTTTTGCAATGGAGTCGCTGCTATGTTCCAGAGACAAAATAGATGCCTTATTACAAATCGGACTCTTCTTAGACACATCTGTAACTCTAACTAACTTACCCGGACGAAAAAGCATTTCCTCGGTCTTGGCAACTTTCACTAACAGAGTAACCGCCTGATAGCCCTTTGGTGGTCCAATCCAGATTCGCTGGACGGGTGGTATATCAGTAAAGTCTTTTTTTAGAAGTATTCTAGGAGCTTTTAGATAACTTCTCGCCCACTTTCCAACGATCTCTGGTGGGGATTTAACCACTTCAGCACATCTGTCCTCATCCATTGGGGCCGAAGAAGCGGTAGTCTTAAACGAATCTATTGTGACCATCGTTCCGGCAGAAATTTCGCCATCGCTCATAAGTAACGCCGCGCACTCCGCCGCGGCGCGGCCGGGTGTCATGCAAAATAAGATTGTAAATATTAAAATTCGCATAAGGCGATATAACATATTATTGATCAAGATCCCCGATTACTCCAACCCCGACGCCATCCGGGGCTATCAAACCTCCTTCCACCTAAGTCGCAATCCTCCCAAATCCAATCGATCCAGTCCGTTAGATGATTGTATCTTGGGATATCTAGATATCCCAAGATCGCTGCGATCTGGGGTGATCACAGCGCTCAGAGCGCCAAACGGGATCTTCAAGATCTCCCGGGATCGAACTGTAACAACCGTAAGATCCATGCCAGAGTAAAGATGGTAGCCCTCCATCAACTTCCGCCACCAAATACTCCAGATTCCCTTTCCGCCCTCCCTGTGCAACCCTGCTCTTCCAGTGAAGAACAATAGTATTAAAGCGCTCATCGGCGTCGTGATCAGCCTCGCTCTGGCAGGTTGGATGGTAAGTACCTTACAGTGGAGCTCGGTCGGCTCTCACCTATCCGCAATGAATTGGTGGCCATGGTTAGCAGCCATTGTGCTAATAACCGTACATTTTCTCTTCCGCGCTTGGCGCTGGGCATGGCTCTTCCCCGGAAATCCTGCAAATCGCTCTCTGAAACTACTCGTCGACACGATGATGATCGGGAACTTCGCTAGTTATATACTCCCCCTTCGGGCTGGTGAATTCATCCGACCTGCGGCGTACGCACAACTTACCAACACTCATTTTTTGCCGGCGTTTACAACCGTCGTAGTGGAGCGTCTTTTTGATCTGACTGCGATCCTTTTGAGTCTCGCGATCGTGATGTTGTTTATTCCGGATATTCCGGCGCTGGTAATTAACGCCGGCGCAGCATTGGGTCTACTTGCCGTGGCTCTCTCAATTTTCGTCGTCGTGGGGGTCTTACGGCCGGAAAAAATTCGATCGCTCGTTGGATACTGTGCTGGGTTTCTACCTCAACGCTTCGGCGCAAAGATCATCGATTTCAATGCCCAAATATTATTGGGTGTGGCCGCGCTAAGAGAGCCGAATCGGTTACTCGTCGTTATCCTTCAGACTATCGGAGTGTGGTCCGCCGCATATGCGCAATTTTGGGTGTGCCTTTACGTATTCGACATCCCTGGAACAAGTTTACTGATGGCGGTGACGGTTGCCGTGGTGCTCGCACTCGGTGTTGCGGCCCCTTCAGCTCCCGGATTCGTCGGGGTGTATGAGATAAGCTGTTTGCTCGGATTTCGATTGTTCGGCGTAAACGATGAGCTGGCTGCTGCTTACGCTATAACCACCCATGCATTTCAGTATATCGTTGTAATCGGGTACGGAGCTTTCGCGTTGTTTAAATATAATTTGAGGCTCGCGGATTTTAAGCACAAACACAGCAAGCCGCTGCATGTTTGATCCACTAACATTACCTTAAAGTCACGACTGGGAACGGAACACGTCCTCGGCACGCTGCTTGCTTAGAAACCTTAAGGACCGAGGTATGCGCGTTTAGTGGGCAAGGATTGCCCACTTTAGCGGCATTTTTCTCCCGGTTCATGGAGGCAAGCGATGCGATTAGAATCAGCCATTTATGCAAGCCGGGAAGGCTTACAGACGAACGGAAAGGCGATCGCGGTAACCGGCGATAATATTTCTAACGCTAACACCATAGGTTTTAAAAAATCGCGCGTTGAGTTTTCCGACCTATTCTCAGACGGCGAAGGCCAGAAAAGTTCGCCTCCGGAGGGCCAAAGCGGCTCCGGTGTAAAAGTTGCGATGGTCAGACAGATATTTGAAAGTGGTCTTGTAGAGGCTACCGGAAGAACCACGGATCTGGCGGTTGAAGGAAATGGATTTTTTATCGTTGGAGGCACAGACAATCCATCGTACACCCGTGCTGGAAACTTCACGGTAAACGAGTCAGGACAACTCGTCACCGCAGATGGATTAACGGTGCTTGGATATCAAGGAGACTCCACTGCCTTGTCCGCACTCAATCTCTCTACGATCCCTGCCGGTGGAACCGCCACATCGACGTTAACTCAATACGGGAACTTAGACGCACGCAGTGAGATAACGACAGCTCCGGCCGCCCCCACTTCGTTTGTTAACCTAAGGGCTAGCTCAAGCTTCATGGCTGAAGCCGATGTCTTCGACTCGCTGGGAGCTTCTCATTCCGTGCAACTTGCCTTTACCAAGACCGGTATTAATACTTGGGCTGCCCAAGCGTATGTAGATGGCAGTCAGGTTGTTGGCGGCACACCTGGCGTGCCCTCATTGATGGGTGAAACAACTCTGACTTTCGGGTCTGACGGAGTTATCGCTGAAGCGAATCAAGCTGCAGCTGTAATCAATGCGACACCGGCCTGGATCGGCGGCGCTGCTCCCGGAGCATTCCAAATCGACGTAGCGAACTGGTCGCAATTTTCAGCCGCTGGTACGCAAGCAAACGTAAGCCAAGACGGCCAAGGCGTTGGTAACATCTCTACCTATCGCTTCGATAAAGGCGGTGGAATCTTTGCGGTCCTCGACTCCGGTATCGAGGCAAAAATTGGCACAATCGTGCTGGGCGATTTCTCGAATCGAGATGGATTGATCCGTTCCGGAAATTCAACGCTAAAGCCAGGAGAGGATTCCGGTGAAGCAGAGATCGGAGCCCCAGGAACTGGAAGTTTCGGCAACGTCATCGGAGGCTCCCTTGAGAGGTCGACCGTCGACATCGCAAACGAGTTCATCGATCTCGTGCTCTATCAGCGTGGTTACCAAGCGAGTTCTCAGACGTTCTCTACAGTGAGCTCCATGATCAAAGATACCCTCGGCATGATCAGATAGCGGCACGCACACTAGTGTAGTAATCGCTTAGCAGCATTCGCAATCACACTCGATACACTTTTCGAACGAGCGATCTCTTTAATCTCAGGATTTTGTAAGTAACGGAGCCATTTCATGGCGATATCTACGGGAGTTTTAGGATTACGCACGATCGCAATCTTTATCTCTTTCGATTTCATGTGAACTCGAGACTCTGCAATCAATCGAATCACCTGCTCTGAAAGATTTGCATTCTTAGCGAACGCCTCAACTTCTTGTCCGGTTAGCTTTGGATTTTTAAGAACGCTTTGCTGGATTAGCTTGTTTGGATCGCGAATCAAAAGACCACGAGCGATAGCGCTACCAAACATTGCAAGCTTCGTCTTCTCCGATAAACCAGCATTTGCAATCTGTGTTCGAATGTCTGGTGTCTCCGTTGGATTAAGGGGAACCGGACTACGAACCACGTCGAGAATTTCCGCACGCTCACCCTCCGGTAAATCCGCTTCAAGCACGAGCTTTTCTAGATCTTCATCTATCAAGGTAGTTCTAATCGTCCTTAAAAATAGAGTTCGCTAGGAATTAAGATCGGCGATGAATTTCATTCCCTTAAGGTTTAGTTGCGGATCATACGTCTTTATCACTGAGGAATGCTCGGAATAGAGCCGTCCAAGTCCTCCAGTTGCTATCACATGCTGAACGGGGCCAACCTCCGCGGTAATCCTTGCGATCAGCCCTTCAACCAAACAGAGATAGCCAATCACCGCGCCTGATTGCATACATGACACGGTGGTATTACCTAGCGCAGACTTCGGCCACGCAAGTTCTACGCGCGGCAGTTTCGCGGTGCGACTCGACAACGATTCAAGCGCCAACACCGGGCCCGGTGCGATCACTCCACCCTCATAGGCTCCAGCTGCGCTCAAATAATCAATCGTCGTGGCTGTTCCGAAATCGACAACGAGAGCAGGAGATCCGAAAAGATGTTTCGCTGCAACTGTGTTCACGATTCTGTCAGCACCCACAGTTTGTGGCTCCGGAACTTTGATCGGAATTCCGGTTTTTATGCCTGCCCCCACAACGATCGGACTCACTCCAAAGCGGCCCTGAAGAAGTCGCACCATCGTAGGGGTAATCGGGGGCACAACGCTGGATATGACGGCACGGGAAATAGAGAGTGGCTTGTGTTGTCGAGCTAGCAGAGTCGATAAAAACACCTCGTACTCGTCCAATGTGGTGGAGCTATCAGTTCGACAACGAAACTCCGCAACAATCGCGTCTCCATCGAACACGCCGAAGACTATATTCGTATTCCCGATATCAACGACTAACAACTCGCTCATTTCGCTACACCTCTCGTACAGTATGAATCTCACCGGAAAAGAATCGCTCAGTCTTCCCACCGATCGTTAAGATCGCCTCACCGGCCTCCCCAACATCCACAAAAACGCCTCGCTCCCTACCTTCTCCTCGGGTAAACTCTACAGTCTTACCGATGTTGATTGAAAGACTTCGCCATGAATCGACAAAACTACGAAACCCACCCTGCGAGAAATCTCGCCAGAACTCCGGAAGATGCGCCGCAATTCCATCTCTAATCGCCGCTCCCCAATCACTTGTTCCGCTAGCCGATCGTCCGACATTGCTCGATAAAAGATCTTCAATTCCTGCCGCGGTTAAAGAATAGTCTTCGGGAGCTTTAGAATTTATTCCTACACCGATGAGCACGAACTGCTCAGGCAGCACTCCTTGATGGTCACCAGAGCCGACCTCAACTAGGATACCGCCAACTTTTCTGCCATCTAACGCAACTAGATCGTTGGGCCACTTAAGCCAAAGCGTGGCCCCAAGAGTTTTGAGCGTCTGCGCCACAAACACCCCAACTGCAAGTGAGAGACCGCTTAATCGCATCGCATCAAAATCAGTCCTAATCCAAATTGTTCCAAGGAATCCTCCGCGCGGAGTCGCCCATGAATTACCGCGACGTCCACGTCCCGCGATTTGCTCGCTGGTCGTAATAATCCCGAATGGATGAGGGTGTGCAGCTACTCTCTGCCTAGCGATATCCATCGTAGACCCACAACTCTCTACGTGCTCGATGAAGATCTCAGCGGTTGTCATAGCACCTGCGGTTATCATTGCGCCTTGAGCCTAAGAAATTCTAAGTGATAAATCTGCTGCCCGCACCGAGTGCGTTAGAGAGCCGACCGAAACGTAATGAACACCAAGCTTTCTCAAGCGCGGAAGGCGATCTTTAGTGACTCCGCCTGATACCTCAATAATACTTTCACACCGTCGCTGTTTAAGAAGTTTCAATGCCTTGAGAATTTCTGCATCGGACATATTGTCGAGCATAATTACCGCTGGCTTCACAGCGATCGCTTGCTTCAGTTCTGTTATATTTCGTACTTCGACTTCAATGGGAGTTGCTAGCGGGGCGTTGGCCCGCACAGTTTTAATAATTCCGGTCAGCCCTCCTCGTACCGCATCGATGTGATTGTTCTTAATCATCGCCATCGCTCCAAGATTCATCCGATGATTACTCGCGCCGCCGATTCTAGTCGCGTACTTATCGAGGACTCGATAACCCGGCAACGTCTTTCGGGTATCCAAAATCGTCATGCCCTTGCCTGCCTCGACCCACTGCTTGGCTGCGAGAGCAATTCCGCATAAGCGTTGAAGAAAATTTAATATCGTTCTTTCTAACGTCAATATCTCGCCGGTCGGACCGGACAGCTTCGCAAGAGTCGTATTGGCCGAAACACTTTCCCCTTCCTGCACCAAAATCTTACACTTAACGTTCGAGCGAGCTACGTCGAGAATCTCTAAGATAAGCGGCAGGCCACAGACCACTAACGACTCTCGGGAAATAATCTTGGCTTCCGACACCTGATCACGAGAGAAAAGAAGATCAGATACGACATCTCCACAACCAAAATCCTCCTCTAAAGCGAGTTGAATTAGGCGACGGATCCCGACACGGGAGAGTCCTTGATGCTGATAATTTACGGGCATATCGATCCTTGAAAGCCGCTCTAAGAGTATAAAAGCGCTCAAAAATTAGCTACTTTAATCAGATTTATTCAAATCTTCACTACCCCTATCCCCCTCTTTAGGCGATGACGCTACAATAATGACGACAAGGGGAACGCCAGGCGCATGGGCATTACGAAACCGATAGTTATAATTGGCTCAGGGGGGTTTGGGCGGGAGGTGCTTACTCTGCTCGAAGATATCAACTCCGAAGGCTCTCAGTTTGAGATTCTTGGATTCGTGAACTCCGACCGAGACGAACCTGAGGGAAGCTTTGTTGATGGAATCCCCTTGCTCAATCGTAAAATCCTCGCCAATCCGCCTAAAGATTTAAATGGAGTGATCGGAATCGGATTTCCGGCCGTCAAGTTTCAATTATGGCAGCAATTCAGAGACTCTCTGTTTTGGCCAAATCTCATCCATCCTACCGTCGTGCAGTCAAAACGGGTGCGCCTAGCCGGCAAGGGCATCGTTATTACAGCCGGAAATATACTTACGACCAATATTGAGATCGCTGACCAAGTTATGATCAACCTTGCATCTACCGTTGGCCACGATGTGCGGCTTGGTGCGTTTAGCGTTGTTTCGCCGAGCGTTAGTATTTCGGGAGGTGTGACAGTTGGAACCGGAGCGAACATAGGAACGGGGGCGGTGATCAATCCACAGATAGCGGTCGGCGAATGGTCGATCGTTGGCGCAGGGACGGTCGTTACTCGTGAGGTGCCCCCTAATTCTACAGTAGTCGGAGTGCCAGGAGCTGTTGTTAAGGAGCGCTCAGTGGGTTGGCAGCTAGCTAGCTAACGAATCGAGTCAAAATTTATCCCAAGATTGCTGAATTCGTCCGCTCCTGTTACGCAATATGTCTAACGAATGTTCCAGTTATCTGTGGGCTGTATTCATATGAGATATTTCCTGTGTTTTAATCCGATACTCATGCTGGGTACTATCTCTGCTGCGTTTTTCTTCGGCACTTTAGTTGGATGCTCTAGTTCGGAGCCTGAAGTTATAGAGCAGAAACCGAAAGAAATTCCCACATCGCTGAGCACACCGTCGGAGCTCTCTGAGGAAGAGCTAATCTTTCGAGCGAAACGGTATTACGAGGTTGGACTTTATACTGAATCACGCGAGAACTTCGAAGCTATTCGAGCTACCTTTCCACTCGGAGCGTACGGCGAATTTGCTGAGATTAAGTCCGCCGATGCTCTGTTCGATACAGGTGCGTTTGGTGAGGCCGCCAGGGCTTACGAGGAAATCGCGCGAAATCGACCGGTTTCTGAAGCGCTGCCGTATGTCCTCTTTCGCGCTGGTCGCAGCCACCAACTTTCGCAAAGAGGAATTGGTCGCGACATGACGGCGCTCGATCGAGCGCAGGAAAAATACGACGAACTTCTTACGAGATATCCAAATTCACGACATGCGTGGGCAGCTACCGAGTTTCTTGCTGTGGTAATGAAAGACAAGGAGGACTACGCAACCAGCATTAGGGACTTCTATCGCCACCAAGGTAAATACGCCGCTGCAGAGGTAAGAACGAACAGGATCGATCAAGTAATCGCCCCGGCTGCAGCGGCAGCTCAAGCCCGGGCTAGCTCGAGCAATGACTCAGAGGAAAAACTTCTGGCTCTAGCGAAGCTGAGGATCAAAGCGGAAGAGGCAGCAAAGTTTTCACGCGCTAGCGCTGTTTCTGGGTCCAAAACGGTTACGTCAGGAGCAAGCTCCGGCACACTATCAGCTGGCACACTATCATCTGGTACAATCTCAACTGTCCCGTCCTCGGTCTATCGAATTGTGAAAACGGACTGCCGACTCATCGACAAACAAATCCAAGCAACCGTATTTCTAAATAAGGAGATAACGAATCGCGAGTGGCTAAACGAGATAGTTAATGAAACAAGCTTCAAGGTTCAAGATGCCACGGCTGAAGCCAACCTGGAGCTCACTCCGTGTGGAACCTCGGGCTTAGCTTTAAAGGTAAAATCAGACGGGCAAATTTCCCTTTTCGGGAAAACTGAGGTCAAAAATCCCCTTGTAACAACTCTACCGAACCCTCCGCGTCTTATCATCTTAGCGTCTGTTCAATAATGCGATAAAAGGGGATTATATCAGCGCGCGCACGGAGCAGCCTAAGCCTAACTGGGAGGGCCTCTGCGATATGGCCGGCGCATCTAAAAGTTAGTCTTTGCCCACACGGGCACTATTTATATGATCTCCTCTTTTCGCTTCCCTAAAGGATTAAATTTAAAAAAGCTAAAAGGCTTGGGCTCGTCGATGACCAGCTTGGGATCCGCCACCACGCTTCGACGTGCCAGTCTGACAACATTTCGCTGGGAACGAGTCTTGCGACGTGACTCGCTCGATTTGATATCTAGGATCGTCACCGGAGGACTCGCGGTCGTGTGCGTAATCTTGATAGCATTAACCGCAAAAGTTCTTATAGAAACTCATCTCAGCTCAGCCACGTTGGTTAACAAACTTCAGTCGATATCACCGTCGATTAAACTAGAGAACGATCCAGCTTTTCCAGTAAGCGATTCCGCCTCCGACATTTCAGTAATTGCGTCCCGAAGCGTCTTTGGGGCGCTGCAAACGAGCACCCCATCGGCGACTCCGCCGCCAACGGCTTTGCGTGATCCACTTTCGCTCATCGGAACATATGTGACTGAGGGCGAGCCGTCATATGCCATAATCGAGGATGATAAGAGGAAGACTCAGGATGTGTTCGGAATTGGCGAGCCGATTTTCGGCGAAGGACAGGTAAAGAGAATATTCGTCGACAAGGTGGAGATCGAGCGAGGCGGGCAACTAGAGACACTCCTGCTGGATATCGACTCCCCGGGAACGGACGACAGTGGGCCATCCTCCAGCTCCGGCGGAGACCTCGTGGTAGTTCAGGAAAATGAATATACTCAGGCATTAGAGAACCTACCGCTCCTACTCACCCAAGCACGAGCGGTGCCGTATTTTAAGGACGGCAAGGCTCAAGGATTGCGCCTTTTCGCGGTTAAATCAGGAAGCTTCTATGAGCGTCTTGGGCTTAAAAACGGCGATGTTTTAAAGAGCATAAACGGAAACTCTCTTGCCGATCTCTCACAAGCAATGCAACTCTTGGATAAGTTAAAGACAGAGCGATCGTTCTCAATGTCGGTGGATCGAAATTCGGAGCCGCGAGAGCTTCGATATGAGATCCGTTAATCGATTCGCTCAAGCGAGCGAGTGTGTGAGGCTCCTTAAATTTGAGGGGTGCATAATACGGACGAAGGGACGGAAAGATGGGGCACGCCAGAAAAGAACACACCAGGCAGGAACATACCAGGCAGGAACATACCAGACCATGCAGAATTGGAGACGACAAGATTTCATGACCGATCAGACCCCCTCTACTAGTCCAGTAAGCAAATTCGCTTCGCGCATTTTGTTGGCCGCCCTTTCATGCCCTGGTGTATTCACGATCCTCTTATTCGTAACGATTGCAATTTCGCACCAGGCGTCTGCGCAACAGAGACCTGCAGCCGGAACCAATGGCGCAGCTGCTAACGGCCCAGCTTCCAACGGAGAAGTCGAAGTTCCCGCCGGTGCCACGGAGATAAATTTAAAGAACGCGGAAATCTCCTCGATTATCAGAATCTTCAGTCGAAAGACCGGACGCAACTACATCCTAGACGAAAACGTGAAGGGCAAGGTCACCATTTATTTGCCGGGCAAAATCCAAACTGGTGAGGCGATTAAAATTCTTGATTCTCTGCTGGCGCTCAAAGGGTTCACTTCCGTCCCGATCGGGGAGAATCTTTGGAAGATCATCGCAAGCAAGGATGCCAAAACATCCACAATACCAACTCTTCAAGGACTACAGGGCGAACAGCCGCCCAGTGCTGCTATTGTAACTAGAATTCTACCGCTTAAGTACTCAAGCGCAGACGACGTCAAACAACTGGTCGCTCCTCTTGTCTCGCCCGAGGGATTGTTAAACGCCTATACCGGCACAAACTCATTAATAATTATCGACTCGCAGGACAATATCGATCGCGTAGTTGGAATCATTGAAACTTTGGACGTTCCCTCTTCCGATCGCGAAATGACGATTATTCCGGTCGTTAACGCTGAGGCGATCACGATCGCTGAGAAACTAAACGAAATTCTCGGAATCGGCAGCGGCAGCGGCAAGGAAGGAGAGTCTTCATCATCGATAGACCTTCTGCAAAATCGAGTTCAAGAGGGGTTAATCAACACCCTTCAGAGAAACGTCAACAACGCGGGATCTTCCGCGTCTCCAAATTTTGCCTCGGCCAGTCGCACCGTCACAGCTCGAACACGAGAACCAAAGATTACGGCCGACGAACGAACCAATTCTATCGTAATAGTTGCGGACGAGGAAACAACCGCTCGGGTACGCGCCCTAATTAGCCAGCTCGATAGCAAACTAGACCGCTCGGGGAATAAATTCTACGTATATCGGTGCCAACATGCGAGTGCTGAGGAACTAGCTGAGGTACTGAGCTCGCTAGGCGGTGGTGGTGGCAGTGGATCCAACCAAGGAGGCGGCGCTGCGGATTTCTTCGGTAGCTCAGCACAGGACTCCTCCCGTGGTTCCCTAGGCGGAAGGAATAGCGGTTCGGCAACATCCAAATCACGTTCACAATCGCGGTTAGCGGATCAATCTCGAACCCCCGGAGAATCCCGCAGGAGCAACCAATCTAAGTCCGGAGCATCCTCAGCTAGCCTCGGAGAAGATATTTCCATTACAGCGGATAGCGCGACTAATTCTTTAGTTATTTTCGCAAGCAAAACCGATTATCAAAAAGTACTGGAACTATTGAGTCAGCTTGATATCAAGCGGAGGCAGGTTCTGGTCGAGGCGACTTTGCTAGAGGTGGCGATCGATGGCGCCCTTGCAACCGGTGTTAGCTTTCTTGGATCAACCGGTGGAGCGGACGGTGGGGTCATAATTAAGAATGACGGAAATAACGACTTATCTCGCCTGCTTCGCGACCCTACATCGGTTCAAAATTTTAGCGCAGCGGCAGCAAGCGCCGGCTCGCTAACGCTTCCAAACGGCACGGTTATTCCGACCCAAGCTGTCTTGCTCACCGCGGCCCAAAGCAACCGCAACGTTAATGTATTAAGCGCGCCAACGATTCTTACCACTGACAACGAAGAAGCGGAGATCGTTGTTGGGCAAAACGTTCCCTTCGTCTCCAGCACATCTACAAGCGACACCAATCTTAATAATACCTTTAATCAAGTCGACCGTCAGGATGTAGGTATCACCTTACGACTAACTCCACAGATCAGCTCAGGAAACTTTGTAACTTTGAAGATTTTTACCGAGGTATCCGCAGTTGTGCCAGGGACTTCAGCCTCTACGTTAGGACCAACCACGACTATTAGAACGAGCGAAACAACGGTAATCACGAAAGATTCGCAGATGGTTGTGATTGGCGGATTGATGTCAGACGATACCTCCGATGGGGAAAGCGGCATTCCTTACCTTAAGGATATCCCGGTGCTTGGGCACTTGTTTAAACAAAACAACAGTGAGCACCGCAAAACAAACCTCTTAATATTCATTACGCCACGAATAATTAAGGATCAGTTCGACCATCGCGATGCCACCTTAGAGGCCCGCGACGCAATTGAAGATCAACTTAAGGCGGTTCCTAGCACCCCCAACCGAGAAGAAGTTTTACGACGCGACTCTCTCTCCAATATCGCTGAGGGCGAGTTAATAGACGGTCCTAAGCCATCCACAATTTTGCCTCCTCTAAAAGAATCAGGTGGGGATAAAGCTGGGAATAAAGCGGATGAGTTGGCACTGAAAGAAAGTAATAGAGACGATAACGCCATAGAGCTTACCGTTAAGCCGAAGGCTCCTAAGAATAGTGTGACAAAGCTTTCGACGAGGTCTGAATCTGGACTCGACTCGATGCCCCCCCCGGCTACCTCGTCTAAGCCGTTAACCATTGAGGGAATTGGAGAAAGGTTTGTGGTGCTCGAACTCGCTCCTGGTGGCGTCACAAGTCTTGCAACTCAAGGGAATTTTGTCGGCATCATTATCCCCGAGGGTGCTCCACCGAGCAGCGAGCAATTCTTCGCTAAAGGCGAGAAGATAACATACGAGTCTACGCCGATGCGCAGTCTCGGGCTCTACGCTTCAGATACTGCTGCACTGGCTGCAGCGAAGCTTAAGTCTAAGGATTTTCCGACGCCGTCATGGCACAGACTCTCTCCGCATGAGTTATTGAGACTGGGCGATGGGATTTGGCGCAAAGCAAACGACTGATAAGGTCATTTCTGCTCTCCTCGTGATCGGCTAGGATACGAATATGAACGGTGAAGGTGTACCGAATAGCGGGCAAGATACTGGTGTCTCAGACGTGGGTTCCTTATCGTCTACAGACATTGAAACGCTCGCTGCTCGACTAGGGCTTCCATTTCAACCGCGACTGGGGCCACCGCAACCTCCGAAGGATCTCGTCAGGGGGGATTTTGATCGAATCGCCGGCTCTTGGGGGCGAATGACAAAAATGGTGCCGATCGGTTCCACTGCGTCCACCGTGATAGTTGCCACCGCCGATCCGCTTAACACCTCCGCCATTGCTCAGTTAGAGCTTTGTTATGGGAAGCGCGTGGAGTTGGTGCTAACCACCGAAGAAGAAATCGCCAGCGCCATCAATGCTATCCGCAGTACACTTATGGCTGGACGAAGCAGCGCCCTCGACTCCGAGGAAGATGAAGACAACGATCTCTCGCCTCAGCTAAAAATCGACGTCACTGACGCGGAAGACGACGATGCGCCAATCATTCGATACGTCAATGCGATCATATTCAGAGCGAGCTCCCAGAGAGCCTCAGATGTTCACATCGAGCCCTACGAGGATAGACTCAAAGTAAGGTTCAGAGTCGACGGAGTGTTGCTAGACGTAGCGTCCGAAGAAAAAGGATTTCATCCCTCGATCGTATCAAGAATCAAGGTTATGTCCGGGCTGAATATCGCGGAGAAAAGACTACCTCAAGACGGCCGCATCGGTTTGAAGATCGCTGGGCGGGATGTGGATATACGCGTTTCATCAATTCCTACTCAGTTCGGCGAGCGCATAGTGCTTCGTTTGCTTGATAAATCCGCTACGGTACTTGAACTTCCACAAGTCGGTCTAACGGGACGCAAGCTTAGCCTAGTAGAGAAGCTGATTCAAAAACCTAACGGGATTCTGCTAGTGACCGGACCAACCGGCTCCGGAAAGACCACGACTCTGTATTCGTTCCTGAGCAAAATTAACACAGTCGATCTCAATATCTTGACCGTTGAAGATCCGATTGAGTACCAACTCGATGGGATTGGTCAGATGCAAGTTAATCCAAAGATTAACTTTACTTTCGCTTCCGGTTTAAGAGCGATCCTCCGACAAGATCCAGACGTAGTGATGGTCGGAGAAATTCGAGATGCTGAGACCGCGGAAATCGCCATTCAAGCCTCTCTAACGGGTCATCTTGTGCTGTCCACATTGCACACCAACGATTCGTGTGGCGCGATTGGGCGTCTGCTCGATATGGGCAGCGAGCCTTTTTTAGTTGCATCAAGCTTGCTGGCTGTAATGGCGCAACGGCTCGTTCGGCGCCTGTGTCAACATTGTCGCGAGCCGTATGAAATGACGGACGAGGAGTTGCGAGAACTAGGGTTGTCACCGACTCTTGTTAAACACCGGACGGCCTACAAGCCCGGCTCACAACCCTGCGAGCACTGTCAGAACAATCGCTACCTAGGTCGTACTGGTATCCATGAGTTGCTAGTGATTAACGATCAGATTCGAAGCCTAATTCTGCAAAGAGTTGACTCTGGCTCAATACGGGCCGAGGCGCAGAAGCACGGATTTGAAACGCTTCGAATGGATGGCGCTACTAAGGTCCTTGCTGGCGAGACCTCCGTTGAAGAGGTCTTGCTCGCTACGCATGAGGAGCTGATCAGCTAACGCTTTTTTGAGATTTTTGTTATCGGCAGTTCTAAATGCAATGCATCATCAAGGAACCATCTACCGTTCACTATATGTCGAGTTTGAGTAGCGAACATGCCTGTCTTTGAATACATAGCACTGGATAGAGACGGCAAACGCCGCAAGGGAATTACCGAGGCCGATAATCCTCGAGTTGCGCGCCAGCGGCTCAAGTCGGAACAATTGTTTGTTACCGAGTTGAAGGAAAGCTCCGCGCGAATCACTGCGAGCACGAGCAAAGTCGACGTGGAACAGTTTTTCGAACGAAAAGATCTCTCTGTCAAAGAGTTATCGATTGCTACACGCCAATTGGCTACATTAATCACAGCAGGTCTGCCCCTGGTCTCCGCAATTAGTGCTCTAGCAGATCAGTCATCTCCCCTGCTTCGCCGAATGTTGGTACAAATTAGAGAAGATGTGGAGGGCGGCGAAACGCTTGCACGCGCAATCGGTCGGTATCCCAAATCGTTTCCGGCCTTGTACATAAACATGGTCGCTGCCGGAGAGGCATCTGGAACTTTGGATTCAGTTTTAACAAACCTCGCATCGTATCTAGAGGGACAGGTTGAACTTCGCCGAAAAATATTTTCAAGTCTTACGTACCCTATTTTGATGCTCTTCTTATGCTCCGCAGTGATCGTAGGACTTTTGATCTTCGTTATTCCGCGAATCGTTGAGATCTTTGTTAAACAAGGCGCCGTATTACCGGTTCCGACTCGGATCGTAATAGCGATTTCAGATTTCTTAATTGGATACTGGCCAGTAATTGCTGTTCTGATCGTTGGATCAATTGCAACATTCCGCTGGTATTATAAAACTGAGAAAGGGCGCGGAGTCGTTGATAATCTATTATTGAAAGTTCCGATCTCTGGTGGAATTACGCTGAAAATTGCGACCGCCAGAATGACTCAAACTCTTTCAACGTTACTTAAAAGCGGAGTGGGGTTGCTAACGGCGTTAGATATCTCACGTAACATCGTTGCAAACGTTCACCTGCGCAAGGCGATCGAGGATGCGCGCGTTGGTGTGCAAGAAGGGCGAAGCTTGGCGCGAGAACTTGGGAAAAGTGGTCGTTTCCCTGCCCTTCTGTCGCATATGATCGCTGTCGGGGAGAAAAGCGGAGAGCTAGAGAGTATGCTCGAGCGTTCTGGCAAGGCGTATGAGAATGAAGTTAATGCATCTTTGGCTGGACTTACTTCGTTATTGGAACCTGTAATGATGATTCTAGTAGGAGGCGTGGTGCTGGGAATTGTTGTCTCAGTGCTTCTGCCAATGGCGGATCTGATTTCGATAATTCAACAGTAGCGTGAGCCCTTAGAGTACCGAAAACCCAAGATCACTCATCAACGCCTGAAGCGCCTTTTTATCTACCGGCTTTACGAGAAACCATGTGGAGCCTGCATTGTGTGCTTTCATAAAGCTTACGCTGTCTCCAGTTCCCGTCGCGATAATGATTTTTGCTTTGTGCGTGCTAGGGATTTCGTTTACCTTCTCAAACTCACGAATCAACTCAAGCACCTCGATTCCAGAGAGCCCAGGCATAACCACGTCCAAGCAGACTAAATCAAACGGGCGATTTTGCTCCCAGGCACGCTGAAACTGCTCGAATGCATCTGCGCCATCGCCGCAAATCTCACATTTCCCGTATCCGCATAAATGCGATGAGATAACTTTCGAACTAACCGGATCATCTTCTGCGATTAATATATTCATAACGAATGATTTCCTAAGGTTTATGGCCGGGGAACTTTACACTTCCCATCCTTCACAAGGTCGGATTTTTCGCGCATGAACCAACTGCATGGCTCTGCTGACTCTAAGACCGCCTGCACCTTTTCGCGAAGCAGCACGAGTTCAGGACGCTGAACCCCGAGAAGTGGTGCCATCTCCCTGGCAGTAAACGGTGAGCCGCTAGTGTGGATTGAATCCATCCACCGCATCGCTCGCGGAATCGTGGTCTCTCCGGTCATCACGGTGACGGGCAATACCTCTCCGGCGATCTGCACACCAAATCCAAACCGTTGCAGCATTATCGCGCCCAATTCTAGATGAGTAGTACCAAAAGATTGCTGTTCGAGAGTCACGTTCCACAGCTGCTTGGAACTCTTCATCTGATTTCTGTACTCTAGGAATTTTCTCGGTTCCCGAGCAAGAAAGATCGCCATTCCGAGAAATCGAATGCCTCCCAATAACATACCTAAACCGCCGTTGAGATCAGGTACCGTGCCACCAACCAATCGTCCGATCTCGATGTGAATCCTCATTTCACGCGCCAACTTGCTCCATTCGTTTTCGTCACACCGAGGACGAAGCTGATGCGAAATATACGTTACAGCAACGATCGAAGAGATCTCTGCGGGCAGCAACATTCCAGTGGCCTCGTGCAAAGGAACCTTATCTCGACCCTCAAGAAGATGTGAATAGTAGGCCTTTGCGGCGAAATAAATCGCAGCTTGATAACGTGGAATACGATCAGTAATCGGCTGCACTACGGCGACTGCGAGATCTCGCACCTTTCCTAGGTGACCCTTCCCGTACAACGTCTCAGCATTCCTGATTCCACGAATACAGCTCGTTATCATTGAGTTCTCACGCACCAAACTTGAAACCGCCGCATCAGCCGTTTCAAATCCGAGATCCTCAGGAAGTTCTGTGACCGAATCTTCGCTGTCGGGCTTAGGAGCCTGGACTGCGCTGACCCGAAGCCGTTGAATCCGCCGTATTCTGGCCTCTGACGGCATAAATCCACGAACTGGGAGAACTTCTAGATCCGCTTCGAGTGGAGCAGCCGGTTCAGATTCCACGGCTGATTCTTCGCTGAGACTCTGCTCTAACTCGTCTTCAGAGAGTTCCTCCGATTCTGATGAGAGCTCTGCATTTTCACTTGCCGGACCTCCCTCCGACATCGAATCACTTGGTGATTGATCCGGCAAACGGCTAGCTGTCTCAGCCTGATCAAGCTTCACACACTCAAGAAGATCGCTGTACAGCTTGGCGTAAACTGGATCTTTTATCTGCAAGAGTCGCAGACTACTCATGACAGGGAGCGCTTTGCCGGGCACATACTGCCCTTGCTTATTTTCATCGAATGCGTTCGACAACTCAGACGCCGCTAAAAACGCTGTCTTTAATTCGGTCTGGCTTTGGACACCGGGAGTGCGCCCTTCCCGTTCCATTAAGGCGATAAATTTCTCAGGAATGCCATTCACCCGCAAGAACTCAGCCGTCGTTCGCTCGCTATTGAAGTTGAAATCCTTGATGAGTCGGTAATTAGCTTTGGCGTAGCTGGGAGTTTCCTCAAGCATGA
>JBGSNS010000242.1:0-4291 GCA_041739515.1 Bdellovibrionota bacterium
TGTCGGCTTGCAAGTCCCCTAAATTCGGCTTTTCAATTCAAATCGAAAAATGATTTTTCTTCGTTTTCTTCAATACTTTCGATCTCTTACAAGGAAATTTTCATTTCCTACCGGACAGCAGTGACCAGCGGTCCGCGGTCCCAGCGTGTTGGGTTCTATGGTCCCTGTGAGTGGGCTTCCTACAACCCTGCACTCTTCGGCTGCGTCAACGTCTCTACGATGATTTGCTTGATGACGTCCTTGGTTGGGAAATCAAGCTTCTTGCCGTTTATGAAAACGAGCGGTGTACCCTGAAGACCAAGCTCTGCAGCTTTTTGCGCGTCAGCTACGATCTTTTCTCTAGTGCGCGATGACGTACGACACTCGCTTATAGCTTCGGCATCTAGACCCGTTGAGGATATGAAATTAGTTATCATTCCCTCGAATTCCTCAAGCGATGTTCCCTCTTGCTCGACCTCCGGGGCGCCGTTTATCCATCCGGTGACCTTGCTGAACTGGCCCTGCTCTCCGGCGCAGCGCGCAAACGTAGCCGCTGCACACGCCAATGGATGTGCAGGTTGTGGCATCTGCGGATTGCATCCTGAGTCGAGTGGGAAGTTTCGAATTACCACTCTTATTTTGCCCGGAAAGTCGTGCGCCAACTCTTCAAGCTCTCCGGCGAGCCTGCGACAGAACGGACATTGATAGTCGGAGAATTCTACGATTTGAATCGGAGCCGACAGCTCACCGTAGCCAAAATCCTGCATCGGACCGTTCTCGGTTATTAAATCGTGTTCTACTTCAGATGTGGCATGCCATTCCCGCAACGCCTGCTCCTCTGCGGCGATCTTTTGTTTCGATTCCGCGGCCGGAGCGATTAGGCGAACCAACATGAAATCCGGAGCCATCAATCCGATTAGTCCGATAAATAGGGCAATCAAAATTCCTTGACGGTGCCCAATCCCCATGGGTGTGGCGCCTGGAAACAGCCTGCGAAGTGTCGAAAATGACGATTTTATTCCGGTAAAAAGCGAGGCTGGGCGATTAGCGACTATACTTAAGATCCACGAAGCGATCGTTATTAAGTACACCGTCAAGCATAGAGGGCACACGGCGTGAATAAAGAGCAGCGAAGATAAAAATAAATAGACACAGAATAAAACGCCGAAGCTGGTCGCTCCTACTAAAAGGTTACGTGCAAGCCCGACACCGGTCTGAGCGGCGATTGCAAGGGTAAGTTGTGCAAGGAAGTACATTAATCCCCAGGAGGCTACCGGGAGTCCCAGGAACATTGAAAACGGAGAAGAGTTAACCTTTGCGCAATTGAAGCTCTCGCTGATAGTGCACAGCGGCATCGATACCGCGATGTTATTCATCTGTGCTGTATGGTCGTACAGGCTTAGTGATGAGACCGCTGCTCCTATTACCGCCAGAATGCCGATTGCGGAAAGAGGCATGGACGTGGGATTTATGGACGTCGGATTTATAGACGTCGGATTAGAGCTGTCGTCAGTGGCTTTGATCTTGTTATTCATGTGGCTTATCAGTTTCTCCGTTCTGCACTATAGAGTGTAGGTAATGAGCTCGGCAATCGTAAGCGTGATCAGTTTGATTTCTTGGATAATCGCAACCGTGGTGCTTCTGCCGCCGAGCCTTGCCGCTATGCGAACGGTTTGGCGTGGCTCCGATGACGATTCTAGGGAGCAGGCACTGATGGCAGCGTTAGTCTGCTCCCCCTTCTTATTCGCCGGGATAATGTGGCTTGGGGCGTGGTACGAGGTTTTTTCCCTTAGCTCTAATACGGTACGAGTAGTGAGCGTGGCCTTGGTGGTTGGAAGTATACCGTTTCTCAAAAACGCTTTCCCGACCTGGCCAATAACGCTCAGAGTAGCACGCTGGTATTTGATCGTATTTTTGGGTTGGGCTGCTTTTAGGGCGTTTACTCCTGAGATCTTCTGGGGTGAGAAACCGATGGATTTCTCTTTTCTAAACTACCTGGTGCGCTCTAACGCCTTACCCCCTGACGATCCTTGGGCGGCAGGACACCCGTTGAACTACTATTATTTCGGTCAATTTACCTGGGCGATTTTTCACAAATTAACGGGAGTAGATACCGCGTACGGTTTTAATCTCGCTCTCTCCGCGATCGGGGCAGGGCTGTTTTTAGCTGTGTGGACCTTTCTTAAAGTCGTACGGGTCACAAACCGGGCAGCGTTGCTCGGGGCGTTGGTAATTACGCTTGGTTCGAATCTCGAATGGATCCAAATTCTAGCGCAATGGGAGCGACCGCTTGGATTTGATTTTTTCTGGGCGACTTCACGCTTGCTCACCTCACCGGCGATTTCTGAGTACCATAGCTGGTCGGTGATGTTTGGAGATCTTCACGCTCATCTAATCGGATTGCCACTCGGTGTCGTGTGTTTCGCGATTTTGGCTAGGCTTACCGTCGTGCAAAGTACGCTTCCATCAACTGGAATAGCATGGGCGATCGTAGGGTTTTTGGAGGCGCTACTCTACGCAACGAATTCTTGGGAGGCGATTCCACACGGAGGTTTTTTTGTATTGTGCCTGATGGCGAAGTTCTTCGCCGCTGATTCAGGGCGTAAGCTATCAACATTGGCTGAGATGCCGCTACGCATCCTCGCGTTTAGTGGCGGCGTTTTTATTTTCTTAAAATCTTGGCTGGTGGCACTAGGCGATCCGGTAGCCGTTCAGTATTGGTGGGTCGTTCAGGATCACGCCACCGCATGGCAGGTGCTTCGTCATTTTGGACAGTTCGTAATTCCGATTTTCTTAGCTTGCAGTGTAGGTTTTATCTCCTGGCCTGGTCGTCGTTGGGTAGTGTGGCTTGCCGCCGTAGGTACGGCGTTAGTGCCAAACGGTTTAGCCTTTTACGTGGCTCAGCTTTCGAATGGATCACCGGACTTTATTCTAATCGCTGTATGTTCGGTGCTTGCTTTTATCGGTGCTGCGAAGGTCTTTCGCGGTGACGATTCGACTATCGGAGTGTTGCTGCTCGCAAGTGGAATGTTGATTCCGCTTACTGAGCTAGTCTACGTAATGGACCACACCAATACGTTGTTTAAGTTGTATCTCTCGATTTGGACATGGTTAGGTGTTTTGTCGGTAGCGGCGATCTCTTATCTAGGCAAGCGATACGCTGATGGATTGCGAGCCAAATGGCTGTTCCGGTGTGCGCTTATCCCGATGCTGTTGGCTGGCATTGGAGGACTGGTCAATGTGTACAGCTTGGTGACTTTTCAGCGCGTAGTCGGGCCGCGTCCAACGCTCAATGGAATGGCTTACCTATCATCCATCTCCAAATCTGAGGCTGATATGATCTTCTGGATGAGAAACAACATAGATGGAGTGCCTGTAATCGTAGAGGCGATTGGCGATGGATATCGCGAGTTTGGCCGAATTACCATGAACACCGGACTTCCTGCAGTGCTAGGGTGGGAGTATCACGTGTCACAACGTGGAGTTGATCGTGATGACCGCACAGCTCGCGCCGAAGCCGTTGCAACTATTTATGGCAGTGAGGATGTCAGCGAGGCATTGCAACGAATTCGCCGCTATCGGGTGCGCTATATAGTCGTTGGTGGGCTTGAGCGGAGTCTCGTTTCCGATGGCAGATATACAAGCAGAGCGCTTAATAAATTTTCGCAACATCCTGAGTTTTTTGAGCGGGTTTTTAAATCCGGCGACACAGAGCTTTATGCAGTGAGGAATCGGTGATTTTACTCGTTGTGCTATTCGCGCTCGCGGGGTTAACGGCTCTGCTAGTCGATCCTGAGTACCGTCGTCGCTATTGGGCGGTATCGCTAGGATTAGTTTCGTTTATTGCGTTGGTGACACTTAATTTACAATGGCCGGATTTTGCACCGATGGGGGAGCGACTACGCGATTACGCGATTCTCTCCGCTGTAATGCATGATCCCATTGCTCCGCAAGAGCCGTGGTTTGTTGGTTATCCGTTAAATTACTATCTTAATTGGTATCGCCTCGCCGCATTGCCAGGATTTCTCGGAGCTGCTCCGTGGGAGATTTACCACCTGTTCGGTCCCGCAACGATGAGCGTTGGAATCTCTGCTACGGCAGTGTTGCTTGTGTCGTGGGCGGGGATGGCCCCTCTTTTAGCAAGCCTTATAGCTGTTACGGTATGGTGTGGATCGAACGTCGCAGGCGCTCTCTTTGTGTGGCGTGGAGATCACAATTGGTGGGGGCCTTCGCGAGTCATAACTGGAGCTATTAACGAGTTTCCAGCCTGGTCGTGGATGTTGGGAGATCTGCACCCGCACTATCTTAACCT
>JBGSNS010000248.1:0-4829 GCA_041739515.1 Bdellovibrionota bacterium
GCAGAAAGCCGAATCAGAGATGTCGACGTAGCTTCAGAAGCTGCAGAGTTGACTCGACTCGGAATTCTACAGCAGGCAGGTGCTTCCGTACTTGCTCAGGCTAACCAGCAGCCAGGATTGGCGCTGTCGTTACTTCGGTAACTCAAACGGTTACTAGAGATTAGATAAGGCACCCGTCTGGAGCGGGACGGGTGCCCCGTGAAACTTGAATAAAGATAAATTTGTACCAAGAATTGTACCAAGATTTGTACTAGGCAACTTTGTACCTCGTTACTTCGCTGGGCTCTGCGTGCGGTATTCTCTGGGGCGGGAATGTCAACGCGGAGCCCCTTTTTTTAGGCCTTAAGTCCCCGAAACCGCTCATCGACCTCTCAACTCCAACACGAAGGGATAGCGGTAAAAACACAGGAACTGGTAGAATGGGCGTTGTGACTCGCGCTTTACCCGGCTCATCCTTTCTTCGTAAAGCATTGACGCTTGCCGCTATCTTCTGCGCCGGTACCTCTGTTTTTTGCGCCGACACGGCGATGGCCGGTCCGATATACGTTATCAAAGAAAAGGACGGAACGCTTCGATTCACCAACAAAGCTCCTGCTGCCGGGGATACTTACCAGAAATTTACGGCGAAACGTGGGAGCGTCTCATGGATCCGCGGGGGCCACGGGTACCGGGGAAAACTCTACCCGAACGTGTACAACACACTGATTTCGGAGGCTGCGCTGGTTCACAAACTTAGCCCCGATTTGGTTCGGGCAGTAATTCACGCTGAGTCTGGATTTAACCCTAAAGCTCTTTCGCCTAAAGGCGCTAGGGGATTAATGCAATTGATGCCGGGAACAGCCAAGGAACTTGGAGTGAAAAACTCCTACGATCCAAATCAGAACGTGCATGGTGGCACTAAATATTTAGCAGGTCTCCTTAAACGATACGCCGGCAACACTCGCAAAGCCTTAGCTGCATATAACGCAGGACCTGGAGCAGTGGATCAACATCGCGGCATTCCGCCTTTTTCAGAGACTATCTCCTACGTTAACCGGGTGCTTGCCTTAGCGCAGCGATACTCCAGTTCAGCTACGAGCCAATCTTAGCACAGCGCCCGCCTTACGGCCGATTTACTGACATTGATTATCCGTGTATTTCTACCGGACCTAGGTGCCCAAGACCGACCGAGCTGCTACAAGTGTGATGCGATCCGTGAATAACCAATTCGTAAAAAATCTTCCTAACCACATCACCTTGTTGCGATTAGCGCTGGTGCCGGTCTTCGTGCTTCTGCTTTACCAAGACTCGCGTACAGCTCACTGGGTGGCATTCGCTGTTTTCGTCGTCGCAGCTATCACCGATTACGTCGATGGATATCTAGCTCGCAAATTCGGGGCTGTCTCAGATCTCGGAAGATTACTCGATCCCCTAGTCGACAAAGTTCTCATTTTATCCGCCCTAGTGATGTTGGTTGGGCGTAGGGATTTGATTGATGGTTCGGCGTGGGTACCAGCGTGGCTAGTTATCGTTATTTTGGGTCGTGAGCTCTGGGTGACCGGGCTACGGGGACTCGCAGCGTCCCAAGGAGTAATTCTAGCAGCAGGACGAAGCGGGAAAGTGAAAAGCGGTCTGCAAATGATAGCGGTATCTTTTCTGCTGGCCGGGACGACTAGGATTCCACTCTTCGGACTGTCGTTGTCGGCGCGATTTATCGGGCTAAATCTCTTAATGCTCTCCGCCATCGTGGGAGTGTGGGGAGCGTATACCTATACCGTCGCTGTTTTAGGTGAAAAAAGGGGGCGACCTAACCAGCAACCCCATACCTCCACTGAGCCACAAGAGAACCCGCTGGATTCATAGGGATTAAGATCCTAAAATCCCCTTAAAAATCCCACTCAAACACTTGTTGCAGACCGGAGGTTTAAGTTAGTTTAACCGCTATGCGTGTATCCCGCCTCGAAGTATTCGGTTTTAAGTCGTTCATGAATCGCCTGATGTTGCCGTTAGAAGGCGGCATCACGGGTGTCGTCGGTCCTAACGGTTGCGGAAAATCTAACATCGTCGATGCGCTTCGGTGGGTATTAGGGGAAACCCGCGCTAGTAATCTGAGAGGGGAACTACTTGAGGATGTAATTTTTAACGGCACCGATAAACTTCGTCCGCTGGGCTTAGCTGAAGTGTCGATTACGCTGCGTAGTCGTAGCGATAACTTCTTCTCAGATCTGCTTACGCCACTTGATGTCCTTCGTTTGGAGACGGCGCTGATCACTCCAGTAGCGATCGATCCGGAAAACATTGCTCCAACAGACATAGCCGTTAACGGGGAATCAGGGACTGAAGAGCCAGCTCGCAAAGCTGATGGCTTTAATTCAATCGGGCTGAAAGTCATTGAAGGGTTCAAGGGAAAGGCTGCCATCCCAAATACCACTGAGGATCATTTATCAGAATCACCCGCCCCCACCGAAACGGAACTGGCCCACACCGAAGAAATGGAGCCTGCGGAAGAGGAAACACCGAAAATCGCGCCCGCTTTGCTAAACCGCTTCGCTTGGCTAAAATCTACTAGCGAAGTCCAGATCACTCGCAGACTTTATCGCAGTGGCGAGTCGGAATTTTTCCTTAATCGAGTCCCGTGCAAGCTAAAGGACATTAAAGATTTATTGCGAGCTGTAGGGCTTGGTCCGCGTTCGTATACGATCGTTGCGCAAGGTGAAATCGGCCGCATTGTCTCTGCCCGACCGGAAGAGCGCAGAGCGATCATCGAAGAAGCTGCCGGGGTACTTGGAATCAAAGAACGGATCAGCGCCGCTAAACGAAGATTAGAAGAGACACGCGGAAACATCACACGATTGGACGACGTGATTAGCGAAGTCACCCGTCAGGTAAGCTCTTTGAAGCGTCAGGCGACACGCGCTGAGGCTCGCGCCGATCTAAAAACCCGGCTGCAGTATTTAGATGAGACAATCCTCGTTACTCGGTTGAAGGGGTTTGATGACAGCATTGTTGAGCTAAAGAGCCGCTTGACCGAACTGCAAGCTAAGGAGCAAGGACTTGCCAACCAAGTTTCAACTCGTAAAGTTGAAGAGGACGCAGCTCGAAATGAGTTGTCGATAGTCGAAACACAGAGCGATGCGATTAGGCTAGAGGTTGATCAGATTCGCGAAGAGATTCATCGTAAAAAACGGCTGCTCTTTGAACAGGAGTCGAGGCTTAATCAACTAAACTCCGCCATTACGATGAAACGAGAGGAGGCAGCTGCGAATCGAGAGCGAGCTGACGGTTTTAAATCGCGTCGTACCCAATTAGAAGAAGAACTTAGCAGCGCCCAACGCGAGTTCGAATCCGTTTCCAGCGAAGTCGAGGCCCTTGAGAAGGGAAACGACGACGAGCTGCGACAATCCGGACAAGCCTTGCACTCCGCACGTGAAGAGTTGCGTGGGGCGGAGAGCAAACTTCGTGCGATCCGCGAAAGTCATTTACGCACACAAACTAGACTCTCCGAGGTCGAGAAGCAGATCGTATCGTCGTCTCCATTAACTCAAATTCAACGGACCTTAGGGGAGCGTTCTCCGCTAACTGAAGCGCTTAAACGCTCAACTCGGCCTTTCTCTGATGCATTACGTGTCCCAGCAGAACTCACCACGGCCGTGCGTGCAGCCCTTGGGGAGCGCGCTGGATTCTTAGTGACCGAAGATCCGTTTGCCTTGGCTCAAATTGCTGAGAACGGAGAGCTTGGAGCTAAAAAGACAGGCTTTTGCCTCGGGTTAGTTCGAGCTGGGAAGAGTGGTGAACATTCGACTACAGATGATTCTTCTAACTTTCACGACAAATTGCAGTCACTTGCCTCACTAATTACAGTTGAAGAGTGGGGACAGCGGGCGATAGGTGAGCTACTCGCGAATGTCTTGCTCGCTGAAAGCGCCTCCGATGCTATCGCTTTCTTCCAGAATGCTCGGGACGAGCAGGGCCACACGATTCGCCGTCCGGAGTTAGTCGTTACCCGCAAGGGAGAGCTGTTTACGGCGGATTCATTCTATATTTTTAATCATGAAGGTGGAGTCCTCGAACTCAAAGTCCGAGCGGAACAACTACAGGCTGAACTTCAACTATTTGAGACCGATTTATCGCAATGTACAGAGAGACGAGATGCAGCGGCCACCACAGTTGAAGCCGCTGAACTGCGAAACAAAAATGCCTTATCGGAGTCTCAAGCGCGCCAGGCTACGATGCGAGCGTTGCTCAATCGCCAAGGCAATGCTCGTGGACGACTCGATGCGACGGATCGAACCTTGCGCCAAACGATCTCTGACACGGAGCGAGCGGAATCAGCGGTTTTAAGTTGTACCTCCAGGATCGCTGAGAGTGAACAAGCGCTTGCGGAAGTGATGGCTAAAATCGCCGAGATGAAGAATGCTGACACTTCGGAAGCTGAGGCTAAGCTTGAACAGCTTAACGCCGCGTATAAAACCTTGGACGGTCAGCGCTCTGCGTTGCGCGCATCAGTTAGCTCCGCTGCAAACGTCACCTCTGAACTGCAACGTGATCTAGATTTTTCACGGCGTGAGATTTCCCGCTCTGACCTCGAGGACCAGAAGCTGCAACTCGAACGTCAGCACCTGGTAGATACATTTATACAAGTGTATGGCCACGACGCATTTAACTCAGTTACGGATTCTGTCACGACCGCGACGCGGGCATCCGACGCGATTGGGGAAGAAGCATTCCTAGAACTTGAAAAAGAATGCGGCGCCATTCGCGCTCGAATCATTAGGGAAGGGGATGTCGATCCGTCAACTATCGAGCAATACAAAACCGAAAACGATCGTTTAACGGAACTTCTCAGTCAA
>JBGSNS010000274.1:0-4693 GCA_041739515.1 Bdellovibrionota bacterium
TTCAAATCGAAAAATGATTTTTCTTCGTTTTCTTCAATACTTTCGATCTCTTGCAAGGAAATTTTCATTTCCTACCGGACAGTAGTGGGCAACGCCCCGCGCTCCCAGGTTAATTCTGCGGCTCCCCTACCGGTGGAATCACTCTAGCTGCAGGCGGCGGTTGCGGGATCGCAACTCGTGGTGCGTATCCAGCCTCAAGTGGGTCTACTCGTTGACCGTATCCGGCATACATCGAAGGTACCGAACCGTAAGTGAGATGCTTTACCGGAATTCGCTCCAGGGAACCTGGCATACCACCGATTTGCAGCAGCTTCGCTACTTCTCTCGTCCGATCGATCTCTACTCCACCGGCTGATAGCACCGCTGAGTTTGCTGGATTAATCAAACGAGCATTTACGTAAACCCGAGAAGGTGAGGCCATGTACGTTCCAACTATGATTGCACCGAGATCACGACTGCGGCGTAGTTCAGTGGTCTCCCTGGAGAGCGCGAACTCACCACCATCTTTCCCGAGAATCTGCAACGCATCGGCCTGACGAAGCTCTACTACATCGTAGCCGCGCACAGCCAACTCTCCCATCAACTGCTCGGAGTAAATTCGACCAAAAGCAGACGTCTTATAAAGATCATTGAGGTCAACAAACGTAGTGACACCGATCGGCCCGGGTTGCACACCACGGTAGAATTTATCAATTTGGGTCGCTATCTCAGCGGTCCTAAATGGGCTGCGCACGTAGCTTTCTTCGTCGTTTAGCGCGTAGTTATATACAAGCTCCGCGTTGCGACCGCATCCGGCCAACAATAGAGCTGTTCCACACAGCATCGCTGCATGGCACAGTACTTGGAGCAGTGAAGCTACTCGAAATGATCGGGTAGCGTTTGTGAGTGTATCTATGCGAATAGCCATCGGTCCTGTCACCTCCATGGTGGTTTTTGGTGTCATTTCTTTGACACTTACTTCTTGCGCATACGTCCAACGCAACGTTGTTGATGACTGCAAGAACCGTGCTTTCATCGGCACCAACCTAAGATCTTTCATAACCTCCCGATTTCACAACCCAGAAGCGGTTCGCCTTGGTATCGTCCCATTTAGTAGCGCGGCAAATCTTTCCCCTGAGATTGGCCGAACACTCGCCACGCGCGTCCATCAAGAGATGCTACCGGCCGGAGACGTCGCTATAATTGAAATTTTTAATCGGCAGGACTGGCCTGGGAAGAGCGAAGAATTCTATTCCGGTAACTACGGTGCGATTAGCATCGCACGCGAGGCTCAATACGACTTAGTGATGGTTGGAATGCTCGCTCCGATGACAAGATTAGATGAGCTGACGGTCGACCTTAAGATCATAGAGGTCGAATCCGGCACAACTGCATATTACGGCAGATCGACCTTCAATACACGGCAAGACGATGTGAACTCCGCGTTAGACTCGTTGTGGATGAGCACAAGAAAGCCGAGCGCGCTTGTAACTCCTATGGTGGTGGATAAGCTTGCTCGCTGCGCAGTCCACGGCATGCGTGCGATTGAATAGGCGATAATCCAAAAGTCGGGGAATAGACATTCCCCCCATCTCAGGCTACCAAACCGTAGATGATTCTTCGCGCAATTAAAATCTGGCTTCCGTGGGTGGTGACCGTGGCAGCGCTGTGGTTTACGTTTCGCGGCATAGACTGGGACACACTCTTTAGTCATCTAGCTGGCGCAACGCTCGGCTGGATAGGAGTAGCGCTAGTTCTAAGTATCTTTAGCTACGCGCTTCGCGCGCGCCGGTGGCAAACCTTGTTTGCTCGTCCGGTATTAAAGTTTCGTGACGCATGTGAAGTACTCTTCTTGGGGTTCTTTATGAACAACATCCTGCCCGCCAAGGCCGGAGAGTTTGTACGTGCTCATTTCGGTGGCAAGCGAACAGGGGAGAAACGCACAGTCGTACTGGCTACGATTTTTAGTGAACGTCTCGCTGATGGTCTGACACTCTCCCTATTCTTCATAATATTCGCGGGCAGCATCGGTGATGCGAGTTTAAGCCGAAATTTTTTGTACGTAGCGTACCTATTTGGAGCAATAGGCATCGGCGCGTTGCTGACGATGTGGGCGAAAGAAGCTGTATTCACAATCGGCGATGCGGTCGCCGGAAAAATTAACAAGTCCCCCACTTCGTTTGCCTGGAAGAAACTGCGCCAGTTTATCGATGGCTTGGCTCCTTTGTTTTCACTTCAACGATTGCCATCACTCGTATTGTACTCAGTGGTGATTTGGTCGGTTGAGATGTGCATATACTGGATGGTTAGCTTAGCGTTTCATGCCCCCCTTGATATGGCGGGAATCGTATTGTTTATGGTAGCGGTAAATTTTAGTTCTCTCGTTCCTGCTGCACCTGGAGGTATCGGAGTTATCGAGATGGTGGGATCCCTTGCGTTGGTCTCGATCGGCATCGATCGCGAGCACGCCCTGAGCATGGTCATCACGCAGCACGCGATGCAGTACATAATCGTCGGTATCCCAGGAGCGTACGTATTACTGACTTCTCAAGAGAAAATCCCCACTGAAGGCGAGTCGACCACTGAGTCGGAAGCGATCTCAACATGAATACGTCAAACTTAACGCTGTCCATAGTAGTTCCCTGCTATAACGAAGCAGCGAGGCTCACGAAGACCGTCGATGAAATGCTGACACAGGTGCCGGCGCTGGTTGATTCCAAGTTTGAGATTGTAATTGTTGACGATGGAAGTTCTGATCGCACCGTTGAGGTCGCTGATAGTTTAATAGCCCGTGCCCCGGACAATATTCGCTTGCTTCGCCACCCACACAATTGCGGCAAAGGAGCAGCATTGCGTACGGGGGTGGCATCCAGTCGTGGCGAATTTACCTTGATGGCTGATGCGGATGGGTCAACGCCAATTACGGAAGTGCGAAAACTGCTTGCTGAGGCCCGAAACGGCATAGACATAGTTATCGGTTCACGTGCGATGGACGATGACACTGTAATGCTTAAAACGCGTGTTCACCGTCGATTGCTTGGCAGGCTCTTTAACGGAATTGTAAACTTGTTGGTCCTGCCTGAAATCCGCGATACTCAATGCGGGTTCAAGTTGTTCTCTAGGCGGGTCGTAACGGATTTGTTTCCGACCCTTACAGTCGATCATTTTGGGTTCGATATAGAGCTTCTTTTTCGTGCCCGGTTAAACGGTTTTACAATAAGTGAGCTTCCCGTTAATTGGCGTCACGTAACCGGCTCTAAGGTAAATTTAGTTACCGATAGCGCGCAGATGCTGGGAATGGTGGTGGTGATGTTCTTTCAGCATCTTTGTAGGACCCCGCGGCAACCGGGCCAAAAATAATAGAGCCGCTGAAGGCTGGTCCATCACTTGCTCTTTACAAGAGTATGGAACGCGAATTACCACCACAAGCACCAGGATTCATGCCGAGACGAATCGGCCTGTCTAATATTCCGACATCGTATGCCTTTCGTGCACTCAAAAAGGAGTCAGAGAAACTCGCACTCGAGGAAATCTGGGCTGATTCAGAGAGAAAAGCCCAGGCTCTTAAGCGAACAAAGTCTAGCTCAACACAAGTTCAAATTGGCTCGGTGCCGACCTATCTAGAATAACTAGAAATTGCGGTAAATAGTCTGCTCTTTGATCTTCCAGGTCATATTGGGAACCAACGTACATCGTGGATCCGACTCATATTAAGCTGTGAAATTAAATCTCTTCCTTAAGGACACCTAACAATCTAGCATTGATGAAAGCATCGTTGAGACGCGGTGATCGGCGTTCGCCAAATTCAGACGGAGAACAATTGGAACCAATCGTATGAAAACAAAGTCTAGACCAACTTTGCAGCACACGGCGGCTGCCATCACTAATCATCAGGTGAGTCCGGGCCTCAATCGTCGTGAGTTTATATCGACAGGACTAGTATCGATCTCTAGCATAGCATCACTTGATTTGCTCAAAGAATTCCTGCCTAAGCAAGACTCATTATGGGGAATTAACTTGCCCCAAACGGGCAGCCGTGGATATGCGTTTCTGGAAAAAATCTCGCTTGCTGATGTTCGCCCTCGATTTGGCCACGCTCATCTGTGGAAATTTAATTCCGCATCATTGACTGCAGGTTCTCTCGTTTCGGATCATGGCCTCGGCGGCACTGCTGGAACGTCAAACTTATTGACGGTTGGGAATGGATTTATCGCTTCATCTGGCATTCAACCTGGCAATCCCGACTCCGCAGCACAACAGACTGGTTCCGGTTATTTCAAACAGAGCGACGAAATGAGTATTTCGATCGGAAATATTCGCTATCCAGGCGACATGGCAAATGGGATCGTAACTTTTGGAGGCCAGATAAGCCTGGGATCGTCGCCGACAGTAGGACGTGAAGCGGTATTCTGGTCTCGCGGCGATGGGATCAGGCGAGTAGAGTTCGGGGCGCGCGCTGTCCTCGGATCTCGTTGGGTATTATTTTACCGGGCGATCGACGGACAGGCGACCGGGGGCGGGATTGCCACCATAGAGCGCAGATCAGTAGGTTCATTTTCAGGAATACCAACTACTTTCAGCATTGTGGCAAATGCTGGGACATTTGTCCCGGACGCATTTTATATCGATGGGACATGGGCTGGGGTTGAGGTCCACGATGTGAACCGAGCCAACTTCGTGTCGGCAAATTCGAATGGGACTAGGTTCAGTATTG
>JBGSNS010000276.1:0-5443 GCA_041739515.1 Bdellovibrionota bacterium
TCTATTACTGCAACGGTGAACTGCGACTGCCCTTGATTACTCATAACTCTCCTGGAGTATGCCACACCGGATATTTATAAGCATCGGCCTAAAAACGAGCCTAGCAGCTATCGGGTCTTGGCTGGGCTATGCCGTCTGGGAGGTGCAGGGGACGGCGGCTTGGGGATTCTAAACACCCCTCAGTCCTTTTTGGCCCTCTCCCGTGACCAGTTAATTTGCTTTTCTTGGGTATTTTTGAGATACCCCACTACCGAATTTGAAACGTAATTGTTGGTTATTTGCGATATGAATACTGAAGCTCAAAAGTCTAGTAACACTGAAGATACTGTACCGGCTGGTCCCGTGGCAGTCGTTCGGGCCGCAGGCAACCAACACGTCGTGTACACCGGAACAAAGCTGACCCTTAACCGTCTTGAAGGTGAAGTTGGTGCTACGATCGCGTTGGGCGATGTGCTTGCTATCCAGAACGGCGAAGCAATCACACTCGGAGAACCGGTGCTTGCTAAAGCTAAGGTTAGTGCGAAGATTCTTCGACACTTCCGCGGCGAGAAAATCATAATCTTCAAGAAGCGTCGTCGTAAGGGTTACACGAAGACCCAGGGTCACAGACAAGATCTGACCGAAGTTCAGATCGAAGCAATCAACGGGTAATTGCGAATTAGTTATTATTAACCGAGTTATTTAACATGGCACATAAGAAAGCAGGCGGAAGCACTCGTAACGGTCGCGACTCTCACAGCAAGCGACTCGGGATCAAGAGATTTGGTGGAGAAGTGGTCAACTCAGGTGAGATTTTGGTTCGCCAGAGAGGTTCTGAGTATCGCGCTGGGCGCAACGTTGGAACCGGACGAGACTACACCCTTTTCGCGCTAACGGACGGCAAGGTCGAGTTTCATAAAGGAAACCACCGTACGATTCATATCGTGCCGATTGTTTAGCAAGGATAGCTTAGAGCCCTTCAAATAAATCCCTAACCGTCCTTCAGGGGTCCGCCCATGGAGTTCGATGCTAGGGGTTTTCTATTTTTCTTATTCAGCTCGTAACTGAACGACTCAAGTTATAGTTTATGAAGTTCGTTGATGAAGCAGTTATTCAAGTACGCGCCGGAAACGGTGGCGCAGGGGCCCTGTCGTTTCGACGCGAAAAATACGTCCCTTTCGGTGGCCCAGATGGGGGGAACGGCGGTCGAGGCGGTTCTGTCATCCTGGTTGCGGATCGCAATAAACACACACTGCTAGACTTTCAGTTTCGCGCCAAATGGGAAGCTCAAAACGGTAAAGATGGTGGAGGTAGACAATGCGAAGGGATCTCAGGGGAGGATCTAATCATTTCGCTTCCGGTTGGAACCCAGATCTTGAATACCCGTGGGGAAGTCGCTGTGGATCTTACCGAAGACCTACAGCGTGTAGTTTTGTGTAAGGGCGGCAGAGGCGGCAAAGGAAACGAGTACTTCAAAACTGCAACTAACCGTGCGCCGGAGCATTTTCAACCTGGGGAACCCGGAGAAGAAGGCACGTTTACGCTGTCTCTAAAATTAGTGGCGGACGTCGGACTGGTAGGATTCCCAAACGCTGGAAAGTCTACGCTGATTTCCCGTATCTCAAGTGCAAAGCCTAAGATCGCTGACTACCCTTTCACTACGTTAACCCCGAACCTCGGAGTGGTTCAGGCGAAGGGTGGACGAAGTTTCGTCGTAGCTGATGTTCCCGGACTGATTCCGGGTGCGCATCAAGGAAAAGGGTTGGGAATTAAATTCCTAAAGCATATAGAGCGCACTAAAGTCATCGCTCACTTAATTGATCCAACAGGGCTTACCGATCAGGGCGAACCACTTCCGCCATTGGACGCATACTTGGCAATCCGCGATGAGCTTGAAAAATTCTCCTCCGAGTTAGGTGAACACAAAGAGATGGTAGTTATTACCAAAGCTGAAATCATGCCGGATCGTTCAATTTTGGAAGCGTTGAGGGCTGAATGTAAAAGGCGAAACGTACAATTTATCGTAATTAGCGCGGTCACTGGCGAGAATATACCTGAGCTTATCGAGCTAATGGCGGCCTCGCTTTTCTAGGGGATTCTCCTCTTTCTAGGTAACCTTTCCGCAAACATCAGTTGAATCTTTTTGCAGTCGTACCAAACCCTTACGCCGCCTCATGAATAATACTAATTGCGCAGCTCCGATCTCAGGTTTATTCTCATCTTAAGTAATGAGAGCTAACTGACGATGTTAGCTATAGGTCTAGAACTTGGATAATTTAAATGGCCGGAATGAGAATTCCCGGCGTATTGAGAGGAGCGTCTGAGAGTAACAATTCTTAGTTCCATCCAATTAAGCGAATCATCCCGCTGCACGGTTTCTTGTCCTTTTGGCCGTAATTCAGATCTTCTTCTTACCAATTCGATCCCTTCCTCGATTCTATCTCCCTCTCCCACATCAAATTTTTTGGACTTTTCCGATTCGGTTTTGTCACGTTGTCTTTTTATTAAGGAGATTGCCATTTACGATGAGAAATAACCTAGCGCATACGGATAATGCGGTGTCTGTCCCTTTCTATAATGCCGAGCGAGCAAGTGAGAGCTGCGCGGAGCAAACATCCCCGAACGTCGCAGAGCTCATGAAAGCTTGCGAGGATGGCAAAGGTCTCGACATTAAAAACGTCGATGTAAGTCGCAGGTTTGGTCTCGCTGATAATTTCATCCTCGTAAACGGTCGATCGGACCGACACGTTCAGGGCATAGCCTACAGAGTACTTAAACTTTTCGAAGATCGCGGCTTAGAGCCGTATTCGGTTCAGGGTCTTGAAGAAGGACAATGGATCGTCATCGATGCAAGCGATGTTGTCGTACATATTTTCTACGAGCCGATGCGAGCGCACTACGACCTAGAAGGTTTGTGGGATGATTCGTTGTCGACGGCTTCGCTTTAAATCAAACAAGAGGGTTAACCCCCCAAAAGTCTGGCCATCGAAGCTGGGTTAGCTTAATCTCTCCACGGAGTTGATTATGCTAAGACTGATTCAGATTCTAGTTATCGGTTCGCTGTGTGCCGTCGTTTTCGCCCTGCTTTACGGTAACTCCTCCCCGGTGGCGGTATCTTTCTTCGGCTCAACTGTCGCCAGCGGCTCGCTCGGTGGATTTTTGTTGGTATCATTTTTTACTGGACTTCTCTTGGCGAGTCTCGGTGCTTTTTTTTACGGCATCCGGCAATCTTTTCACACAAGACGAGTTGCAGCACAGAATCGGAAGCTTCGTGCAGCGTGGGACAAATTCTCGGAGGCTCAATTAAGCAAAATCCTGGGCGATGATGCGCGCGCGGAGGAGTTATATACGGATTTACTTCGCTCCTCCCCTGAGGCAACCGCAGTGTTCGTTCCGCTGGCTGAATCCGGGTCCGCGGAAGCACTAGCCGCGTTACCACAAGACGGTTCAGCGTTGGTACAGTTTCTTAGAGGCAAGCAAGCGGAGCGCGAGTCATCTTATGTTCGAGCAACTGAGCTCTACAGCGCTGCATACGAACAAACTCGACTACCGGCCCTTCTCCGCTTGGCAAGGGACGCGTCCATCCGCGCAGAATTATTCGACAAAGCTCGCACCCTACATCAAAAGCTCGCTCAATCAGCAAATTTAAACGACGCCGACACCGTTATCGAGGCACAATTGGCGGCTCGCGACTTGCCGAGCAATCCGGAAGAACGGCCCTCTAAGCTACGAGAGCTCGTTCGCCGCTATCCGAATAGCGCTGTCCTAGTTGAGGAACTCGCTGCGTTGGAAACTACCTCAGGGAAACCCGACCAAGCAGCGTTGCTGCTTGGTAGATCCGCACGCCTAAATCCGACAGCGGAACGAATCGCCGCCTTTGAGGCGCAGCTGCATCGTCTATCGCTTGAGAGAGCCTTGAGCGTCATAGATCAGGCCGGCAAAGGTGCTTCCTGCGACCTCTTTTTGCCGACGAAACTAGCGACGATGATCCAGCACCGAGCGATTTCTGCCGCTACTGAAGCGTGGGAAGCGATCGAGGACAAATCAGCTGAGCGTTTACAGCGTCTTGGCGCTGCGATAGCGATTCTCGCAGAGCGAAAAGATGCGGCTGTCGATAGCCTAACAGCCGTAACCCCTGATGGGAGTCTCTTGGCGCTTACGAAGTATTCCGAGCCGTCGAACAAAAAAGTTGTCGGACTGGCACCACAATTTTCAACTCCTTAACTAAAACTGGTGTATGCCGAAGCCTGGTTGTTCCCCGCTCTTGTTATGCATTCTCGACGGAGTGGGTTTTAACCCGGATTCGTTGGGCAATGCGGTTGCACTTGCCCAAACACCCACGCTCGACCGACTCCGAGCGACGGTTCCATGGACGTTGCTCACTACTCACGGCGAGGTGGTGGGTCTGCCAGCGGGACAGATGGGCAACAGTGAAGTCGGACATCTAACGATCGGTGCAGGACGTACGATCAGACAGTGGTTATCCAGAGTCACTGCGGAGTTAGCGGATAAGACAGCGCAAAGTTCTGACGAATGGAACTTGTTTGTGCGGACTGGTTCGAACAATTCGTTAGTTCACTTAATCGGCCTGTATAGCACCGGCGGTGTGCATTCCCACGCAGAGCATCTGCACTCGACTATTCAGGCGTTAATTGAAGACGGGATCAACGACATTCGATTGCACTTGATATCCGACGGTAGAGACGTCTCCCCGCATTCCTTTGCGATGGATTTATCTGATCTTATCAAACGTCTTCCAAAGCAAGTGAAAATCGCAACCATTATTGGACGATACTATGCGATGGACCGCGACAAACGCTGGGAGAGGACCAAGCTAGCGTATGACCTATTCACTGAAGGCAAAGGCGCGTCAGTAACCTCAGATCCTGTTGAGTGGGTTAAATCGCAGTACGAGAAAGGGGTCTCCGACGAGTTTCTTCCCGCTGCGGTTGTTGAGAATTCAAAGATTGCTACTAGCGATCGAGTTTTATTTTTTAATTTCCGTGAAGATCGGATGCGACAGATTAGCGCTGCGTTAACGAATCCGGTCGAGATCCCTGGACTATCCCGTACGGTAATACTTCCAGCCGCAAATGTCTTATGCTTCACGAATTACGATCCAAGTTTAGCACTTCCAGTACTATTTCAACCAGTTCATCTCGTAGAAACACTCGGAGATTTAGTGAGTGTGGCTGGGATGCGACAGCTGCGCTGCGCAGAGACCGAGAAGTATCCGCACGTGACTTATTTTTTTAACGGCGGTCGAGAAGAGCAGCTCGCTGGAGAAGAGCGAATAATGGTTCCCTCACCTAGAGATGTTGCTACGTATGATTTAAAGCCAGAGATGAGCGCGGTTGAGCTAACAACTCTAATTCTTGAGAGTTGGCAAAAATTTGGGATCCCAGAACTTACAGTAGTCAATTTTGCGAACTGCGATATGGTGGGACATACGGGCTCTCTTTCA
>JBGSNS010000060.1:0-7293 GCA_041739515.1 Bdellovibrionota bacterium
TGGTTCAAGGTGTTTCTCGTTGTAACTTGCTTGGCTGTCAGTCGATTTATCTGGAGCTGCCCGCATAGGCCGCCAAGCGATTTAGAATTGGCGAAGCGTGAAAGAAGTGATCGCTTAGGGAATCAACCCCAAAAGAAGCACGTTTCGCAGCCATCAGCGCCACAAACAGACCTAATTGGAATTTCGACCCAGATGCCTTAGTCTGCTGTCTGTCATAGGTCCGGCCGGCCACGCGATCGCTTCGGATCGTATCAGTTCGGACCATACGGTAGTGCTGATATGTCGGAGGAATAGTCCTGCCCTGTAGTATTGCCTATCAGTATTGTTTTCTGGCGCGGAAGTTTAGAGCAACGGTATGTCAGCATTCCCAGATTCATCACACGCACAATCCCAGGTCACTGAATCTGGTTCGGACGACTCGGCCAATATTGCTGACATTATGACCCGTATCCGGTCGTTGGTGGCGGAGAAGCTCGCGACTCCGCGAGAAAAATTTCAGCCGACCTCCGTTGCTGAGCTTAACCCCGGACAAGCACCGCTTGCCGGCGAAATGCTTCACTCACCCGAACTTCGAGTCATAAATCAGCGCCATGCGTATAGCCTAGATGTGAATCCGAAGCGTCTTGGATGTTCGCATCGTCGCGGCCTTCTCGGGCGACTAGTAACATTCGTAAAGCGTGGATGTTTGGTTTTTCTACGAGATAAGGTTTTAGTTGATTATCTAAAATCGGAGCACGAGTTTCAGTCCGCACTGACTCAATATCTAAACGCTATGACGCGCTACGTTGATCAACGTGACTCAGCGGATTTTTGGAATCTTGTGCACAAAATCGATGTGGACACAGAAAAATGCGTTGAGCGGATTGATCGTATCGCGGATGAAGTTCACGGGTCGCTTGCAACGCTACGGCGAGAGATAGAAGAAAAAGGAAAGCTTGCAGGGAGCTCTGGGGTAGCTTTGTCAAATACGTCCGCCCCGCTAAGTGTCTCTCCGGCGATGACTCCGCAGATGGCGGCACTTGTGCAGCAGGTTAATCTGCTGGCGCACAGGGTAGACGAACTCTCTAAGAACGCGAAGGTATAGCGAGTAAGGAAATACTGCATGGGCGCGCGAATACTAGTTTTAGGCGTTAAGGTTCCGTTTACTTCCGGAGGGCAGGAAGCGTTGGTGCGCTCATTAGTTCGCGAGCTCACGAAACGTGGACATCTAGTTGATACGGTCGACCTACCATTCGTGGTTGAACCCAAGGAGCAGTTACTAAACCAGGCAGCGCTTTGGCGTGCGTGGGATTTTGGACGTTTCGGTGGCAAGCCGGTCGATCTTTTGATCGCCACTAAATTTCCCAGCTATTACGCACGGGGAACTAAAAAATCTGCATGGTTAGTGCATCAACATCGCCCCATGTACGATCTGTACGCATCGCGATACTCCGATTTTGGTGACGATCCGAGGGACGAAGAACTGCGGAGAATGTTGACGGAAGGTGATCGACGCATGCTCACGGAGTGCGATTATCGGTCTGCGATTTCTAACAACGTCGCGAATCGAGTAAAAACGTTTCACGGACTCTCATGTGATACGCTCTATCCCCCGTTGCCGCTTGGAGATCGGTACCAACTAAGCACGACTTCTAGTCCATACGTATTGAGCGTCGGTCGAATCTGTTCAATTAAGCGAGTTGATTCGATTATCAAGGCGATGCCTTATGTTAAAAGCGGAGTCACGTTGAAGGTTGTGGGTGAAGCGGATGAACCAGGAATAATGGAGTATCTTCGTAATGAGATTACGGCGCACAATTTAATGTCGAGAATCGAGTTTCTCGGACGAGTGTCGGATGAGGCTCTTTTGCATCTCTACTCAGATGCGATGTGTGTTTATTACGCCCCGTACGATGAAGACTACGGTTACGTAACGCTTGAGGCGTTGGCAAGCGGAAAGCCTGTTATCGCTGGGCATGATAGCGGAGGGGTTTTGGAATTCATTCGCGACCGAGAGAACGGATTAGTAACTGATTCAACAATCGCTGGAATCGCAGCAGCGGTTAACGAACTCGCTGATGATCGCGAGCTTGCAGCACAACTTGGGCGAAACGGTCGAGCGATGATAGATGACTTGCATCTGGTTGATCGTGGTTGGGACGAAGTTGTAAACGGACTGCTGACTCCGTTGTCGAGTACTCATTAGTAGGAACGTTTTGAAACTCACGATCTTTAATCCGAAGAGTCCAGAAGCTTGCTACTTCACAGAGCAGGTTCTTCTAAGGCTCCCATCAGTAGAGCTCGAGCTCTTGGGGGCGCTCAGCACAACTAATTCTTTACGCTTTCTTAGTCCGACCTGCGACGGAAAGCTCTCCTTGCCGGTGCATCATTTAATCGACGATCCGGCGATCAGGGTTGAGCGGGTACTTTTAGGGGCGATCCCAGGAATCACGATCGTGCACGACACCTTCTTAACAGATCATGGCCCGGAGCCGATCTTAAATTCCGGATTTTCAGATACCGTTAGTCTCATTAACGGCGCAGAGGTGAATTTTTCGGAGCGTGGAACGGAGTATAAGCGCGAGAAGTACTACGCGATTCGGGAACTCTCTCTTTCGTTATTGCCGGTCTTTACTGATCCCGCGATGCATCGAGAATATTTGAGTCGGCCGGAGCCAAAGATTGCTGTGGCGAGCGCGTACATCCCGTGGCCAGCAGACGTATCAGCATCGAAGCTTCGAAAGAGAGCCACGGCGGTATCGGCGGCGAATCCGTTGCGAATCGGATTTTCCGGTGGAGCGCGAATGGGGGCACGCTCGCACTCACTTTTTACCGCCATTTCGCAGCTTTCAGATCCGAGTTTGGTTCAAGTAGTTTGGATGATTCGCGACGAGCGCGATCGTTTGCGAGCCGCTAAGTTGCGCGCGGAATTTTCTACAGTGCAGATTGAGATTGTATCTAACCGAACACCACAACGCTGGAGCGAGCTTTTGCAGTCGCTTGATCTCTGTGTGCATATGCATTTTGGAATGTTTGAGCGTGTTGGGCCGTATTTGCCGCTTTCGCTTGGGGCAGGACTGCCCTGCATAGTATCGGAGGAGTGTGCTGACTGGTTGCCTCGTGAAATCGCGTTATTCGTTCGTCCCGGAGAAACCGAGATCGGAGAGTTGCGCGCCATGCTGGACGAAATTCTTGCTGGCAGCGCATTAACGAACGAGCTCGCCAAGGACTATGTAAGAGATTCGCATTCACCGAGTATTGTGCAGCAGGAGTTCTCTGTGTTGTTGGGTACTAATGAAGAAGCTCTGCGCAAGCGATTGCAGGTGGTTGTGGATTTACAAAAACGTGCTCGAGCAGCGCTTGTAAAAGAGGTTTCGCCACCAGCTGAAATCGTCGACGTATTCAATGAGCTTGGGTGGTCTTCTCCAGGAGAAGTACGGTGAAGTTTTGTTTTGTAATTCCACGATGTGGCGAGAAGATAGTTGGTGGTGCCGAGACGCTAGTTTTGCAGTTGGCGAAACATTTAAAGGAAGATCGCAACCATTCAGTTCAGATCGTTTCTTCGTGCGCGATCGATGCACGCACTTGGGAAAATACATTGCCTGCCGGTCACGACTCAGCTCTCGGTGTTCCGGTCCTAAGGTTTCCTCTCGATGCGCGCGATACGGACACTTGGGTCCCGCTTCAAATAGCCGTGGCTAGTGGGCAGTCACTATCTCTCGAAGATGAGTTTAAGTGGATGGGTAGTTTTGGCACTTCAGCAAAGTTAACGGAGTGGCTTGTTGCTAATCAGGAAAACTACGATGCAATTTTCTTCGCTCCGTATTTATTCGGACTGACATTTTGGGGAAGTTTAGCTGTGCGTACGAAAGCTTGGCTGATTCCTTGTCTACACGATGAGAGCTACGCATACACTAAGACCGTCGAGGCGATGTTTAGGATTGTCGGCCGGGCGTTATTTAACGCCACCGCAGAGCGAGACTTAGCCCACACATTGTACGGAGCGATATCAGGCGGGGAAGTGGGAATGGGATTTGAAACTCCTGCGGTCTCGAAAACTGTTTCGCCGGTATCTGGGCAATACGCGGTGGTATTAGGTAGAAAGGAAACGGGAAAGAACGCACAGCTTGCGATCGATTACTTCATAGAATCGAAAGCGAAGGGGCTAATCTCAGAGGATCTGAAATTAGTTATTGCTGGGGGAGGGGATTTTAAAGATCTCTACCGTGACGCAGCACTTGCGCGCGGAGATATTATTGATCTCCTGCGGGTGTCAGAAGAGGAAAAGCTAGCGCTGCTGCGAGATGCTGTTGCGCTGGTTCAGCCATCCGTAAACGAATCGTTTTCAATCGTGTTAATGGAAAGTTGGCTGCAAGGAACTCCTGCGTTGGTGCATGGTCGTTGCGCCGTTACGCGCGACCACGTAGTGCGCTCCAAGGGCGGAATGTATTTTCTCAACAGTGACGAATTTGGTGGAGCGCTCTCGCTGTTATGCGACGACACTGAGCTGCGCGCTAAACTTGGGTGTAATGGGCAACGGTATGTACGCGAACGGTATAGCTGGTCCGCGGTGCTAGATCGATTTGAATCAATCGTTTGTCCGGAGCCCGAGCACCGAGTCGTCACTGTTCAGTCGAATTAATTTTCGATAAGAATTTATAGGGCATGCCCTCGTTTATAAATCCCTGACTCGGACCATGGCCTCGGTCCGCGGTTCAATTATTTAGCTCAGGCTTTCATCCACAGGTTCGTGTCGAATCGTCAGAGGTTTTTAGTCCACGTGAATTAGTGCAGCTTCATCCAAATAAAGTTTGCCGAATTCATTTTTCAGAAAGTCATTCAGTGAGATATCTTCGCACTTTAAAAAGCCAGATTTCTGCTTTAGTTGTCCCGACAGCAGCATGTCGAGCGGAGCGCACACACCAGCAGCTGTTGTAACTTGGATCGCTGTAAAATGCTGACCACCAACCATCTGGTGAGGGATAATACTAGCGTAAGTTAGTTCTGTAAGTTTACCGTTTCTTTCACCGATTACTTGAGCGCGAATCACCACTCTGTCTTGTGGAGTGGTAGGAAAGCTGCGCTCAAAGATTTTCTTTAGGTTTGCACGATCTTCATTGAACTTTAAGTCGTGCATCAAAAACGCGATGTATTCGCGATGCCCAATATATCTAATCGATTTGTAATCGATATTTTTCGCTTTTCCAGCAAGTGTTTCACAGAGAGTTCCTAGCCCCCCTGAAGTATTGAAGGCTTCGAATTCTTGACCGTTTAGTAGAAACGTTTCGTATCCTTCAAGCGGTTGAATCATCTGCTGTGTGCCATTTACTACCGCTTCGCAAAGGTTGCCGTACTCATTAATCAAGCCTTCCGTGGACCAGGTCAGATTGTATCGTGCCCGATTGCTTGGAAATATTGGAAGGGCACCGACGCGAAGCTTTACATGATCGATGTTCTGAAACTCGGAGCACAAAGATTTGGCTGCGATACTGATAAAGCCAGGTGCTAACCCACATTGCGGCATAAACCCGCTGGTAGCGCCTTTGGATAGTTCCGCTACGGAGCGGGTCGTCTCTACGTCTTCCGTTAAGTCAAAATAGTGTTTCCCTGCTGCACGGGCAGCGTGCGCTAAATCGACGTTACAATAAAACGGCAGTGCAGATATTACAGCATCGTGTTTTGCAATTAACGCAGTCATACCTGCGCTATCCTTTATGTTCATCTGTGCAGAGGTACTGCCAGGGCATGTTGCTGCGATGGCGGAAGCCCGCACGTTGTCAGCGTCGGCCAGGGTGACGTGATAGCGTTTTGAAGCGGTTAAAAGGGATGCGATGGTCTCGCCGATTTTACCAGCTCCACAAATTAGAACGTTGTACATTGATCTCGCTCCTACCGTGTTACCATCCTGGTTTCTATTAGATGCATCTGCGACCACCTCTGATTTACTGATTATCGTCTCGGTTAGCTGAAATATTTACACACTAATCCTCAGCTTTTTTCCTCTTAATGTCGAAACAATTTCTGGGGGATTTGAGCTATGTCACGACTCTTGGTGATTGATGACTGCGACGAGTTTCGCGAGACTTTAGGCGAAATGCTACAAGCGTGCGGTCACGAAGTTGTTCTCGCCAACGGTCCGGCCGAGGCTCAAGAACTAATCAAGAACAATCAATTTGAATTATTTCTCTGCGATCTTGTGATGCCGGCGGAAGAGTTCGACGATCAATCCGCAATGGTAGGCGTTCACTTCATTAGCGAGCTTGCGAAAGCACACCCGGGAATTCCGGTAGTAGCGATCAGTGGTGAGTTGACCGGCGATCCACTCGAAGCTGTGCGACACTTCGGTGCACGCGGCGCTCTATCGAAACCATTTTCACAGCCACAGTTGATGCGACTCGTGCGCGAGATTCTGCACCCGAATGATGTGGTGGCGGAGTAGGGAAACGGTCAAAGCCCCCGGCTTGTGCTGTTGGAGTCCCCGAAAAACGAGAAATTGTGAAACCACGCTCGGAAGGAATCACTCTGTTGTCTGCGACAGCCTCCGCTGTCGCGTGGTTCGATTCCCCGAGGGATGAGAATGTGTTCAACCACGCTCGGAGGGAATCGAACCCCCAACCAACGGATTTGGAATCCGCTACTCTACCAGTTGAGCTACGAGCGTACGAAACCGAAACTAAAACCAGAAGCATGGTATCCCCGCATGGTATACCGCACCGCGATTTCTGCGTTAGCAGAAATGCCGACAACTTTGCTCAAGCGATTTTTGCGCCAGCAAAAATGCAAACAACACTTCTGCGTTAGCAAAAATGCAAACAACACTTCTGCGCCAGCAAAACTGCAAACAACCGCGATCTCTTGCCCTGGCAAAAGATGCACACTATTCAGCCCACTACGGGACTCGAACCCGTGACCTCTTCCTTACCAAGGAAGTGCTCTACCAGCTGAGCTAAGTGGGCACACGCAAACGGCGACGAATATGAATGATGAAACGGGGCATGTAAATGCCCTGGGCACAATTTGCGAGTGCAATTACTAACTTATCCTTAACTTATAGTCGCATTGATTGAGTTTTCTTTGCATCTAAGCTAACGAGGAATAGTCTTACAACTATTCTTTAGGCCAACTTAGCTCAGCTGGTAGAGCATCAGTTTTGTAAACTGAGGGTCGTGGGTTCGAGTCCCACAGTTGGCTGCAACTCCCCCTGGGAGCGCGGAGCGTCGCTCACTACTGTCCGGTAGAAAGTGGCCATAAATCGAGCTGTTTTTGAGTATTTTTCACTGAATCGGCTGGACTCTGTATATCGAACTCTGAAAG
>JBGSNS010000070.1:0-5576 GCA_041739515.1 Bdellovibrionota bacterium
TCCTGGGCTACCTCAGAGACTCGACGCCCACTCCGGATCTTCCCAAGGACCTCCTCCTTCACCGCTTGACCAAATCGCTTCGTCATAATCACACCCTTACCAATTTGAAGTACCAGTGTCTAAATTACGGGGTAAACATCAGGGTCTCGATTTCGACAGCGCTTTGATAGAGGCAAACAGAATAAATCATGCCAAACATAGCTCAATAAATTTTGAATGCTTTGATCTTTTGAAGCCCACAACTAAATACGGCACATTTGATGCTGTCATTTCGATGGATGTGATCGAACATTTTCACAAGGAACAGATTCCTCAAGTCGTAAAATCGTATCGAGGTCTGGTGGGACAGTCAGGATTCGCTGTCATAGGCACACCTAATTCGGCCTCCGCTCCGTATGCCTCAGCAAGAAGAAAGGCAACTCACTTACATGAAATGGGACCAGAGGAGTTTCAAGAAGTTCTCTCAAAAGAGTTTGGACGTGTCTTTATGTTCTCAATGACTGACGAGACCGTCTCAACCTCCTTTAACAAAATGGCCTGGTACTTAATCGGGGTTTGCGTGCCATAGACGCATTCATGAACTGAATCCGAAAGAATCGGAGTGTCCTAAGCGCGGTTGCCTCGGAAATCCGTAGCAGAGCCTGGAATTACCTGTTTGGAGGCTGTCACTGAGGCGTACCACCATACCAATCCGCACCCAAACATCGCCACACTCGACAGCTGTAAACCGAAAGCAAGCGATGTACGATCCGCAACCATTCCTACTAAGAGTGGGCCGGCAAGCGCGCCGAAGATGTTAATCAATAAAATTGTCAGGCCTTGCGTAAGAGTAACTAGAGCCGGCGGCGCGGACAGAACTAGGACTGTGTTTATCGGTGCAAGGGAAGCAAAAATCAAAACTTCGGCGAGCCCGGTGCAAAGTAAAAATGTGGTACGATCTTCTACCAAGAATGCTGCTATTAGAAGCGGTACTCCAAGAAGTGAGCCAAGGCTAGTAAACTGCAATAATCCGGTTATCGGGGTACGTGCTCTCGCAGCAAGCAGTGATGACAACTTCGCCCCTATGGCTGTTCCTAAAATACCGGCAACAACTAATATGATTCCGAAGCTTGAATTAATCTCCGATAACTCAAATCCAAGAGATACCCCATAGGCAGCCACAAAAGTAGCGATCGATGTAAGCGCAAACGTATTCAAAATATAACCAATCTGCGCTAAACGGAGTACAGGAATTCTCAATAAGGCAATAACCTCTCGCACCGGAGACGTATGGACTTTTGTTCGCTGAATCTCAGGAAATGCTAGCAATCCAAACATAAGCAATACAGTCGGAATGGCTGCGACAAAGAATGCTGCATGCCACGAGTATGTCGAAGCAATATAACCCCCCAACACATAGCCGAGCGCAGCTCCGACGGGAATTGCAACGTAAAATATCGCAAGCTTTTTATTGAGAGCGATCGGATCTTTCTCGAAATCCTTAATGTATCCAGGAGCCATGACGCCAAAACTAGCCTCGCCAATGCCGACTAAAATTCGCGCACCAACCAAGAGCAGGAACGAGCCTGCCAGACCTGACAGAATAGTGGCCAAACTCCATACCAACACCCCGATAAACATCAGAGTCGGGCGGCGGTACCTATCACCGAGAACTCCAAAGATCGGCGCGAACAGCGTATATCCGATTACGAAAGCCGATGCGACCTGTCCCTCTTGCTCATGACCCAACGCGAACTGCAGGGCGATAACGGGCAACATTGCGTGCACGACGTAACGATCGAGATAATTAAAAATGTTAAGAATTGTTAAAAGAGCTAGCTTCCCTCGTGAGAGGCTTCCCGCGGACGGCTCAACAATTACATCACTCATGGGTGTTCTGCTCGATACTTTTCCGTAATCTCTATCAATCGCTCACGCAATGCGGCGCGTTGCTCGAGGAATTCATTCACCTGTTGATGATACGCTTCGGGTGAATTCTTTCCGGATACAATCCGCGAAATTAACTGTTTAAAATATACAACTGCACCGTCGGTATATCGGTTAGTCTTATCACCAACAATCATCACTAAGATAACAAGCGCACACGCTGCATAACCACCGATTCCAAAATCCACGGCCACAATTAAAATTGCGGCATACCACATTGCATAAAATACAATTCCAAAGCCAATCTTAGTCGACGCAAGATTGTGTGGGTCTTTTACATATATAGCTACAGCGATCCTGGTAGCATAGTAAGGAACTAAATGAATGAGCCTTCCAAACAGGACTACTACCAATCGAGCCGTGGAAATCGGCTGATCGATCATCGTCTGACTTCCCACGCCGAAGAACCCTAGCTCGAACCCTTTCTTGGAGACACTTTCCATTTCCGTTCGTAGCGCTGCCGTCTCCTGCGGTAAAACGTTTGAGATCTTGGTGACCTGATCTGCTATATACTGCATTCGTTCTCGCATATCCTGCTGATTATCGAAGAGCTCCGTAATTCGCTCTATATCCTGCTGTAAATCGATATTTGGCAATGACACAGTAAGTGCTCGAAGCCGCTCCTCTACCTCCGCTGTTAACGCCTTAACCGCGGCTTGTGCATCCTCGTCATGCTGCGTGCGAAAACTGTTCACTGCAATGGCTTCACCGATTGCGATCGCAACCGAACTTTGAAAGAGGCGCGGAGATAGATACGTAATTCCAACTGGTTGGATTACAACGTTAGCATTCCAATCCTTACTGACTTCAGCCTGAAACGCAATCCTAGCGACGCCAGTTTTAAGCGGTAGAATTCTACGTTCCTCTGAAGACGTTCCTTCGGGGAAAATTACTATCGCTTCATCCGCGTGCAACCTCGCCACAACATCTTTGAACATCTCTTGATTCGACGCGGTATCAGAATTATCGCGCGCACGGTAAACCGGTACCATTCTCATTTCTCGGAAAAAAACCGCTAGAAAATGATTACTGAAAAGCGTTGATTTCGCCAAAAACGACATTGGACGATGAAATGTCGCGCCGATTAAAAATGAGTCGACTGCTTGGTTCGGATGATTAGCTGCGACGATTACTGGCCCGGTTGCAACTGGTGGAGCACCGGAAACTGAGATTCGCTGGAAAAATTGGCGGACCGCAACTTCGATGACAAACGCTATGATCCGGTAGAGCACGGCCGAAGCTTACGGCAAAGGGCAGCTTGGGGCCACGTCTAATGTGGTGTGGTCCGGGTTACTCTACCGTTAATTTTCACCACCAAGAGCACAAAGAATACTAAGGAGAACGAATCCCTTGGTATTCTTTGTGGGTAATTTTAATCATACTTTGCGGTGACGTAATTATATCGCGTCTTTCAAAGTCTCAAGCCCAATTCGCTTCGCATCAAAACTCGATAGCTTCAAGACACGTTCCACATATCGCTCAATCCCGGCGATATCGCTAGGAAGTCTCCGCTCCAGAAACTCTTGATCCCGTGTTTTAAGCTTTAATCCGCGCTGCTTCGCTATCGCCTGCAAAAGCGGCTGGAGATCCTCGCGGGCTGGGGATCCCAAACTCAGCGTGGTCAACGAGGCCAGCCGGCTTTGAAGATGGGGATTCTCGGAACTCAAATCCCGATCGCTGAATAGAATTATCACTCCAGAGCGTTGTCTAACCTGTTCATAAAGCGAAACAAACTGTCCGACAAAATCCTCACTCGCTAACAAATTTTGCGCATCATCTATACATAATGCTGGGATCATTTCGTCAGCAAGATCTAACGGTCGCAAATCAGGTGCAACCCGAAGCAGCGGGGTAAAACCTTGCGCAATTAAACGCTCCATCGCAAAAAAGCCTAAATGGCTTTTCCCGCTTCTAGCGCCACCAGTGACCGAGATAGCGCGAAAGACTCTTGGTGTAAGCCAATCTAGGTGATCGACGACGCTCTTTGCGCCTGCATGTTCGAAGAATTGCTCAGCGCGGTACGTAAAAGTAGCGCCCATCGAAAGTGGTATTTGGTATGAAGTTTTTTCCATCACTTCAGATTTCCAATGGAACTAACATCCAGAAAGAACAACATCATCTGGATCAGTAATTCCGGTTCCTACTGTTGCACCTAACCCTCGAAGTTTTCCAATGAGACCGTCGTATCCGCGTCGCAAATGAAACGGCTCAGCTATCTGGGTTATCCCTTGCGCGGCGAGTCCACCGATAACCAAAGCTGCTGCCGCGCGAATATCTGACGCCTCTACAGGAGCACCGGTCAACTTATCTGCACCGGTGATTATGGCCACACGATCCTCGACTCTAATCATCGCCCCAAGTCGTGCAAGCTCTGAGACGTGCCCGAACCGACCTTCAAACATAGTCTCCTCTATCCGGGATTCTCCCTTGGCGACGCTCAATGCAGCCATCAACGGTGCCTGGATATCCGTGGCAAATCCCGGATACGGAGCTGTAGTTACATGAATGGCTTGCAGTCCGTTGGTTGCATCGATCGTAATACCGTTTGCATGCTGTTCGATTGAAACTCCGAGTTGATTCAACACATCTAAGAACGACCCTAAATGTTCAGGATCAAAACCCTCCACTAGCACACGTCCGCTAGTGGCAGCCGCTGCGCACAACATCGTTGCCGCCTCAATCCGATCTCCAAGCACGGATACTTCAGCCGAGCCAAGTTGCTCTTGCCCGCGAATAGTGATCGTGGAATTTCCCGCGCCTTCAATGTCAGCACCCATCGCGCTAAGCAAATTACAGAGTGCTACGATCTCTGGTTCTCGCGCAGCACCACGCAAAACCGTTGTTCCGGGAACAATACTCGCTGCCATCAGGATTTGATGCGTGGCACCGACGCTTGGAAAACGAAAATCTATATCGCAAGCTTTCAATCCGTGGGGCGCCTCAGCTAACACGACACCATGCTTTACTTTAATGTCCGCACCCATCTGAGTTAACGCATCGAGATGGATATCAACCGGCCTAGCGCCGATAATATCACCACCTGGCAACGCTACGCGAGCAGCGCCACCGCGTGCGAGCAACGGCGCCAACACCCAAAACGATGCGCGCAGAGCCTTCACTAAACTATAGCTAGTTTCAGTTGCGATTAGCCGCGGAGTAGCAATTCGATAATCGTTGGGAGAAAGAAGCTCAACTTCGGCACCAAGCTGCTCCAACAACGAACGCAGTACACCGATATCTTCGAGTCGCGGAACGTTTCTTATCGTTACTGGCTCAGCCGACAAAAGAGTTGCGATCAATAGCGGCAGCGCGCCGTTCTTTGCTCCACTGACCGTGACGGAGCCTGAAAGTGGGTTGCCGCCTGTGATTTGAAAAAATTCCTGCATTTTAAGAAATCGGGACGATCCTATTTAATTTAAGTTTAAGCCGGAAAAACTTATTTAAGAATTAAATAGGATCGTCCCGATTTCTCCAAAATACGCGGTCACGAGAAGACAGTCAAAAAGTGCCGACTTGCCTCAAAAATAATGGCCGCGACGGAAAAGGATTCGAAAATTCCGTAGTGGCTGTTGCCTCATAATTCATGTCCTCAAAACGAGTAGGAGGTATGAATGAATGGGTTAGAAAAGCGTTGTATTGTCGAGGTGTTC
>JBGSNS010000072.1:0-24694 GCA_041739515.1 Bdellovibrionota bacterium
TAGTCGAATATTTCCACGATCCAAGAATCTCTTCCTCCCGTGAGCTAGGATCGGAAAGTAGCTTTAGAGCTTCATCCGCGTGCGTAGCGAGGATGACATAATCAAATTTATTCGTACTTCCTGTGTGAGTAGAAACTTCAACACCATCAGTAGCTCGCCTAATTGCCGCTACGGGAGAATTTAACAAAATTCGACCAGGGAAGTTGAGAACAAACTTATCAACATATAAGCGACTGCCCCCCATTACGGTCTGCCATTTCGGACGTGCGGATAGGTCTAACATTCCGTGATTTCTAAAAAACGTAGCAAACGTTGCGGCAGGAAAATCGTCAACATCGTCAGCACCACCAGACCAGATAGAGCTTACCAGAGGAAAGAGATAGTTCTCTTTGAAGAACTTCGATACCTTCAGCCGATCGAGATACTCGCCAAGCACAATTTCTGAAAGCAACCCTTGCTTCAACTCGTCAAGCACCGTGAGGCCAAACCGACGTTGTTCCAAAAAAAGCCGCAGTAGACTCGGCTTAAAAAGATTCAAAGGGAGCCGTAAAAACTCGTTAATCGATGGGCCAAGATACCGAGTACCGTCCACCTCGGAGGCGAATCCGAACGACATCTCTGAGTCCCGAAGCTCTACTCCAAGCTGGTTTAGGAGTTTGTAAAAATTTGGATAGTTTCGCTCGTTGCAAACGATAAATCCGGTATCGACAGCGGTTCCGAGATCCGGCCCATCACGAATTACTCGTGTATTAGTGTGGCCCCCAAGATAATCGTTCCGTTCAAAAATTGTGACGTCATGGGAGCGACTAAGAATATGGGCAGCTGTGTTCCCAGAGATTCCACCACCGACAATTGCTATCTTTTGACCGGGATCCACTACCACATCCGATCCACTAATTTAGAATAAAGCGGGTAAGGTAAAATTCGTGCAACTTTCAGAATCCAGTTGAAGGGAAACGGGAAAGCTATTTCGCGGCGCTTACGCTCTATCCCATCAGCAATGATCGTCGCGGCTTTATCGGCGTCGATCAAAAATGGCATGTAAAAATCGTTCTTGTCGGTAAGTGGAGTTTTAACAAAACCGGGATTAACTGTAGTCACCGATATACCAACCTTCTCAAGGTGAAACCGAATGCTGTCCAAGAAATTTATCATCGCAGCTTTGCTGGCGCTGTATGCGCCCGCTTTGGGAAGCCCCCTGTATCCAGCCAAACTCGCTACTCCGACGATGTGTCCTGATTTTCGTTCCAACATCTCAGGAAGAACGGATTCGATGCAGTGAAGGAGTCCGCCGTAGTTTAACTGCATGAGGTCCAAATACTCAGCGCTCTTAAATGATCGTTCCGGCCAAGTTTCGATATGGCTTCCAGCATTTGCAATTACGATATCAATGGGACCAATTGAATTATGGACCAGGGCAGCAATCTTCTTCATTTCGGAAAGATCGAGCACATCACCAGGAAAGGCCTGAGCAGTTCCGCCTTGAGATTGAATCTCTGAGACGATGCGATCTAGTAGCTCTTTTCGCCTAGCGGTTACGGCCACTTTGGCACCGCGCCGTGCCAACTCCAAGCTCAGCGCCTCGCCGATACCAGAGCTCGCACCAACTACCCAAATTCCGCGATCCTTTAAAGTTTGCACAAAGACCCTTATAGTCGCCTATATCAACCGTTGTAACGTGCCAGAGGTGGAGGGGATTGAACATGATTTCTGCCAAAAAACTTTTTCAAATTGCAACGATTTACTACGCTGCATGCGGAGTTACCGCGTTATTTACTCCACAAGTATGGTATTTCGTTGCAGGGCTTCCCCCTTCGGAGTCAAACTTAGTCCTGCATGTGGTTGGTGGATTGATGGTGGGTCTAAGTTTCGGGGCATGGGAATGTTCTAAAGGTGATGTTATCAACCGACCGATGATCATGACTTTTATTATGGCAAACCTAATAGATTTCTTGGTTGTACTAGTAGCAATTCTGAGAGCATCTCTCCCCATGCCGAATGGGGCTGGATTTCTTGTGGTTGACGGTGTGCTGATTTGGCTATTTTCAAGCGTCTTGGGCAATTCTAGGCGCGCGCACCTGACGTAATCTACTTTACGGTCGGTATTCACCCTCGATTGCAACAAAAAAGTAATAAGTTGTCGCCGGTTCGGTAAAATGGCCCTGTAGGCCGAGAAAAATGTTGGCGTCCAACATCATATCGTTGCACACTTGGATTTCAGGTTCTTTAGGGGTTTTAAAAAGGTAATTATGTCTAGCAATCGAATTGAATCAACGGATTCTGAATCATCTGGAAAGATTAACACTACAATCGGCGACCTAATTGAGGCTTTGACTCAAGTGGCGATAGAAGCTGGCAACACCGAGAAAGAAGGGTATCGTTTAGCTTCGCTAGCTCTTACAGACCTCTTAAAACATCGCAGGGCGACCAGAGCAGTAGGAGCTAAGAAGCTTCATATCAATTAGTTATCTCCGTTAACTAGAGTCGCTATTTAGCGAGCTCTTGAAGGCGTCACCGCGAATATGCGGGACGCCTTTATTTTTTGATATAGCAAGCATCGACGTATTCCAGTTGCTGAAGTCGAACCCACTCGTTAACTTAGAAGAATCCAATGCGTCCCCTACCCCTTGATTACATTGTCGCTGGCATGATCGCCGTGGGAACCGCGATCGCCGGTCAGTCTCTTGCTAGCAATATTTCAGATGTTACTCGCTCACCAAATCTTGGGGCTGAGTCTATTTTAAAGTTTAACGTCGGAGACACTGCGTATCGGGTGAAGCACAGGAATCAATGCATCGGAACAGTCACGATCAGAGCACGAGAGGACTCGGTAATCGGTGTCTTTATCGATGCTGAGATTAGAGTCTGGAGAGACAACACCGTGTTTAAGGCTAATTCTCACTCAAGTTTTGCATTCAATCCTCTACTACAGCTCTTTGAGGGAACAGTTGATTTATCACTCGCTACCAAAAAATTCGCAGAGATTAAACTTAGAAATGTTCGCCCACATGAGATCTCGATTACAGGAGAAGGTATCTCGGCAAGTCCATTACGGTTCGCTATTCCCGGACCGATTATGTTGAATCGTGATCGCAATCATAGCACTTTCTCAGTGCGTGCCCCTCAAGATGTACTGTTTCCAACAGCAGGTCCTGGCGTAATAGCTTTGCTTGAAAAGTTGGATTTAGCCGTTGAACTTGTCGCTGGAGAGGATATCGATGGACGAACTAAAAACTGTGATTCCAGAAAGGCGCTAAACTTAAACGATCTGGAATCCGCTGTGCGTTCGATGATTCCAAAGGGATTCAGTCCATGATTCGAATCGACAATCTTTCCAAGACGTACGGTGATTTTCGCGCTGTAAAGGATGTTTCGTTCTCAGTGAGCGCAGGAGAGATATCTGGATTTCTCGGTGTTAACGGAGCCGGCAAAACGACCACGCTTCGCATGCTTGCTGGGATCCTAAAGCCTACGTCCGGGAGCGCCACCATCAACGGATACGATATCCACCGTGATCCGATCGGTGCTAAGCGCAGCACCGGATTTATACCAGATAGGCCGTATTTGTATTCGAAGTTAACAGCGTTGGAATATCTCTGCTACATCGGTGAACTATACCAAATGAAGCAAGCGGAGATTAAACCTCGCGCACTTCAATTGCTCGAAACCTTTAATCTATCTAAGTGGCGAGATCAGTTGATAGAAAGTTTCTCCCATGGAATGAAGCAACGTGTCGCAACATGCGGAGCATTAATGCATCGACCAAAAGCGCTGATCGTAGACGAACCAATGGTGGGGCTTGATCCACACGGAGCCAAACTTCTTAAGTCTATACTGCAATCGTATGCCGGTGAAGGAAATGCCGTACTGCTTTCGACTCATTCGTTAAATGTAGCTGAAGAACTCACCGATTCAATCCACATTATTCAACACGGCGCGATAATCGCTTCCGGCACCGTGGACGAGATTCGAGCGCTGAGCCAGGCTCCGGGAGCTGGGCTTGAACAGGTCTTTCTGGAAGTTACTAATCCTGGGGAGGAGGCTTAGTTTGCCGCGACTCTCAGATTTGTCTTTAGAGGACTATGGGAGCTTTCGTGGCGTCGATAAAAGATTTTTTAATAATTAAAAATCTCGCGTATCCCCTCATCCCACGGCAGAATTTCAATACCGTCTTCAACTCTAGAAATAGGATCACGAGAGAGACAGAGATACCGATACTTCGGAAAGTCTTTTCTAAGGGATTTCAATGCATTTAAGTGTCCATCAGCTATTCTTTCAGCGGACTTAATCTCAATAAAAATATCTTGCTGTCCTGGAGTCTCAATCACCAAATCTATCTCAGAACTTCCGGTATTATAGTGAGAAAAGCTCATCTTTTTACGAAGATAACTCTTTAGACGCACAAATTCGCATATAACAAAATGCTCGAATGCTAAACCAAACTCTTGAGAAGAAAAGGGTGCCGTTGCCGGAAGATTCTGATCAAGGATGCGTTTTACGCCAGTATCAAAAAGATAAAACTTGGGTGATTTAATCTGCTGTTTACGCAACGATTTTTCGTAAGCCGGAAGGTAAAATCCAAGCAAGGTATCTTCTAAAATATCGAAATATGTCTTTACCGTCTTGTCGTCGACGTGAAGGTCGTTTGATAAGTTACTAAAATTAACGATGGCGCCGTTAGACTGCGCGCTTAAGTTAAGGAATTTTCGAAATGGCTGAACATTACGCACCAACTGTTCAGCAACTATTTCTTCTTTTAGGTATGTATCGACGTAGGCTTCGAGTGCGGCCTGTTGAGAGTCTGGCTCGTTAAAGTGAAGAATCCCTGGAATAGTTCCGAAATACAGCGCTGTCTTTAGATCGAAATCCTTGCCGAGCTCGACGTGGGTAAAGGGGAATAAGTGATACACAAACGCGCGTCCAGCCAAGAGATTTGCACCACTGCGTTTGAGTTTGCGTGCGCTCGATCCACTAAGAGCAAAATGAGGTCCAGCTTTAGAGGAACGAGATTGCTCAATTTCGTAATGAACCACATCCAGTAGCTTCGGAACTTTTTGTACCTCATCGATCACAACCCATTCCGGTCTGTCTGCCTTCTTTGCAAGCTGAGCGCTTAAAAGATCAGGATTATCAAGATATCGCTGTTCGTCGGAACTCTTGAGTAAATCGATCCATAGAACCTTTTTCCCGTGGAGATGGTTGCGTATTAACGTACTTTTGCCCGTTCCTCGCGCTCCAAATACGAAGTAACTACCTGTATTTAATATTTTTATTTGTCTCTTTAGCATAAATGGAGAATGTTCCGAATTTAGGGCTTATTTTCGGAATATACTCCGAAAATCCCGCCATGGCAAGGTGAAAAATAGGGCAGAGAATGAGAGATCCCCACTCGCTCAAACTCGTAGCGCTTATCTCAAAGGCACGCGACGGTGCTAATCGACGGTGCTGGTATTTAGATTTTGCCTTTTCCCAGTTCTGACGCCGTCGCATAATACGACAATCGAGCCAGCAAGCCATGAGTTGCGCGATCAGACTCGAGTTTCTCGTACCGATGCGTCAAAGCCGAGAAACACCTAGTGAGGAGGCGTAAATAGTGTTTGCGTTATTATTGCCACTGCAACGCGGAGTAGCGGTTGATATTAGGCGCTCGCTCGGTTCCGGTCAGGCAGTAATACGCTCATCAGTTTTGCTCGGATTAGCGGCGTTCATCGGCTATGGTGTTTTCTACTTTATCCGCGCAGCGTTGAAATTTTTGCTCGCTAACGGCGCATCTGCCTATATCCCGCCGTCCACCACGCTCGGACTTATCCTAAGCGTAATTCTCGGAATGATATTTATCTCGTGTTTCGTATCAGCGGTCGGAACGTTATTTTTCTCCGGTGATCTGTCGCTAATAATGGCAGCCCCTGTGCGACGGTATCAGTTCTTTTTTGCTAAACTGTTAGAGCTTACGTTAACAGCATCATGGCTCGTTATCGTATTCGGAATACCGGCTCTAGTAGGATTCTGGGTCGTGTACGGTAAGCCGGATGATTTTTGGCCTACCGTACTATTGGCAATGCCGTCGTATTTTATTGCTCCTGCGGCGCTGTCGATGCTCTTAGCTACGATACTAGCGATAATTGTGCCGCTTAATCGCACCCGTGAGTTCATGATCGGACTTGGGCTTGTAGCGATCGTTGGCATCGTAGTGATGCTTAAGTTTACAATTCCGTCGCCGAATCAACTTAAAGATATCAGTGTCTTACTATCGTTGATGTCTAACGTTCTAAAACCACCCACCATCTTTAATCCCGCTTCATGGACTGGGGCCGTGTTGGGAGAGTCCCTCGCTCCATCGAGAGCCGGACTTGCACAAGCCTTTCTTGGGCTATCTTACCTCTGGTGTGGATTTTTAGTGGCGCTAAGTTTTATCACAGTCGGACTCTTTCATGGAACAGCATTCTCGAAAGCTTCTAGTTTACGTGTTAAACAAAGAGCTTCAGCAGGCATTTTCGAGCGACTAGCGTTGATGCTTCCTGCACGAGGCGTAATTGGTCAACTATCGCGAAAAGAGTTGCTTCTGTTCGTTCGCGATCCAGCTCAAGCTATGCAGCTTCTGATCCTATTCGGATTGTGCGTGATCTATCTTTATAACTTGAGAATGCTTCACGCGATTCAAGGACTCGATGAGGGCTTGAGAATTTGGTGGCAAGTGTTTCTCACAATTGCAAATGCCACACTTGCCTCCTTTGTTCTCTCAGCCATGTGTACCCGCTTGGTATTCCCGTGCGTCTCGTTAGAGGGAACTTGCTGGTGGATCGCCCAGGTAGCACCCATCTCCATGGAGGAGGTTTTGCGGGCTAAGGCGAGAGCATGGGCCATTCCCGTAGGTATAGTGTCAGCTGTCGTCTTTGCGGCTGGTTCGCTTGCGATCGGCGCGTCCACGATAATAGTCGCTACGACTATTATCGCTGGACTGATTCTCGCTTGGGGGATGGTACGGCTAGCAGTTGGGCTCGGTGCACAATACGCACGATTTGATTGGGAGCATTCGAGTCAACTCGCCGCTAGTTTTGGAAGCCTTGTGTTCATGTTGTTTAGTATCGGATTTATCGGTATCGCGATGCTTCCACCGGCAACCGTAGCGATAATGTCGCTTCAGGAAGTTGAACTACCGAACATTGCCTGGATAGCTCTGACGATTCTTGCTCTGACGGTAGAGGCTGGGCTCAGTTTCTGGATCGGGAGCTCTACGTTACGCGCTGGGGCGCGGGTACTAGAGCGGAGGCGATAGAACTCAACCAAATACGTAGTTATCCCAAACCATTCTCTGCAGTATAATTTCTACAGTGTAACTTCTACAGTGCAATTTTTGCCAACCAATCCGCTAACCGGCGAATCTTTATCTGACCATAATCGACTTCCCGATCAAGATTTTGTACTAATTGAATAGCGTGCTTAGCACCAGTGCGTTTCGCTAGGTAGCGCAGAGAATTACTTGGCGCAGCATCAGATGTCTTAACCTCGATGCAAGCAAGTACTTCTGTTCGCTCACTAACTACAAAATCCACTTCGCGTCCACTCTTATCTCGGTAGTAGTGCAGCACCAGCTCGCGCCCCTTGGAGTCGCGCTCAAAGTGGCAATATTTAAGTAAGCACAAGGCAACTAGATTCTCTAGTCTTGCTCCAAAATCGGTGGGGGCAGCGGCACAATCGTAGAAGTAGCACTTCGGTTCTTTCTTTAATGCTCCGCTTAGTTTTTTAGACCAGGGTGGAAGCAAGATAATTAAGTACAGGCGCTCGAGTAATGCCATCCAATTTTTTATGGTCACACCGCTGACTGCTAGATCTTGCGCGAGATTCGCGTATATAATCTGGCCCCCGATTCGATCACGTAATAACTCAACTAAAAGCTCGATAGATTTCAAAGATGAAATTGCGGAAAGATCGCGTAAGTCCTCACGCAGAACGGTGTCGAGTCGATCTCTCAACAGCCGTTGCGCTAAGTCCGGATTGAAAAAACTTTCCGGAAATCCTCCAGTTTTCAACAATCGCTCAAGAACCTGCATCGGTGATAATTCCGGAGTAAGACTTACACCTTCCATCAGATCGATCGGATGCAATCGCCATGAGAATGTGCGCCCGGTGAGGGCATCTCCCGCCTTTCTAAAAACCTCCAATCTTGCGCTCCCGGTTACCAGCAACGGTGGGACATTCTGATCTCGGTCGATTACGCCCTTAAGAAGGTTCTTCCATTTAGGAAATTTGTGAATTTCATCAAGCACGATGCCCGAGCACTCTCGCTTCCAACTAGTGGACAAGATCACCCGACGGTCGGCGAGAATATCGTAGTTTAAGTACTGAGCATCGGGACCGAGAAGCTCACGAGCCAAGGTTGTTTTCCCAACCTGGCGCGGTCCGCTCAAGATCACTGCTTTTTTTGCCAAATCTTTTCGAATAAATTCAGATAGTTGCCTAGCCATGCTACCATTCTAAAGCATACTTTACTTTAGGCAAGATAATTCTAAAGTCTACTTTATAATAGTTTGGTAGGCACTGTCGGCCTAATTACTGCGATTTATGATTGCGGATCAACATGATCCGAATATATCGGAATCGTGATCAGAAGAGAGCTAATTGTCTAAAACAAATCGAGTTTTTTGCTACTTGGTGTCCGAGACTCCAGCTGTTCCGGAATGCTAGAACTAGCTATCCGCGCAAATCTCAATCCTGCTGTTCCGCGTCCCATTCCCTGGCATAAAGCCCGTCACGTTCGATCAGCTCCAAGTGCGTACCAGCTTCCGCCACGCCTCGCGTAGATTTATCTATGAAATAAATCACCTCAGCATTTTTTACTGCCTTTAGGGTATGAAGACGATCTATTCGCTAACACCACGACGTCGAAATCGATGAATTATCCAAAACAGAATTGAATCAAGACTTTGCGCGTAGGCAAGGCAGATAGAAAAAGTCACGCTCCAGTGAAGTTGCTCACGTATCCCATACTGAACGACCACTATGACAAGCATCACGCCAGCTACAAGTTGTAGAAGTGTCGTGTCCCGGTCTGACACGTATAGCTCAGGATTAGTTGAATTATACAACCAAATCGCTGTACCAGCAGCGATGAGATTCCAGATCGGAAAGATTAGATAAACACCCGATGATTTCTCCCAAAGGTGAACCCCGGCGGTTAATCCGATAACGAAACTTACGAATACCCCGCAGAAGAGCAATAGACTCTTTTCAACGCTTGACTTGGAGCGTCGTATAAATACGTTTATACAAGCTATCGCGAAAGAGATGAAAAGTATTCCACCGAAAAGAATGGATTTCCCAAAGCTGCGTCCGTCGCTGCTGCTAACAGAGAAGACTTCATGCATCTTAGGATCAAAAAGATAGAGTGCAAAAAGACTAATTCCCATCAGGAAAATGCTCTGCTCATCAAAGCGCGGCTCCAGGACTTCGAAACGAGCCGGATGTCTATTGGTCCCTTCATCCATTGAATCAGACTCGCTTCACAAGTAAAAACGAGCAAGCGAGAATCGAAATGAGTATTATAAAGAATCTACGCCCGCGCCACACCATCTGCGCGCGCCGCATTCTGCACCGCCTCGGCCACTAATTTCGGGATCGCAGTATTAAAAATATTAGGGATTACGAAATCAGGCCTTAATTCGTCAGCTGTTACCGCTGAAGCGATCGCATTCGCTGCAGCTACTTTCATAAGGTCTGTAATTTTGCTCGCACGACAATCGAGAGACCCTCTAAAAATCCCTGGAAAACATAACGCGTTGTTAACTTGGTTAGCGTAGTCAGAACGACCAGTTGCCATGACAGCTACGATATCAGCGATCTCCTCCGGCATAATCTCCGGCACCGGGTTAGCCAGCGCAAATACGATTGGTAACTTAGCCATTGAGGCCACATCAGCTCGGGTGATGCAGCCTGGCGCTGAAACGCCTAGGAATACATCCGCTCCTCTTAACACCTCCCCTACTGTACCCTTTTCAATGTTTGGATTCGTAATCTTAGCGAGCTTAAGCTTCATCGAATTCATGTTGTTAGTGCGGCCCTCATACACGGCACCGGCGGTATCACACGGAATAATATTCTTAACGCCAGCGGCGAGCATAATTTTCGTACATGCTACACCACCTGAGCCAAAGCCGTTTACTACAACTTTTAGATCTTCGAGCTTCTTCCCAACAAGTTTCGCTGCATTTAATAACGCGGCTAATACAACAATCGCTGTTCCATGTTGATCGTCATGAAATACAGGGATATCAAGCTCTGCCTGCAGACGCTCTTCAATTTCGAAGCAGCGTGGTGCTGAAATATCCTCTAAGTTTATTCCACCGAATACCGGCGCCATCTGCTTTACAGCCTTAATGATCTCTTCAGTGTCTTGGGTATCGAGACAGATCGGAAAAGCGTTTACTCCTGCAAACTCACGAAATAGCATCGCCTTTCCTTCCATTACTGGAATTGCGCCCCGCGCACCGATGTTGCCGAGTCCAAGCACAGCACTTCCGTCGGAAACTACCGCAACGGTATTAGCTTTAATGGTATAATTAAAAGCGGCATCCGGCTCGCCAGCGATCGCCATGCAAACACGCGCAACACCCGGGGTATACGCACGGGAGAGCTCATCTCGCCTAGCAATTTTTACGGTCGGCTCAACTGTTATTTTGCCGCCAAGATGCATCTCAAAAACATCGTCTTTAAGCGCTATAATTTCAGCGCCTGAGTTCTGACGTACTGCGGCTTCAACCTGGGCCATATGTTCTTCGCTGCGGCAATGTACAGTTACAGAACGGCTGATGTGCTCAAAGTCGCTGCTTACTAGCGCCAACTCAGCAAGCGAGCCTTCAGCCTTAGCGATTGCTTCAGTAACTTTGGCGAATGCCCCCGGTTGATTTCGAATCTTAAGAACAAACGTGAGTGAGTATCCGGCGGATGAGCGCGTTTTTCTCACGGCACTCGATACTGGTAACGGAATCGCTGTGTTATTCATTTTTTGGCGACCTTTAAAGGTAGTCCGCCAGTATACGGAATCAGCGCAAGGTATTCAAACCTCAATTCAATCGCCGCCTCATCTGATAGCCGGTCGTGTCCAAATCAAACATTTTAGCAGCAATCGGCCGCGTAAATGACCGATTCGAGAGTGAAAATTTGGTTTCACTTACCCAAGTACCATCCGAGGCCACTTCGTCGACGGTTCCGTTGATAACCCCTAATTCTTGGCCGGGATGGGGCCGCCGTATAACGATTGTTCTGCCCTGACTGACGATTCGCTTAATTCCGATAATTTCACCGTTTTGCACCGCAATTTCGAGCTCGCCTCGACGGTCTCGGAGCAACACCGAGCCGTCGTCCATGCTCGCACCGCTCGAAAACTCCACGACCGCAGATTCTGCAGGTAAACGCCCCGATAAAACCATTACTAGGTCGTTAGGGGCTATGCTCAGTCCTGTAAGCTGCACGAAAGTGTTTTTGATCTGCTCGCTGTCGAGGCCGATACGCTTAACTCTATCGACGACGGTAATCCGTGACTCAGAAATCACTGCGCTGCCAAGCGAAACGAAGCCGTTATTCGGATATAACTCTAAACGGAGGTCACCGTGTCGATTAATAAAAAATCCTAGTCTAGCCTCTAACTGACTTGGATTCTCAGAGTTTAGATCAAGCACCGAAACGATGTTGATTAGCCCAGTCGCCTGCTCGAACCTCTTAATGGAATCGACCGCGCGCGAGACAGACTCAGGTGGTAACAATGTATGATCAGCAAACGGCGGCAACGTGGATCTTGATACGGAGCAACCGGACAAAACGATTAATAAGGTAAGGATTAGAGTGCATTTTGATTTCACAAGTTTTCCAATTTCGCAGCGCTCACTTCCCCACCTTTAACTCAAGCCGACGTCGAACCTCGATCTCTTCAGCTGACACGAGAGTCCGTTCATTGTCGCGCGCACGCTCAAGCGCTGCCCGATAAATCTCCAATCCCTTCCCCGGCTCAGTGGCTTCAAGCACATCTCCAAGATGTTCCGCGATAACGATGTCGTGTTTGGAGAGCTCGTACGCGCGTGTCAAATACTCCGCAGCGCGATCTACTTGTCCCCTTTTAAACAAAACCCATCCAAGGGTGTCTAAATAAAATGGTTCATTTGGGTCAGTGGCTACTGCGCGTTCCGCGAGCTCTCGTGCCAAATCAAGTTCGCGATCCTGCGTCGCTAACTCATATGCGATAAAATTCTGGGCCGATGCACTCTCCTCGTCGAGTCGCAAAACTTCTTCAGCCGCTTGTAGGGCTTCGGCGTCACGCCCAAGACTTTTCAGAAGGTGAGCTTGTTCCAGTCCCAACCAAAGTCTTGCTGACGGATTACTCGCGCATATCGCGGCGATAAGAGTTAAACCTTCCGCAAACTGATTACGCTCCTTTAACAACGAAAGATACGTCAAAACTCCGAGCTTATCGTTTGGGAATTGATCCACATATGGCCGCAAATCAGACTGTGCTTGCTGAAGGTCACCGGCTAAGCGCGAAAGTTGTGCAACCAATAATCGCGCCTGCCCGTAGGCCGGCTGCTCCGGAGTAATTGATAACAAATCAGAACGCGCTTCCTGCCTACGACCCGATGCAGCCAAAAGCGATGCTCGCAAATAACGCGCGGAATCGTTATCGGGCTCCAACGCTAAAACAAACGAAAGCTGACGTAGGGCTGATTTAGGTCTAGAGCCGCGCAAATCCAACGCAGCGAGCTTACCCCGCAGATCGCTGGTCGAAAGACCTCCGGGCGATAGCCGAGTAATCTCGTCTTTAAGTGTTGCGATGCTCCCAAATGGGACCGCCCTTAGTAGCTTGCCGATATCGCCTGCCGGATTCGCGCTGAACGTCTCTCGTAGCCTAGATATCACTTCATCCGGACGCTCAAGCTGCAATAAGGCCCGATATTGATCTAACTGAATAGACTTCAATTCGGGGCCAGCTTTCTGGGCTAATCGATAATTCTTAAGGGCACGTTCGAGATCCCCATGCTGCTCACTGATTCGACCACATACAAGAAATGAGATCGGACCACTGACGGCGCTACAATCTGGAACGAAATTTTTATCCACTCGACTATTAGCTATCAACAAAAACGCTTGTGCTTCGTCGCTGTGTGACGAAGTCCCGTTTTTGGTCAAAATCCTTCTGTAGAGTTCGATGGCAGCTCGCTCCTCTCCCTGTTCAAGAGTAAGTCCGGCCAACAGAAGGAGCTCCTCATCATCTAACTTTCCGACTTCAATTTGCCTTAGCGCCGAAAGTGCGCCGGTTAAATCTCCCAGCTGCAGTGCGATATCGGCGCGAGTAAGCTCTAGCTTGATCGGCACATCAGTCATCGCTGCTGCTTCAGAATTTGCGGGCTGCTCTGTATAGAGCCGAGATACCTCATCGAAATATCGCCCGGCGGCAGGCAATCCGCCTTCAGCTAATGCCAAATGACCCGCAACGGTGTGCAGGACGGAAGATGCTTGATTCGGATAACGAACGCCGGAACGCACATTGAACTGAGAGAGAAATAGATCTTCTGGTGAACGCGGCTTATGGCGGATGGAACAACCAGTAAGGCCGACGATGAAGAGTGTGCAACTGATGAGCAAAACTAAATTTCGCATTATCCGCTTAGCCACTATCCCTTAAAACCTAACCATTGGAGAGAACTTCCCCCTCAAGGATTCGAACCTCGATTTTCTGGTTCAGAGCCAGACGTGCTGCCGTTGCACCAAGGGGGAGCGATTATAGACTCTATCTAGGTATCCAGTTTAACCTCTTAAATCAATTGGGGTAGGCCTAATGCGTTATCTATGAGGTAGCGCCCCGAGGCCTCGACTTACAGTTTAAGCCCTGATAATCTTCCTGCCTCGCTAACGGCCCTATCGTCTAGCGGTTAGGACGCTGGCCTCTCACGCTGGAAACATGGGTTCGATTCCCATTAGGGTCACCATATTGTTGGTATTTCCGCTAACGCGGAAATCACGGGTGCTGGTATTTCCGCTTGTGCGGAAATCACGAGGATTGTTGGTATTTCCGCTGGGAGCGCGAAGCGATGCTTCGCAATCTTCGGAAACCATCCCAGGCTGGAATTCTTTAGATAAATACGAAAGTGCAAAGGAATTGTTTAGACTGCGAAGTGACACTTCGCGGTCCCAGGACTTCTGGTCCTCTGAACAATGCTTTTAATCTCATATGCCCCTGGGAGCGCGAAGCGGTGCTTCGCAATCTTTCGGAAACCAATCCAGGCTGGAATTCTTTAGATAAATACGAAAGTGCAAAGGAATTGTTTAGACTGCGAAGTGACACTTCGCGGTCCCAGGACTTCTGGTCTCTGAACATTGCGACGCAACTTTTCATTTCATATGCCGATAACCCGGTATGAAATTTGATAATAAAACAATAGTACCCGGAATCGGTCGTCAGGTGTCACGCGAGATCTCATCAGTTCTACTAAAGTGTAAAACTCTTTCCGACGTCGTTGAGCGTTGGATTACGACACCGACACGTGAAGTGACATTCTGCAACGGTATCGATGAACAGAACCACTTCGAATCGCTGTGTATGATCCTTAAGGACGAAGGAAAACACGTCGCGGAGCGCTACTTAATGCCCTCTACCGTTCACCGTAAGTATCCCGGAGTAAAGCCGGTCTCCTCATTTGTAAATTGGCATCAATACTTCCGATCGGATCTTCGTTCGACGGAAAACGACTTCGAAGAGCACTTCGACTCCGCAGGCTACGAAAAATCAATTGGATACTCGGATATTAATTTCGACGAATACTTAGCAGTGACAGTCCTAGACAAAACATCCGGCGTTGCTGCAGCGTTAGCTCATGGACTGTCACCGTACTGTGAAGCAACGTTTAGCTCGTTTGAGGGCGGTTTTTTTGAGGGTGATCCTGCCACTGTAAAACGGTGGGGAAAAAGTAAATTATTCTGGCTCTTCACAACGCTTCGTCCGCCGCACCCAGTCAACGGCAGATATCCGGAACTTCTGGAAAGTATGGTGGTTGATTTTAGCCCAAATCGCGCAACACAGCGTAGTGGAGCGACCCGTGCGCAAAGCTCTGCTACATATATGCACTAAGATTAGATGCGAACAGAGTTGTCTTTCTCAGGTGATGCCGCGAGCGCCTCGTTGGCTGGTCTAGTTCGCCATCGTCTATGCATCCAGAACCACTGTTCAGGAAACTTTTGGATCTGTCCCTCTAAAATTCGCACCGCTCTATCGGTCAATTGAAACGCCTTTTCATCTGCGCTAGCACCGCTGCTGTAGATGTCATTTACCGGAACAGGAATACATTCGAGTCGATATCGCTCATTTCCGACATAATGCAAAGTTGAGACTGCCACCAAACATTCAGCTTTAATCGATACCATCGCAACCGCTTTGGTTGTTGCGGCGAGCCGCCCAAACCACGGAACAAATACCGCAAAATCCGCTGTGACGTTTTGATCGAATAGAATGCCTACGTCCCGTCCGGAGCGCACAGCTTTAAGCATAGCCTTGATCGCTCCTGAGCGCGGAAGTGTCGTATTTCCGCGTCGTTCACGCAGCTCGCTCCACCATTTATCAACCGCCGGTTGCTTGGCATTTCTAATCACGAAACTAATCGGTCTAAAAAAAACTGCGGTTAACTGTGCGAGCAAATCGAAGCTCCCCACGTGTCCACCGACTAACACGACTGGTTTGCCAGTTAAGGCAGATTCAGCTTTAAGCTCATCGTATCCATTTACTGAGACGTGCTCCGCTATCCAGGATTGCGATACGTACGGACCACGAAAGAAATCGACCACGGCACGAACAAAAGATTCACCTGAAGCAATCGCAGTCTCGTGATGCCACGTTGTAGACTTCTCAGGAAATGATTCCGCGATCTGCCGCTTAGCCAACTCTAGATATCGCGGCTTCACCAACAAGAATATTCGTAAAAATCCGCGCACAAGAAAAAATCGAATTCCCAGCGGAAGCGAGTTAAACAGTGCGGAAAAACCACGCAACGCTAACTCCACAACTCCGTCGATAAGACTGCGAAATCCTCGTTGAATAGCCGTTAGAATCATGACGTGTCTAAATTTATCTAAGCGCCTCTATTTACGCCTGGATTGAAGTTTCCTCAATAGAACGAAGCCAGACTTTACTCTCCCAGGACGAGATAAACCACCCCGCCGCATACTAGCGCAGCCCCGAGCAATCTTCGCCCTAAGTGCTTTTCACCGAAGATAAAGTGGCCAGAAAGAACATTCAGTACCGTGGACAGCCGAGAGATTCCCACCACCATTGGAGCAGACAGAAAAGTTAGCGCTGAGAGCTTTGTAGTCATGAATAGAACTTCTAGAACACCTCTGGTTGCGAATAGGTTCTTGTATCGAACGAGCTCTGCTGTAGCTCCCTTTCGTAATGCCACGGAGACGAACATCGCGCTCATTATCGTCATGATAAAAGCTGCGTAGACAGGATGACCCTGCTGTACCGTGGCACGGTCCAATGCTGTGTTTAGGCTAAAAAATACCGCCGCTAACAACGACAACGCGATCGCTTTCCAAGAAGTAGGCGCATCGCCGCGAGGTCGATACAGAATTACGAGCGTTCCGACGACGATAATAGCTGTTGCCAGCGGAGTACGAGGTTCGAGTGCGTCCCCTGTTAAGAGTGGACTAAAAATTAAGAGTAAGACTGGGTAAACGGCGAAGAACGAGGTAACTACTGAAAGATCGCCGAATGCAAGTGCCTTCATCTTGCACCACTCTGCCCCTGTGTCGGTGATCGCGCGGGCAACAGCGTAACGCCAAAACCCCTCACTTACTGAAAAAACTGGAACCCCCATCAGTGATAGAATTGCTAAAAGTGCTAAATACAGCGGAAGTGGGTACGCAAAAGACGCGAAAGTTGAGAGCGAACTACCCACCATCGAGGCGAGTCGTTTGCTATACACATCCTTCGCCGACGACAATGCGGACGCGGAGACGGCTAACGTGAAACCGAGCATGCCATTGCTTGTACTCGGAAATCACGGTGCGATACAGTCACAGAATGCAACGTAAACTCTCAAACTCGATAGTACGAGCCGTAGTGGCCGCGTTGTGTGCGTTAATTGGTGGCTTAATTGCCGGCCGTTCGACTAGTTGGGTGAAGCCCATTCAGGGACCAAACCAAGCAGTAGTTATAGTCGATTACGTAACTGACGGAGATACCCTAACCGTCAATTATTTGGGTACCAGGGAACGTCTTAGACTGATCGGAATCGATTCCCCGGAATCTTTCGATGATGAAAAGGCGCATCGAGACTCGGCAAGAACTGGCGAAAAGCTCTCCTCAATACTTAAAAAAGGAGATCGTTCGAAAGCGTATTTAGCAACGGTCGTGCAGAGGGGTGAAAAACTGAGAGTAGATTTCGACATCGACAAGCGAGATCGATACGATCGACTGCTCGGATACGTATACCTTCCATCCGGTGAACTACTGAATGTAAAAATTGTCCGGGATGGATACGCCAAACCGTCGACCAACGAAGGAAATCATAGGTACAAGCGCGAGATCAATCGCGCCTATACGGAAGCAAAGAACGATAGGCGTGGGCTTTGGGGAAGAAAAAACTAATTTCCGCGCGTAGATTATTCATTTTCTTGAATAAGAAAGACGGCTCTTCGCATGGGGAGCGTAGAACCGTCGAATGTGTAGTTGGTACTTGTTTCGGTCACTGGTGGTTCGCAACAAGGTGCGTCAACGCAGCATCGAACGCGTTGTCTTGCAGCGTTGCAAACAATTCATCCGACACACCTGCGAGAGCACAGCACAGAGCCAACGTGAAAGCGTGCTTCGACTCTCCATGATGCGAGAGCGGAGTCACAAGCCGCTGAACCTGTTCCGCAAGCGGTTTGCCGGCCGGGATCAGAATCAGCGCATGAGTGTGCCAAGCGAAGATCAATCCCAAGTTTGCGGTGATACCGCCCTTCACGTCGCGGTCAAGAGCCTTGAGCGATGCCAGAATGCTGCCTGTATTGAGCAGCTTCGGATCACGCTGAAGCGCCAGCCGACCGGAATGCCGAAGTTGCACAAGTTGGTCAGCGGAACAGCTTTGAGTCCCCATCAAAAGTCCTTCAAAGACGAGGTCGAGACCGGGTCGGCTCTTTTCCGGCACCTGATCGAATCCAGGATGATCAAGTACCACAGGTCTCATAATCGACGGCATCGCCCGTCGCCCAGCTTCGAGTTCCCGCGAAAGTCGCCATCCGAGATCGAGCGAACCGTACAGCACGTTGCGCCATTCCATAGAGTCGACATCGCCACCGAGTTGTCCGAAAATTCGTCCTACCATGTAAAACCTCAGCTTTCTGGCTCAAAGAGCCGGTAATGCAAACCTTAAATCCCCTACGCGAAGAGCCACCTTGAAAATGAACGGACGCGGAGGATGCAAAATCCTGGGGGAGGAAGCAACAGTTGTCACGTTTATTCGAAACGCATCGAGCAGCGTAAAACGGATGCGAAACCGTTATCTGAAGATCTGCGAGGGATTCAAATTCGCGCACTGATTGAGCGTCGGGAATCGAGGTTTCAGTGAAGAGTCGAGCTTTCTTAGCGATCTTTTCCCAGGTGGGTTGAGTCGAAATTCTGCAAACAACTACGAGCTCTTGCTCTAGGGTCAATCAAATTCTGCGCATACCGTGTGCCGGCGCGACCGGAGAGCACTTAGCATCGTCGGACCCTGACATTCAGAGCACCGCAATGAAACCTGAACCTCAGAAAAATCTAATGCCATGCGTTTTTGCTATAACCTAGCGAGCCCATTGCTACTAATCTAACTGCATGGCATATCAATCTCCGCATATCCATACCAATATTATGGTGTGCATGTAATGCTCTTTTAAATAATCTAATGAGTACTGGAAGTTACGATACTTCCAGGGTCTATCTTGCCCGCCCATAAAGTCAGTTGATCTTTGGATTTCTGACATTCCGGTCGGGACGGAATTTTCGGTTTTTTCTGGTTTTTCAAGAAAGGCGGTGCTCCCATGCCCTGTCCGGCTTGCGTCGGTATCGCTGGTGCGGCGGTGTTTGGAGGAGGATACCTCCTTGCTCTTAAGGATCCTCGTCGGATCCTAAACATCGCATGCTTCGTTCTACTTCTGGGTTTCTGGACTATTTATTTTGTCTCATTTCGAGGTGAAATCGTAGTCCGTGGTGTCGCTGAAGTTGCTTCCGTGCTGCTTCTCTTGGCCGGGTTCGCTCGCTCATGGAAACTGCGGAAGCTTGGCTACACGACGCCAGTAGATCTTTTCATGCAGAAGTTTTGGCGCGCTGCCGCTGCGATAGTCAGACAGCCTCTGGTGATCGGGCTAAAGTGCCTCCTGCTCTCAATGTTCGGATGTGAGCTGTTGTTTGCAGTATCGATTTCTTCTGCTTGGTATGTAGTAGTTGCCTCGGTACTCATCATGCTCATTCTGATTAGGATCCCTCGTGGGATCGAAGCATGGCGTGAGTCGAAAACTCTGGCTTGCCCATTTGGATTTGGGCAAAAGAAAGGCGATTTAACAATGAACCTGTCGAATGCAGTCGGTGGAGAATCTCGTGGTCCTGAAAACTCAGGACAGCCCCCAAGCAACGATCCCAAGCCGGTCGGCAAGCGGTGTGGTGGAGAGTGTGGCAAGTGTGACCGTGCAAAGACGATCGCTTGCCCTGCCTCCAGGCTCCTGGCTGCTTCTGATGTCGACTCACGACGTGCGCCGACTCAGACCTAAGCTTAATCGAGTTCGAAATTCTTGTGCTGGTTATTATGATGGTTTCCCCCAATCCGTCCTGACCGGCACAATTCTATTACGGAGTATCTCAATGATAATGCATGAATCTATGGTAAGCGGAATTGAGCTAGTTCCACCCCATCGCCCACTTACCACATCACTCCGCCAATTGTTGAGAGAGCAGACCGCTGATGTTCATGCCAAACTCGAACGATCAACCGCATTAAACCAGAAAATATCAACGAAGCCTGCCAATCTAAAGTCGATGACGAAATCGGGAAGTGAATTGCCATCTCGTGTAGTGGCGAATCAAGAGTACCAAGAGCTCTATAAGTCATTCCTACAAATCACCCGGGCGCTCGAGCTCGGATTTGAAGCGCAGATCGATGAAAGACCACTGGCTCGCAAAATTCTTTTAAGCATCGGACTTGAGCTTGAGTCCCCAAAGGCCTCAGAGCTCATAGTAGCTGATTTAGAGAAGCTTGGTGTGGATACAAAAACATCAATGGTGCAAATCGCACCGCTGCCGCAACCGAGTACGTTACATGAGTTGCTCGGCATGCAATATGTTCGCTTGGGCTCACGTCTTGGCGGGACCATGATCGCAAAAATCGCAGAGCTTCATCTTGGCTCTGAAGTACCGCGCGAATTTCTTATTCGTCATGGAGCTGGAGTAAAACTTTATGTTGAAGACTGTTTCGGATCGTTCGAGCGCGCCGGTCGCTCATCGATATTCGATCACGAGGCTATCGTCGTTGCGCAGCAAACCTTTAAGGCGATCATGAGGTGGCAGATAGAAACTGAAAGGTCGTTTAAAGAGCTTCGACCTGAAAGGCCTTCAACAACCAGCAGAGTTTGGAATTGGCTTACTAGGTGATACCCATCGATCAGGATGTAATCGCCGCGAAATAGATGACAAGGAACCTTCATTTCTAGATTGCAGAATCGACCTGAGTTCCGATAGAGATTTTCCCAATTTCTTGCCCGTAGAGAGCATCGTACCACTTTGCGCTGTACGCCTTAAACCAACGTGTTATGGCCTCTCGATATTCACTCCTACGTTGTGGTTGGGCTCTAAGTACCTGATCGATCGCTTTAAAAATCGCCGCATTATCCGCAACGAACCCGGATGCGGCACCTTCTTCACCCTGCTCCGCGCGCTTGAGCGCTTGCGAACATCCAATACTGCCAAGAATAGACGATCGGGGGACATGTTGCTGGATGAATTCAAGATCTCCGTCAGATCGAATTTTGTTCGCAACCACCAAGACCGGGCCCCGTCTCACGCTTTCCGTGGCATGAAGATAATCCCTATAGACTTGAATGGACTTCAAGGTTGGCTCAACGACAACAATATGAAGGTCATATGCTAAGATCAGACTAGTAGCCACCGGATCGGTGCCAGCGGTAACATCAAACACTACGGTATCCGTAACTCTATCATTCAATCGATGCGCGATAAGTTGGGTACCGAAAAGCTTCGCATGGTAGCAGGCTTTACCAACATCGTCCTCAGTGTATGTTCCCGCGGTCAGTAGTGCGATATTTCCTTTTATCGTTGCGAAGTTTCGCAAGAATGAGTCCGCTGGAGAGCATTCAATTAAAACCGATGTCTCTGCTAATGGTAAGCATCCAATCACGGGTCGCTCGCCAAGTGCGTCGATAAATTCAGCCCGCGAGGGCTCTAAAACATCAAAGATCTCAGCCACGCGCGGAATGAGCGTGCTGGCACAACTCTCCATTTCAAGCGCATCAGCCAAATGGGAATTCACGTCAGCATCGACAGCGACTACGAATTGGCTTGCTGCCAACCATCGAATAAAACTTGAGGAGACGGTGGTCTTCCCTGAGCCACCTTTTCCAATGAATGCGATTCTCATATCGATTATCCTTCGATGTTCGATTCTTTAATGCTCTGGTCAGCACGGAACTGTATGGGCCGCGCAAGTCTGGTGTCGGCGGAGCCGATTTTGGTGCTGCCTCCATCTAGATACTCAAGCAGGTCGATACCATGATACGCATTCCAGTATCCAAGGCACTCCTTAGTATAAATGGAACGAAGCATCGCGTTCTGCGCATCCCGGCCGGTACGTACCCGACGCTTGCCCTCGTTCAAAATCGCATTGAACAGCGGCATACATGAACTAGTCATCGCCCGCAGCGCTTCAAGGTCCCCTTGTTCGGAGCGACCCAGGGACGGTGCAAATTCAACTTGCCCAAGCAATGCACCGTTGCCCAGATGCTTTTCGAGGAAAGCAAAATCTGCAACGTTCTCAATCTTATTGCCAACAAATGCAAAGGCAATATCAGATGCGGTTGCGAGTTTTTGAAAATCCAACGCTACTGAAATACTTTTCAAAGTCGGCTCAACGCCAAAAACGCAAAGATCGTAACCAACACTTAAGGACGTTGCTACGTGATCAATTCCAGCCGTGGCATCAGTAAAAACTAGTTCGTCTTCACTATCGCTAAGCCGGTGAATAAAAAGTTCAAGAGCATTTTGCTTATAGTGATAACAATCGCCACCGTGATCAACTGAACCATAGTTACCAAGCTGTACATGCCACCATGATCGAACTGGATCCTTCCAGGCGTAGCGGTTCAATACCTGGTCTGTTGTCTGCAACCTAACCCGATGCGACCAGGAGGATGGCGGAAGACTTCCGCATTCTGGCGAAACTCCCGTTCGAACGAAGGCTGGATTGTTGCCCTCAAGTGCCTTAAATAGCTCCTGATAATTATCGCCAAGGCATGGAGTATTATGCGGGATCCCGAGGGCTGCGCCTAAATGAATATTCACGTCACCATCAACGGTAAGCAAGGTTCTCTCCTGCTCAATCGCACAGAGTGCCATGAGTGAAGTTAGAGTGGTTTTTCCACTACCGCCTTTTCCTAAAAATACGATCCGCATAACTACCTATACCAATCGAAGCTCTGTATCTCTGCTCTGCACACCCAGGTCCGAGAGTACAGTCGGAATAGCACTGATAACACGACAAATCTTTTGAAGTCGATCGGGCTCATGAGAAAGCGTTACTCGAAGCCACCGTCCTGGAGTCTTGTGCAAATACCTACTGGTGTGAAGAATAAGTCCGCTCCAAAGAAAGATTTTTCGAAAGAGGTCAATCTCATCCACGCCCTCAAGACAGTGCAATCGAACGAGGCAGTTTATTCCACCTGTAGGAACGATAAATGAGGCATTTTCACCAACCAATAAATCACTCGCCCGAGCGTCCGTTGATGAAACATTAAAATAGGAAAGTAGTTGATTAAAATTCTCCTTAATAGTCGATCTCGTCTGTGCCCTTTCCACTTTTAGCATCTCTAGAAGATACTCGCGATCCGACGGACTGATTCTGAGAAATGTATCAATATCATCATCCGGGGATCCGCCACGTAAAAGTTCCGTGAGGTACTCATGCATTACAAGTAAGCGGCTATTCGTAACTGGGGTATTGAAAGCAGAGAGGGCGTTTACCTGAGAAGCATGCCAAGTAATCTCCTCTGATCCGATCATAAATCCGGCACGGAATCCCGCCAAACCCCGTGATTTTGAAACTGAAAAAATGCGGGCGTATTTTTGAAGCCCTGTGGTGTGGCACACTAGGTCGATCAGCTCACTCTGGGAGCTGTCCCCGCTCCAGTCGAGCCCGTCAAAAACCTCAGAGCAGATAAAGTATTTATCAGATCGCACGAGCTCGGCGCAGATCTGAATCAGCTGCTCCTTGCTCCAGACCTGGCCAGTTGGATTATGGTAGGGGACATACATAAAGCCCAATACGTCGGGCTGGCGAATCGCCTCAAGAACCGACTCCACCGATGGAAGGTCGCAGTTCTCTCCAGCTGGTATCGTAGATATTGGTACTCCCTCTGACACAAACGGTGCAAACGTCCCAACGTAAGAGCTATCAACCAGGGCAAGTTTTCGTCCGGGAAATACTCGCGAGAAAAAGCGCGCGATAGCGTGCAGCGCTCCTTGTCCACCAAGGGTCATGCAGATGTTTTCAATATCGAGATGTCGCGTAAGACTAAGACGCGAGGCACGATTGTTAAAGATACGAGAGAGCATTTGCAGTGCAAAATAGTCACCCCGTCCACCTGAGTAGTTCGAAATATAGTACCGGTCCTTCGCAGCATCAGGAAACGAGGGAGCGCTTGCTTCAAATCGAGAGATATCATTATTTCCTGAACCAGCCTCCAAAAGAGGGCGCCCAGAAGCGAAGCCACAACGCTCAAGCACAGTTTTCTCAAAGCAAAATGCGGGATAAGACCATCGGAAGAGTCCCACCGTAGGATCTGGAATGGGGAGAAATTCTCGAAATGGAAGCTCTAGTACATTCTCTGCTGGGAAGTAAGGGTGGGCCTCTCTGGTAAATCGATGACACAACTTTCGCACATCATCGGGGTCTAAGCGTACAAGCTCCGGAGTGGTCGTTGGATTTGTGGCCCCGGTAGACTCGTATACTTTGTTCTCGGAGACTAACTGCTCGATCTCAGGGGACTGCGACATATCGATTTCCAATATTCCGGTGAAGGTATTAAATTGAGGGCGCGAGCCCAACTTGAGCGGCGCTGCAGTGGGAGTTTTGCGACTCGATGCTAGGCATACCAAGCTTCTTATTGGCATGTCAAGATTGCTGGTAAAGATCGCACGTTATGGCCTCAGACGAGTCTGTAACAGAAAGTGTGTAAGACGAACAAAGATGCGCCACAGCGCGGGATGTTTTTACACTGGAGCTCGCGGAGAACTCAGTAGATAACCCGTTGATTTGGCTTCGTGTTCTCCAGAGGCTCCTGTGTAAATATTAGAAGAGTCAGAGAGTCTGTAACAGAAAGTGTGTAAGACGAACAAAGATGCGCCACAGCGCGGGATGTTTTTACACTGGAGCTCGCGGAGAACTCAGTAGATAACCCGTTGATTTGGCTTCGT
>JBGSNS010000073.1:0-21025 GCA_041739515.1 Bdellovibrionota bacterium
ATCCCTTCGGCGCTCGCCGTAAGAAAGAATACGTAGTTCGCAGCTCTCCAACTTTTGAATTTACACTGGAGCTCGCGGAGAACGCGGAGGTAAATACGAAGATCTCCGCGGTCTCCGCGAGCTCCAGTGTAGAATATTACAGCCCTACGTCGCACCGATTGATCGGCTCATGCGGGCGCTATACCGACTCAAATTTCGTGGGGATCACTCAGGGACAGTTCCTTCCGTCCCTATTTAAAAATTCACCGCTGCCACGAGCCGTACACCTATGTCCGGGGATACCGAATCCTCAAATCCACGACTCTCATCAAAGGCGAAATTCTGATCCGCGAGATTGAATACCTCTAAGGAGATCGTTCCACGCCGCTTCGGAATTCTGTATCCGATTCCAGCGTCAAACACCCAGGCGATCTCTTTACCGTCCGGAAGTTCGGCGTCGTTGATTCCTGTCTGTTTTCTCCAGGTTGCCCGCGTAAACGCGAACATTCCACTTGAATGGAAGTATCTAAGCTGCCCAGCACATCGGTGCAGCAGAAAATCACTCCCAGCATCCGGATCGGTGACTTCATCAGTTCCGTACCGATAGTCAAAACTTGCCACCAGTGACGGCGATAATACTTGATAGATATAAGCACGTGCAAAATCCTGTTCGACATGATTGGTGTACTGATCATCGAGATTCACCGTCGACGTATAGGTGCCGTCGATCTCATTTGCGATTATCTCAGTAGAGGTTAAAGCACCTGGTTCAGCTAGGTATCTACGAACGTACTCCGCACCAAAATAGGTGCTTGAGGCGAGTTTATAATCCGCGCCGAAACCAAAATTGCGCGATTCGGTTCCTGAAAGGTCGTTAAATCTCTGAGTAATACCGCCGATGATCGTCGGCTCAATCGACACCTGATCTTCTAGAGACGATTTTCTAAGTGACTCAAAATACGCGCTCCGAACCGTTAGATTCTCCAGCAACGAAGCGGTGATTCCGACTTTCGGATTAAATCGTCCCTCCGTATCCGTTCCGGAAATAAATGGAGGCACTTCGACTAACTCACGCTTGAGATCCGTTCGCACAACTCCTGCGGTTACATCTATATCTCTAGTTACGTGGTAAGTGGGATAAAAATATACGTCGCTCCCACCTATCCGTTCTTGCTGCTTGCTCGAGATCTGAATTCCCGCGTCTGCGAATTCCTGTAACGCATCATCGATGACATCACTATGTTCGTATCTGTCTGGGCGTTCAGATAATACTTGGAAGCCGCTGACGACTGATAAATCTTGGTGACGATAAATCCACTGTGATCCACCACGAAGACCCGTCACGTACTCGTCGAGTTTTGGATCAATCAATAACTCCGTATCGACTGTGTCCTGGCCATCCTCAAAGATTAAAGTCGATAGCGCTGGCCTCACATCGTCGTATCCTTTACTACGAGCCACATCACGCCCAGCTGTAAATTCGGCTAATATCGTAGAGTTCGCATCGACTGTGTACGAATAGCCAAGTCCCCCGCCCCCTCGATCAAATTCAATTTCTTGAGGAAACGCCTCATCATTAACGATCTTCTGATAGTTGCCGTTTAAATCGAGTAATAGCCGGTGCCTCGGCGCTATTTGATACCGAAGCGCTCCAGCCAATCGGTAGTCTCTTCCCCAATTATTACTCTTGGAACCGTCGCTTAAGTCCGACGATGCGGCCATCGCGTACCCAAGTACGTCTGACTTTCCTGAATACGTAACATTCGCGGAGAATTGATCTGATCTCTCGTCATACCCGAGGGAAACCGCTGTGCGCCGTTCAGATTTATCAAACAATGCATCGTACTCATTAAGTGAGGCACGTCCGCCAAGTGAGCTAAATAAGTTAAAGCTAAGTGGTGCTAAAAGGTCGGCGACGCGACGCTCCGATAACGATGCATCAGCGAAGAAAATTTCTTGTTGTGCCTCACCGAGCAAATTGTGTGCTGAGAAATTCCCCATGTCGCGACCAAGCGCTGAGATAGCTTCAATTCGACCGCGCTCTGAAAATCCGATTTCATTATAGATCCTACTTAAGCCGGCACTTCTTACAGCGAGATCTTCATCGAGTAACAAACTAGAACGAAATACTGCTCTATTATTGTTAAGCTCGAACGACTTCTCTACATCGCTAAGAGCGCCTACAACATTATTGCGCGATAGATTCGCGAATCCTCGATACAGCCAAGCCGTCGGATCATTTGGGTCTAACCGAATAGCCTCATCATACTCATTAATTGCTCGTGTCTCCTCTTCGAGTTCGAAGTAGGCCTTACCGAGATAGCTTCGGTAAACTGCCCGAGAGGGTTCCATTAGTACCGCCCGCGCAAGTTCAGTTTTACCAGCCTCTAAGTCCCCTTCGTAAATCTTGGATAACCCCAATCCCAAGAGCGGCAATCCAGCACCGGAATCCTTCGAGGCGCTTACAAATAACGTCTTAGCGTCTGCGGTATTCTTCTGCAAAAGCCGAATGAAGCCGAGCACGGTTTTTGCGTATGGCTCCTCAGGGTCGATTTGAAGTGAGCGTTGGATTAAACGCTCAGCCTCATCGACCTCGTTAAACGCAAGCTCAAGCTCCGCGAGACGCGCTAGCAGCAACGCATCATCCGGATTCTTCTGCACACCGACCCGGAGTAGATCTCGCGCATTCTCGAGATCCTTGTTGTACTGCGCCACGTAAGAGGCAGCTAGCGCCACTGACGGCGAGTTCGGATCAAGATCTTGTGCACGTGCAATATTGGCATTTGCAAACTCTGAATTATTCTTCGAAAGTTCTAGTAATGAGTCGACCGCTTCGAGGTGGGCCAACGCTTTCCCTGAAACACGAGACCGTTGCACACCGATGATATTGGCTGCCTCGTCTATCTGGCCGGTCGAAAATAAGAGATCCGCTCGAAGCAGCGCTAGGTCAGAAGTCGAACTAGAAGGAAGCATCGCTAGTGCTTTTCGATATTCTTTTTTCGAAACCAAGTTTTTAACACTAGAAATCAGTCCGCGAGATTCTTTAGAGACTGCTGCGTCATCGTATACCGACCAGTCAAAGATCACCGGAATTTCAGCGGTCCATTGGACTGCGTCTGCCGCCGACATCATTAACGCCTTTCTCGGTCCTTTCCCCTTAGTAGTTATCGCCTCTTCCCCAGCACCAGCTACGATCGATCCGTAGGCGTTACTCGCTTCAACAGATCCCTCGATTACAGAGATCGATGTCGTGTCAGTGGTTGCGTCCACTACAAACTCAGTTCCACGGATGGCAGCTGAAACAACAGCAGTCGAGATGTTTGGGCTCGCACCCCCATCGCGATTAAAAAAATGCGCTTTTCCACCACCTAGAAATAACCCAGGCCCGGGTTTTTGATCAAAACGAAGAGAGGCCCTACTTCCTAGTCGAATAAACAGCCCGTCAGAAAACTGAATTCCAGCTCTGCTTGCCGGTCCCATTTTCAATTCATCCCCGAACTTAAACTCCTGACCCTGCACACACGCACTCCAGGTTGATCCACCGGCGGCCCGGCGTTCTGCTGTCCCCTCAAGGGAGTAAAGCGTCGCAAGCATCCCTGTTGCCGGTGTTTCTTCAGCTCGGGCCGATGCTACGGCACTGACCGCCTCGATTACCAAGACTGAGCAAATGAGTAATAGTCTCAGGATGCGGTTAAGTTTTGGGTTGGTCATTCAAACGCTCATGAACTAAACAGTACGTTAGAGGAAGCGCCCCCTAATCAGCGTGAGATTAGCACGGGGAGAGTGTACGGAAATACCCAATCCTTACCTATCAGCGGATATAGCAGGGGGCCGAAGATATGCAATGAAATCAAAACTGGTAATCCCCTCATTAGTCTCGTTGCTCGTTGGATGCGCCGTTGGTGTAATGTGGTTCTTGCCATTTGGGGAACGATTCGAAATCTCCGTCCTAGATTATTGGTTTGCCGTACGCGGCAAGCTCGAACAACCAAAAGATATAGTCGTTGTCGCGATGGACGAGGTTAGCTATCGCGACTTGAATATCCCACTCAGTCAAGCGTGGCCACGCAAAGTTCATGCTCAACTTGTTAATCGTTTAGCGGATCTCGGTGCCAAACGGGTGATCTTTGATATTCTTTTTCTTGATGCAGGTTCCGATCCAGCCGCTGATAAAGAATTCGCCAAAGCATTAACTCGTGTGCCCGTTTTTTTAGGCGCTGAGTCGGCTGTTCAACATGTTGGGGGATCGAGCGGATCTTTCGCTCTCGAAGAAATGCTCGACCCATACGCGCCGTTTGCCAAAAACGCTGCGGGAGTTGCTTTGGTTGCGCTGCCCGAAAGTGAAGGGGTTGTTCGTCGATTCTTAACTGATCGCACTGAAGTGAGCAGCGACTATCCCACGCTCGCTGAGGTAGGTGCTGGATTGTCGGTAGGAGATGGCGCACCGCGACCGACCTCTAGGGATCTGATTAATTTTTTCGGGGGCTCAAGGGCGATCCAGACTCTCTCCTACTATCAGGTTCTCCAAACTGAAAAGCCGATTCCACCACAAATGATTAAGGATAAGATAGTTTACGTAGGACTTGCGATGCGCACCGCGACGGGACCCGCGCAAAAAGATGTTTTTGCAACATCATTTGGCGGGGCTCAAATCTTCGGAGCTGAAATTCACGCGACAGCTGCAGCGAATCTAATTAGAGGCAATTGGATCCGGCGCCTACCAGCGGCGGTCGAGCAGATCGGCGAAATCCTAATCGCAATGGCTCTGACGTTTTTGCTGATCTCCGTAAGTCCATCCAAGGGCGCCATAGTAGTCGGCGGCGGAGTGCTTGTTTGGGCTCTTTCTTCATTCTTCGTATTCTCAAGCGGAACATTTATTCCCGGCGCTTTAATTTTCCTGGTAGTCCTTCCGATCGCTTATCTCGGATCCACGCTTTACTATTACTTTGTAGCGCAGCGTTCAGCACGACAAATGAAAACCGCTTTCGAGCTCTATCTTTCACCAGAGATGGCATCGCAGCTCTCGCAAGGCGATTCAGCGACAGCACTTGGTGGAAGTAAAACTTGGGCTACTGCACTTTTTACCGACATCGCAGGATTCACTAACATCACCGAAGAGATGCCCGCTGAGCGCGTAGCTGAAATGCTCAACGCTTATTTCACTGAAGTAATGGAGGTTGTCTTTCAGAACAAAGGCACGTTGATAAAATTTATCGGCGATGCGGTCTTCGTGCTCTGGGGAGCTCCGATCCGAATCGACAATCACGCAGAGCTTGCGGTTAAAACTGGGCTAGCTCTGACGCGGGAAGTCGACAGATTTAACCAATCGAAAAGGTTTCCGGCACTAAAGACTCGCATCGGAGTGAACACCGGCCCGATGGTCGTGGGGAACCTAGGATCAAAACGGCGGTTTGATTACACCGCCATTGGAGACTCCGTAAACCTCGCTTCGCGAGTAGAAGGCTTAAATAAGTATTTCGGTACGATGTTTCTGTTCACTGAAACTACCCGTAAGGAGGCTGCAAACACCATCACAGCCGTCCCCGTTGGAAATGTGCGAGTCGTCGGGAAAAAGGAGACAATTTCGCTATTTACTACTTTCGACCCCCCGCCGAACTCTACTGTAGTATCTACAATGCAACTGCTTGTGGATGCGTATAAAGAGCAGGTCTGGGCTGAGGTTCGGGCGCAGTGCGAGAAGATCGTAACTCTTGAGCCGCGTTTGGCGGGAGTAGCGAAACTCTATAGGGAATCGTGCGCTGCACTCGAGATTAATGCTCCGCCACCTGGATGGTCTGGAGAGATAGATTTTGCGAGCAAATAGATCAGTACTTAGCGATATTCGAATACTTTGCTTCCAGGCGCGATCCTATCCGTCGAGACTTCTTTGCGTAGCCACTGCGGCATTTTTCGTAGTCGGGTTGATCGTATCGACAGTGCATGGAGAACTGACCCTCGGCGCCCTTGTCCAAATAAGCACAGATCAGTTTGGCACCGCTCCGAACGGTTCCAGTTCAGAAGCTGCTACAAGTTCAAATGGTCGCGTCGTTGTCTTCACCACTCAAGCATCGGACCTGGTAGCCGCTGACACAAACGGGGCCGGAGATATCTTCTTAATTGACAGAAAAACCGGAGAGCGAGTGCTCGTAAGTCTCAACAACACCTTAGGCGTCGTGGGAAATGAGGATTCAGGCAACCCATCTGTATCTCCCACACTACCTGACGGATTTTATGCGATCGCCTTTGAGTCAGCTTCGACGAATTTAAGTTCGGTAATAACAACTAATGATCAGACAAACATCTTCATTAGACTGCCAACCCTACAGCTTACCGAGATAGCTTCTGCAGGGCCTGGGTTCACATCTCCCAATCAATCTGCGCTTCAACCAGACATAACCGTGGTACGAACATCAGATAATAAAAACAAAATATTGGTCGTCTATAGCTCCGATTCGACGAATTTAATCGATTCAGATACAAATGGTCAGTTTGATATATTTTTATCAGAGGGTATCCCTCCGGCAAGTCCTTCCGCGCCCGGCGAAACGATCCGCACTACCCGCATTAGCAATGCGTTCAGCGACGCTGAGCAACCAGACGGGGCTTCCTTCACACCGCAGATCAGCGATGATGGCAAATTTGTGGTTTTCGCTTCCCGCGCATCGAATCTTGTGTTTCCGCCGTTGCCATCGCCAAACTATAATTCTCAGATTTATGTGTACAACGTGGCGACCAAAACAACTGAGATTATAAGCCGTGATATAAACGGAAATCTTGGAACCGGCGACAGCCTGTTTCCTCGGATTAGCTACAATGGACGGTACATCGCTTACTCAACATATGCGGCCAATTTAGTCGATGGTGTCGCTTCGTTTTACGGATTGAATGTGCTGCGCTACGATACCGTCACCAAGACGACCGTTCGCTTGAATATAAGTGCCCAGGGCGTAGCTGGCGATGGGATAGGCACTATCGACATGTCCGCGAACGGACGCTTAATTGCCTTTGCTGACACTGCATCCTTGGTCGATAACGATAACAACTCTCTGCCAGACATATTTGTTAAAGATTTGGACACTGGGTCATTACGCTTGATTTCAAACGGTGTAGCGGACACCGCTTCAAACGGAACTAGCGTTAATCCGCGATTTGCATTCGAGACGTTAACAAAACTCACAGGGGGGGTAGTTTTTGAATCGACCGCTACCAACCTCACACAACCATCGCTTAGCGATGGCTCTAACAACATTTTTGTCAGAGAGATCTCTTTCCCAGTTCCAGAAGTCAGCGTTGATACAAGAATAGAGGTACCGCCGGACGTCAAAATTCGATCGAAAGCGCTGATCTTTTCCGCTCAGAAATTTGCACTTGAGTCCTCCGAGGCGAGATTGGTCGAAGACGGCACGAACATTCAGCCTTTGGCGGCCGCCGCTACCAGTTCATTGCGATACCAGTGGGACATCCGACGTAGCACTACCATTGGCCAGCGGAGGAGGAATGTTCGCTATATTACCCGCACGAAGAGCACAAACTTAGCTCTTAACAAACTAAGAAAAGCAACCTATCGTGTGCGGAACCGAGTTTTAGTGGTTGATCAGCAGGGGCAGACGAGGATTCGGACGCCGTTTAGTCCGATGCAGTCGCTATCAACCAATTGATTTTGGCAACCAATTGATTTTGGCAATCAATTGATTTTGGCAACCAATTGATGTGGGCGTAGGGCTAGGCAGATGGATAATTTGATACAGATACTGAAACAATTTTAGAGTAATTTTCTGACTACATCCTCTTCCAAACCCCCGGCCAAAGCACACGTAATCTCTGACGATGCCGCGCCGTATGCCGCGCTTCCGATCGTGAACAGCGCTTTTGAAAAATTAAAGCGCGAACTGCCTGCCAACCTTCCTTATCATAACTTAGAGCATGTTATCGATGTCTTCAACGAGGTCATCACTTTCGGACAGCACGACAATCTAGATCGACGTTCGTTGATACTACTTGCTGTAGCTGCGGTATTTCACGACATGGGATTCATCGAACGAGGCCAGGAGAACGAGGATCTCGGCGCACAACACGCAGCGTCCGCTATGCAAGCGGACGGCGGATTTTCAGCGCAAGAGATCGATTTGGTCTCTACTATGATTTTGGATACTCAAGTTAGATTCACAACGACGGGGGTCAGACAGATTCCAACCACAGAACTTTCCAAATACCTTTGCGATGCTGATGTAAGTAATTTGGGTCGCGAAGATTTTTTCGAAAAAGCTGAATTGGTTCGTCTAGAAATCGGCGCATCCGATCCACAAGTTTTCGGGCAGGGTCTTAAGAAATTCCTTGCAAGCCATAGCTGGTATAGCCCAGCAGCCCAGAAACTTCGCCAGGCGCAGAAGGACTCCAACATCAAAGAACTTGAGCTACGATTTCCCTCCACATAGCTACGAGTATAACTGAGCCGAGGATAACTCAGCATAGATATGGTGTTTTCCATCGTGATTTACTCCGGCCCAGATTCCCCTTACACTCCTTCTTCGGCGCTTAGTAGAGTATCTGAAGCGTTGCACAGTATTCCATAGATACGTATCTATCGCGGCCCTTTAACTTAGCGATATGGACATTGGTTCAAAGGCACTTGTAAAAATGACCCGAGTTTTCTTTTCATCCCTTCGATCGACACTGAGACGGACTATCGTTTTGGGCCTGTCCGTTTTGGGCCTGTCGACTTCAGTACTTCTTAACGCTTCGGATAGTAGCGCTCAAACTCAGCAATGGTTGTACGGGATCAGCAGCACCTTTGATGTCAACCAGATGGAGATTAATTCCCTAGTGCGGATTAATCCGGTCACATTTGAGCAAACCGTCGTAGGTCCGATCACAATAACTGGGACGAGCCAACCTATGATTTTTAGGGGGATTGAATTCGACCCTAACCTCAATCGGCTACTGATTGGAGAACAGGGCGGCAAGATTTTTCAAATCAATCAGGATACCGCAGTGGGCTCATCGCCGCCGGTTTCTGACCAATCCCAATTCGTTGGAACTCTTTTGGGGCTACAATCGCTTGCTTATCAAACCGCGGCAGGGCCTGGTCTGCCGCCGTTGCAACTGTTTGCCTCGCTTGCACCTCTCGCTGATGTATCTCAAGCAGCGCTTCGACTCGCTCCAAATGGAACTGATTTTACTCATCCACAGCCGATCGATTACGGCAACTTCGCCGCATTCCGAGGTGGATTCGCTTGGCGCACCAGTCCCCCAATGCTTTTCGCTGACTTAGCCCAAGATCCTAGTAATTCAGTACTGCAGGAGATCAATCTGGCAAACGGATTACCGACAGGTAGTCCTCAGACTGAAGTTGATGGTCTCGGAAATTATATCACCGGACTGGCATTTCATCCGGTTACCAATCAGCTATTCGCGAACACCTACGGTGGTGCCTTGTTGCGAATAGACAACATTGACGCTCCTCTCAGTGACACTGTAGAGCTTTCACCTGCTCAGCCAAGCAATCCGAATCGTGCCGTTTTCGATCTCGCTTTCGTACCGGTAACCCCTACCCCGACTCCAACACCGACCATCACCCCAACTTTTACTCCAACTCCCGCGCCTGTTTGCCCATCAGGCTTAATCACTCCATGCGGTTGCGATCGAATCGAAGTTCGTCTCTCCAGTGGCCAAACTTTATGCGGACCGGTTGATACCCTTACTAAGTCATCGATTCCCCCTGCTCCGGAAGTTACGGTTCGTCGAAGGTCGATCATTCTGGTTTTTAAGAACTTTACCGCTATCAGCGATGGAAGGAGTTTCGATCTTATCGCACGCGGCGGCGCAAGGATCGCTGCACAATTTGCTGGAGGAGAAAGTTTTTCGAGAATAGCCGATCGTGCAGCCGCTTCCAGAGGGTTGAGTCTTAGGTACGAAGTCCAGATTACTCCACGCGGCAACTTTAGAGCGAATCAAAGAATTTCTAAGTTAACCAAGCGAAATAAGCTCACGGTCAACAAGCTTAGAAAGGGTACGTATAACGTCCGCTATCGAGTCCAGATCCTGCGTCGCGGGAAGAAAGTCGGCTCCACGAAATATAGCCGATCAAAACGGTTTAGAATCCGTAGATAGCCTACCCGAGCACGAGGTCCGATGTATCGCGGACCAAATCCAAGGTCCGAATTCCGATGGGATTTAACAGTCCCAAGCCGGATACTTGATTACGAATCCAAGCGGATTTACCATTACCGGCCGAGTCGTAAGGAACCCAAAGATGTTCAATTTAGCCCGTTCAATAGTGTCATCCGTGCTTCATAGCGTTGCGGATCGATTAGCACCGAAAAGCGCCTCTCAGCCAGCGGTGGAGAGCGCATCACTGCCACCACCACTAGCTGAATCATCGTTTCCAGAGCGCAGAGCTTCTCCAACTCAATCAAGTTGCGTCTCATCTAATTTGGCTGATTTACATTCTAATCTCGGTAGTACTGCGGATCGATCAGTACCGAAAAGCGAACCGCAGCCAGCAGCGGAGAACGTACCGCCACCAATCTCCGAGCCATCGTTTCCCGACCGTATAACTCCCCCAACACAATTTAATTACACTTCAGCTCGATTGGCTGCTTTACGTTCGAATCTCAGTGGTACTCTTGATATCGAAGACACTCTAAGGCTCTTCTGTGAAAGTATACTGGCTGACGTTGGCCCCACCAACCTGGCGGTTTTTCTGCCTACTGCGTCAGGTGATCACTCGCTCGGTGCGTATGTCAATTATTCTCTACCGAAAGACACCGTCGACGTATTGCTAGGTATTTTGGCGGATCAGATCGGCGCACCGGTTGATCATGCCCTATTTGATGGAAGATTGAAGCCTAACGTTTGCACCGCACTCTCATGCGATAGTTTAGCAAAGTTTTTATCTAATGTTGTGTACGGACTAGACGATCGATTTTGTGCCATTGCTCCGCTTATGCGAGGCGGTGAAGTATTGGGAATATTGACGATTTTTCGTTCAGATCCGCCATTCGACGCAAAATTACTCACTTCAGTTGACGATCAATGCGCAGTTTTTGCAGCAGCGCTTGAACGAATGGTTCGGATTCACCACCGGCATATTCCGCACGATCAGCATGGAACAACGGTTTAACCGCCAATGAAACCTTACACTGGAATCGCTGGTCCCAGTCTATGTAGCCCTATGGATTAGCTCAATTTCCTAAGAAACACCCGGCTCGCGTTCACATACGCAGCAGCGTCGAACTCACTCGGAGATTTTAATGCGTCGTAAATCGACTTCATCTCTGACTTATATAGACTGCCATCCGGCGAAAGCTGCGAAAGTAATGCGGAAAGTCCCATCGTTACCTGCTCTGCGTCTTCGTATTGCAGCAGCTCAAGGGAGACACCCCCCTCAAGCACTGAACGCATAAGTTTGCGAATTGCGCTCCCATCAAGGCTCTGAGCAAGTAGGTACTTCTGCGACGTATTTAGAACTGATGCTAAATCCTCTGTGCTCTCAGCGACTTTTCCATCACGGAAATTATTCTCCAACGTCTGCACGATCTTGCGCAGCTGCTCCGCTCGTCCAATATCAAACGCTATCAACATCCGCTCAATCATTGCAAACGCAGCAATATTCAACCGCAGTTCTCCAGGCTGCCCTGCATACTCACGACTCTTCCATTGATTGCTCGTTAGAGAATGGTGACAGGAGTAACAAGCTAGTGTTGTAAGCTCCGGCCACGAATGCACACGCATGCGCGCCTCATTGCCGAATCTATTAGTCATCGCCCGCGCAATCGCGAACTGCCCTACAATCCAGGCCTGAGCCGGACTATACTCCCCTTTTCTCTTCTTATAGTCGTCGTCGACGATCCAATGCATCGGTTGAAGGGCGGTGAAGGTATCTAACTCAAAACTTAGGCGCGGATGCCCAGCTCCCATCAAGCGATGGGTCACATCAGCGTCCTCCGATCCGTAATGACACGTAACGCAGAGATTGGAGCGTACTTCTAGATTAGAGATCTTAGTTAAGCCCAATTCAACGTTTCGCTCGTGCGATGAATTTGCGGCGGTGTGCTCACGTAGATATCCCCCGGTGGTATCCCCGGAAGCCCCGTGACAAGACTCGCAACCCACACCATCTTCTAAACGAAACTCTGGACCAACACTCTGTGAGTTCTCAGTAAATGTAGAATGGCAGCGCAAACACCACTCCTCTTTCTCCGGCGCTGAAATCCCTAAGTGAAGCCCTATTCTCTTTCCTTCCGGTGACAATAAACTTTTATACGCTTGTGAGTGTTTATCGTGCTTCGACCAAGTGACATACTCGTTTTGTAACACAGAGGTAGTTTGCCTGGGCGCTGCGCCTCCATGGCAGTTAGAGGATGCGCAAGAAGCAACTCCGCTCAATCGATGGGCTTTGACTCCTGCAGTTTCCCCATCCGCGGCGAATACATTGGCTGCTGCAAAAACGCCAACGATAGCGAGTCCGGTACGAAACCGGATAAATGCGCTCTGGTATAAACCAGCATTATGCCGGCGATAACCGGATTTTAGTCCGCGATAGAGAGTTCGCCCTAAGGGTATCTGCATCGAGGAGGAAGTTTTATTTTCTCGTAATAAGATCATAGCTGCCCGCAGATCGCTAAAAAACGCACCACCCTAGTGATTTCGGAAATATGGTAGGTTTTTCTCCGGCAATTTGGTAGAGGTGATTAACTCTCAGACGTCGATCTTTGATCGTTAGTCTTCGTACGCTATAGAGCTTGTTATTTGTCTATGTGATCGCCTCTCATGCCGAATCATTTCGAGATAGCGATAATCGGAGCTGGACCCGCTGGACTTGCCGCAGCTACTAACTCAGCCTCTCACGGGCTCTCACACGTTCTGATCGAACGGCGCGAAGTCGGAAACACGGTATACGATTATCAAAAACGTAAGCTCGTAATGGCAGAGCCCGGAAAACTCCCTCTCCGCGGTCACGTCCCGTTTGAGGCGGGTAGTCGCGAAGACGTTCTCGCCGGGTGGAACAACGCGGTCAAAGAAAAAAACGTCAACATGTTGCGGGCAGAAGTCTCAGCTATCAAGAAAGTTGGTGAAACATTCGAGATTTCTAGTCCGAGCGGTCCGGTCTGCACGGCAAAGTACGTAATTCTAAGCATCGGGGTTCAGGGCAGCCCACGCAAACTCGGTGTTCCGGGAGATGATTTGCCGCACGTAGCGTACACCCTCTCCGATCCGGACGACTTCGTAGGCAAGAAAATCTTGGTGGTTGGTGCCGGCGATGCAGCAATCGAGAATGCGCTTGCGCTTGCCGATAAAAATTCAGTTTCCCTACTAAACCGAACTGATGATTTCCCACGAGCCAAAGAAGCAAATGCCGCAAAGATCATGGATGCGATCAACGCAAAAAAGATCAAAATGTACGGTATCTCTGAAACCTTAGGCGTCGAACCCGGGTATGTCTCGATCCAGACCCCTGATGGCGATGTGCGCGCCGAGTGCGACTATATTATTGCACGTCTCGGTTGCATCTTGCCGCGAAAGTTCCTCGAAAATTGTGGGATCGCATTTCCAAATCAGAATCCGGACTCAGTGCCAGTAGTAAATAGCCGTTACGAATCAAACGTACCCGGTTTGTTTATCCTCGGAGCCCTCATAGGTTATCCGCTTATTAAACAAGCGATGAACCAAGGCTTCGAAGTGATCGAGCACATAAAGGGCAATCCGGTTGAACCGGCAGACCAGGGCTTATTAGCTGAGCGCTTACAAATTCTCCCCGGCTCGACCAACGATAATTTAGCGAAGATCAGGTCTACGCTTCCGCTTTTTACTGACCTAAGCGATCCGCAGTTTCGCGAGCTCATGATCGATTCAACCGTTCACGTGATGAAAGCTGGAGAAGCAGTTTTTGAACGAAACGATTATACCGACACATTCTGGAGCGTTGTTTCAGGCACGGTTCACATCGAACTACCGGGTGGTCAGAAAGTAATTGTTCATCCCGAGAACTTTTTCGGCGAGATGGGATTAATTTCAGGTCGTCGCAGAAATGCAACGGTGCGAGTATCTGAGGATGCAGTGCTTCTTGAGAGCCCACGTAAGCAGATTTTAAAACTGATTGCTTCCGTCGCCAGCGTCAAGCAACAACTAGATCAGATCTTTGTCCGTAGGGTGCTTGAGTCTACAATCTTTCCAGATGCCAACCCTGAGTTCATTAAATCGCTAGTCGCTAAAACGAAACTTAAGAGCTTCAAACGCGGCGAAGTTCTTTTCAAAGAGGGTGATCCGGGGGATGTACTTTACGTCATCCGCAAAGGCTCCGTTAAAATATCTCGGATCGCCAAATCCGGCGTAGATGTCGCCCAAACTTATCTCCCAGCGGGTAATTTTGTAGGAGAGATGGCACTGTTGAGCACGGAAACAAAAGCACGCAGTGCGACCGTTTCAGCGCTCGTCCCAACTGAGACCGTGATACTTGAGAAAGCTGATGTCCTAGCTCTCTTAGAGAATAGTCCCCAGGTTAAAACACGTCTAACCGCTTTGGCGCGTCAACGCGAGATTGAGAACGCCACAGTTAAACAGGACGAATCCGCCGGTTCGATGCTCGATTTTATGATGGCCCAAGGAGTTACCGATGCGGACAACTTCTTAATGATAAATTCAGACCTGTGCATCGGCTGCGATAATTGTGAGCAAGCGTGCGCCGCTACCCATCAAGGATACAGCCGATTGGATCGTAAAGGCGGAAAGAGTTTCGCTTCCATTCAAGTTCCAGTCTCCTGCAGACACTGCGAAAATCCGCTGTGTATGATTGATTGCCCGCCAGATGCTCTACTTCGACAACCAAATGGCGAGGTCGTAATTCAAGATTCGTGCATAGGTTGTGGAAACTGCGTCCGCAATTGTCCTTATGGAGTAATCCAGATGGTTTACGAGAATCACGAAGCAGACCAAGGGTTCTCCCTGTTCGGATTGCTTGGAATTAAATTCGCTAAGAAGAAAAAAGATAAGGGGCGCGCACGAGCCGGGAAGTGCGATATGTGCTCTACGCTCCCTGGTGGGCCAGCGTGCGTGCGTTCTTGCCCAACCGGAGCAGCGATGCGGGTCAATCCTTCTCAGCTTCTGCGCATTATCGCTGATAGCGATGTTTCAGGCATGGAGGGCAGTGCTCGATGAACGCTCCAACGACACAAGAATCAACTCAAACTTCAGACACCCGCGCTAACGCACAGAGTCCTAACGCTTCCGCGCGGGATACCCGCGCTAACGCTACGAGACTAGAAAGTGCGAAGGAGACGTTCTGGTTTTATAAACAGAGCCGCTGGCTTTGGATCAATCTTTCATTCGTACTCATTGCGAGCCTTGCGTACATATTCTGGGAACCACCAAACGGGAACAACGGCGGTACAGTTCTTGGCTACACCTTGGGAGGACTAGCAACTGCCGCGATTCTCTACCTAATGTGGTACGGGATTCGAAAACGAAGCTATCACTCAAGCACCACTACGCTTCAAGGATGTTTATCGGCGCACGTCTGGCTAGGCTTATCGATGGCTATTATCGTGCCGTTACATGCCGGATTTCAATTCGGGATAAATATTCACACGCTCGCTTACGTACTGATGATGTTCGTCATTTTAAGCGGCATCTACGGAGCAATCAACTACACTACGCTTGCGTCCCAAATTGCAGCACATCGCGGCGGCGGTCATGCGCATCAATTACTTGAGCAGATTCAGAGACTCTCAAAAGAGATCGACCGCACCACCCAGGACCATAGCGATGCGTTTTTAAAACTTCGTAACGCTTACGACTTTGAAATAATTCCTGGAGTTATTCGCTGTATTCGACGAGCGCTGGTTCCAGCATTTAGTCAAAGCACGGTCGCACAGCTACTCCAAGCAGTCCCCAGCACAGAGCATGACGATGGAATAAAGATGGTTGGATTGATCGCCCGTAAACGGGAACTCGCGTCTCGTCTGCAAGAAGATGTAAGGACTCTATCGCTATTAAAAGTTTGGCTTTGGATCCACGTACCAGTGTCGCTTGCGCTCGTCTTCTCTGTTGCGATCCACATAGTAGTAGTTTTTATGTATCGGTGACGGATGGCTCTAACTTTACAACACACGCTCATTCGCCGTGATGGAACGCAGGAGCTTTCAAGCTCAGTCGTTGACAAGGATGTTATCGTATTTGGACGCGGGTCCGGCTGCGATGTCGTACTATCCGGATCTGAGTTCTCCCTTAACCATGCCCGACTAAGCAGGAATGGGACGACATTTCTGATCGACGATCTTAATTCACTCAGTGGCGTCTCCGTAAACGGCAAATTAGTTAAGCAACACCGACTGAGCTCAGGCGAAACGATCGGACTTGGGTCGCGCGAGTACCTCGTCACGATCTCTGGTGAATCGATCTCATTTGCGTGGACTACGACAGAACCGAAAGCCGATGCGATTGAACGCGATCCAAAGCAACTTGCAGAGGCCTTCTATACTCACTCAAGCCTGCCATCGATGCGCACAATTTCTTGGAGCTTAATTATACTTACCGTTCTTGGGGGGTTGGTTTATCCGTTCCTATCCAAACAGCGCCTTGCCTGGAGCCCCGGAGAACTCACCGCAAACCATAAACCGATTGAAGCTAACTGCGCCTCGTGCCACGAGGGGAATTTTGCAGCCGTTTCAGACAATGCGTGTCAAAAATGTCATGCACTAACGGAACACGACCAGCCAGTATCTCTAACTGTAGCCAACGTAGGTGCTACCACCGAGTTTCTGAACCGACCGGACGTCGAGCGCCGCATTACCGATAGCCGCACACCACATACGAAAGTGCACCACGCTCGACTCGCTGAAAAAAACTGCGTGTCGTGTCACCAAGAGCATAACGGGCCGCACGCGCTGATTTCTAGCGCAGACGCGTTATGCGTGGACTGTCACGCCTCGCTTAAAAATGAGGCTCCGGAGACAAAGTTACTAAACGTCGTAAGCTGGGATAAACACCCTGATTTCTTCGGCCAAAAAGTTCCTACAGATTCCGCCCGCATTGAGCTTAATCACAAGATTCATCTTGAACCTGATTTGCGTGGTGCCGACGGCCCGGTCACGTTGACATGCAACGACTGTCACCAACTCTCCCCTGATAAGCGATTTATGGAGCCGATTTCGCGTAAGAAGCACTGCGCAAGTTGTCACTCGCTGGGGTTTGAAGAGCGACTTCCAAACGTTGAGGTGCCGCATGCCCCACCAGACGTGGTGTACCAGTTTCTTTATGCGCAATACGCACAGCTCTTACTGGCTGAGAATGATCCAGTTCGAGGAGTATCGCGCATGAAGCCGGGAGCCTCCACGGAGACACCAGCGGATGCCAGACGGTTTGCTCACAGCGAAGTAGAGCAGTTTGCCAGAGCCGCAGAGCGTGAACTATTTACTCGAACAGCGTGTAAATTGTGTCACGAGATTTCACCGGCAACAAACTCAGGCGTTGGAATTACCGGCGGAGCGACACCGCAAAGCTTGTACAAGATCGTAGCTCCAGAAATTCCAAATCGCTGGATGACGAAGGCACAATTTAGCCATGCTGCTCACGACAACGTTACGTGCCAGAGCTGCCATGGGAAAGTCCAAGACTCTGTTCGCACAAGCGACGCCCATATGCCAAAACTCGACGGCTGCAAGGACTGCCACGCAGGCAGTGCCCAAGCCGGTAAGATCTCTTCTGATTGCACTATGTGCCACGGATATCACGACACGGTGGCGTTATCCGTCTCTAAGAAACAGGACGTCGTTAATTTGATTTCAGGAATTCAGGCAGCGAAATGATTTTGTATAATTTCATCATCAGAAGAACGGTAATAATTGGCGGCGCGTTGGTAGTTGCGTTTCTCACTAGTTGTGGTGGCGGGAGTGATGGCGGTTCAACCGCTGGTGGATCGGATGGATCTGATTTTGGATGCGACGGCGGATGTGCGAGCCAGTCGCTGTCCTCAACGGAGGTGGGTACTATCGTCTCACAGTCCGTTGCTGCCGCGGCCGCGGTGGGCCGAAGCGCCAATATCGCCGTACTAGATCGAGTAGGTAACGTCCTTGCTCTGTATCAAATGTCTGGGGCCACAGCGACTACGCGAGTTGATGGTAAAATTGGCGCCTCCGGTGGACTTGAAGGTGCGGTGGTACCTGCCACAGCTGCGGCGATCTCTAAAGCTGGAACCGGTGCTTATCTAAGTAGTCAAGGAAACGCATTTTCCAGCAGAACTGCCAGCCAGATCATTCAAGAGAACTTTAATCCTGGTGATAACAACCAACCATCTGGGCCTCTTTTTGGAGTTCAATTTTCACAACTTCCGTGTAGCGATATCACCACTGCTGGCAGTGGGCCGGGGCCACACGGATTGCCGCTGGGACTCTCAGCTGATCCAGGTGGCATCCCGCTATATAAGAGTGGAGATCTAGTCGGGGGCATCGGTGTAGAAATCGATGGCGCTTATACCCTCGATCGAAGCCTCACTGACCGCGATAACGACGTTGAAGAATTGGTGGCGCTGGCTGGTTCTATCGGATTTGAAGCCCCTTCTCAGCGTGTGGGATCGAGAAACTTCGCCGGCGGACGAAGCCTGAGATATACAGATGCAAGCTACGCTGATGTTGAAAAGGTCATCGGAACAGCTCCGGCAACATCCGATGCTGGGGGATATCTCACCGGACCTGTCGGCGGCACTACCTTCGGAACAGCTGCCTCAGGGATCGTTAACACGGTTCGAGCCGGATTGCCCGCGTCAGCTTTAATAAGTAGCGGAGGTGGTTACCCAGGGCGCAACGGCGCAAGTCTCGGCGGTAAAGAATTAACCGCTAACGAGGTAAACGCCATTCTCGATTCCGCACTCACTACCTCATTTCGTTCCCGCGCGGCGATTCGTAGACCGCTCGATAGCGGAGCGCGTGTTTCAATTTGGGTAGTCGATCATTTGGGCACCCCGCTGGGATTTACTCGTGGCCAAGATGCACCGGTGTTCGGCATAGACGTATCCCTACAAAAAGCGCGTACAGCAGCTTTTTTTAGCTCCACAGATTCCGTAGTAAAAATTGGTGGCTACGGAGCAAACCTCGCAGCGTTGGCTGGTAACGTGTCAGGAATTGCGTTTGGAGCGCGAACAATCGGTAATTTAGCTCGCCCATTTTTCGTCGATGGAATTAACGGCAACGGGCCCGGGCCTCTCTCACTCCCGTTCCCCGGTTTAGGCTCCGGTTCTACTTGGAGTCCGTTTAATACAGGTCTTCAACTAGATCTTGTAGCGGCGGGAATCGTTAGCGGATTGTCTAATCCTAACGGTTCAAATTGTACCGATTCCGGACTCTTCGGACGTAGAATTGCAAATGGGTTACAGATTTTCCCGGGAGGTGTTCCGCTATATCGTGCAGGAACGTTGGTAGGCGGTATCGGCGTAAGCGGAGACGGCGTCGATCAAGACGATATGATCGCGTACTACGGAGCTAGTAGACGCGGGTTGTCGTATATAGGTCGCGATGAAATTGGAGATCCGGAACTGGGATTCAACGCGCCACGTGAGATTCGCGCAGACACGTTGACACTCACTGTCGGTCAAACTCGCTTGCGTTACGTAAACTGTCCGGAAGGCCCATTCATTCGCGATAATGAGCAAGGAGTTTGTGATTAACAAAGCCGGGCGAAACCGATTCTGTCCTCTTTCTGGCTGTATCATTCAGACAGTATTCGCCGTCATCGCGCTTAATTCCTTCATAACATTCAGCGCGATACTGCCTGACGCCGCAGCAGACGATTCGCAGACAGCAACTCGTCAGCGTCCCGGCGATGAAGATCCTAGACCGACTCGGTTTTCACCCTTTATCTACGAGTCGGTGCCGGACATCAATTCGTCTGCTTCCGACTTCGTAGCGGTGCCGGATCGCTGGCGGCAGTTTTACGTTGGTAAATGGTACGATCCGTACAATCAAAACGTACTTAAAGGAGATATTCCGGTATTCGGATCGCCTGGCCACGAGTGGTTCTTTGAAACCTCAATTATTTCAGACTCGCTTGTGGAACGTCGCTCGCTTCCTCTACCAGTTGGAGGTGCCGCCACTAGTAAATCTAATCGCAATAACACTTTCGGAAGCGTCGACCAAACTATCTTCGCTGAGACAATAATAGCGTCTTTCTCGTTGGTTCGGGGGAACACCTCGTTTAAGCCCCCGGAGTTTGAAATTCGAGTTACTCCTGCTTTTAACTTCAACTACGTAGATGTGAATGAAGCCGGCGTGCTGTACGCGGACCCGAATCGCGGAACAAGCCGAAACGATGAACATCTGGGATTTAACGAGCTTTTCGCTGATGTTCACTTAGCGGATCTGACTGATCGCTACGATTTTGTGTCCTCACGATTCGGTATTCAAAAATTTGTAAGTGACTTTAGAGGATTCGTTTTCTCAGACGAAGCTCCCGGCGTAAGGATTTTTGGGAACTACGATAATAATCTCTGGCAGTATAACCTTGCATGGTTTTCACGCCTCGATAAAGACACCAACTCCGGAATCAATACCTTCGATAATCGTCATGAGCAGGTGTTTGTGGCGAATCTTTTTAGGCAAGATGCACCAGTTTTTGGCCATACCATTCAGCTAAACGTGCTCCATCGACGCGATACAGCTGGCGATGAAGACGACCATTACGATAATAACGGTTTGTTGGTGCGTCCGGCATTACTCGGCGACGAGCGTCCTAAGAATCTTTACAACACCTACTTTGGTGTTACCGGCGACGGACATTTCGGTCGCATCAATTCGACCGCTGCAGCTTACTACGTTACGGGACGTGAAACGCACAATCCTATTGCCCAACAAGGGGTTGATGTAAGCGCTGGAATGGCCGCACTAGAGCTATCCTACGATCAAGATTGGGTTCGATTTAGAACCTCGCTATTCTGGGCTTCCGGCGACAAGGATCCGTTCGATGATAAGGCGACTGGATTTGATTCAATCGTCGATAACCCAAATTTCGCTGGCGGCGATCTCTCGTATTGGCAACGTTTGAATGTTCCCTTTATCGG
>JBGSNS010000081.1:0-9468 GCA_041739515.1 Bdellovibrionota bacterium
TCCTGTTCATCAACGAACTCGTGTCCGAGCTTTTCCGGGAAAACCCGATCCACTACCGCGAGAGTTTCCGCTGCAACCGCGGCAATAATGTTTGAGGCCTGGATCGAAGCCGCGATGTGATGAATAAAGAAAATCAGAACACCGATGCCGCCGATTGCTAGCACCACAGCCAAGAATACCGCCAGACTCGGAATAAATTCGCTCTCGTCACCCGCGCGAATGGTGCGCAACACGATCAGACAATAGGCAAAAATCCCTGCAAAGATTCCGAGCACTACTTGCGTGATGCGGTCATTCGTGAAGTTTCGCAGGATGCGCGAGCTGTATTGGCTGGAGGCCAAGGCCAGCGCCACCAAAATCATGGAAAACGTGACGCCGACCACTGTCATCATTGAGCCGGCAACGGTGGATAACATTCCTCGCGCACCCGCAGCGCCGACACCGAAAATGAGCGGCCAGTGGGCCAGCCACTGTTCGCTTCTGGTAGCGTCCGCAGCAACCAAAACTACGGCGAGGACGATGGAGGCAACAACTATCAGCGAAGGGACAAACCAAAAGCTCTCCCGCAAATAGCTCGCGAATCTGTGAAGTTTCTTCATAAATATCTCACTTTCCGCTCAGCGCCTCGAAACCGGAAACAACATCGAACAGCTCCTCGTCAATGCCACCCTGACGCAAACGATGAAATGTCCGATTTAAATCTTCAAGCAATTCGTCGATATTTTTATCAGCGCGTTGCATTGCAACCAGTCGACTTGCATTCTCGCTCGCAAGTGATTCGGCGCACGCCCGAAAGAGCGAGATAAAGAGATATTCGCGAATCAGGGCACGCAGCGTTGTCGTACCCGTGCCCATGATCTCGGGTAAGCATTTCGTCGGCCAGGTGGCCTTAGTCAAACTACGTCTCCACTCTGCGTCGAGCGGCAATAGGCGCTGACTGACCTGCTCGTAAAGCGCGCCAGACAGCGGTCGATTATGAAAGACATACATACGCGCCTTCTCATCCTTGGCTCGATGCGCCTCGCCTTCGATCTGAATCTGCCCAACGAGCGGGGTGATAGCCTTGACGGAATTCGGAACATTAAATAGTCCAATTAGTGGCAGGCCAGCCTCCATCAGGCGCGCATGAACCCGCTCACCCACGGCCCAAACCTTTGGTTTTCCCGGCAGAGCCGAAAGCGTCTTAATCGCATAGTCAGCTATCAGATCGTTGAATTGACCGACTAACCCCTGGTCGGAACCAAACACTATGGCGCCGATTGGACCAGGTACCAGTTCTCCCTTTCTTCCCGCTACTACGGGTGCCGGCCCACTTTCGCGAAAGCACGCACTTAATCCCAGCTCCACCGCGCGATAGTAGTCGCTCAGCGCCTGCACTGATTTCTCGTATTGCTCGATGCTCGATGCAGCCACGGCCTTCATTGTGCGTACGACCGACTGGAGATCGCCTGCTCCGCTGATCTTTCGACGCATTGTTGCCGTGCTGTCACTCATCACTCTTCTCCAACTGTCGACTCCTGCAAAATCGAATCTTCATTCCCATGAATATGCTGGTCGTGCAGCCGTCCAACGGTACCACCAATCAATCTAGTCAATTTATGTGCCGATCCTGCAACCGCTTGATCCACGGTATCTGCATGACAAGTAACAGCAACAGGCTGACGGCCTACAAGGTGGGCCTCAATCACACATCGCATATCGTCATGGCCACGCTTCTCATCGCTATTCTCATCGCTTAGGTAGACCGCCACCCTCGTTATGTGATTACTGAAGTGCCTCAAAGCATCCTGTATTCCGTCTCGGAACTCATCTGAAAGCCCCACATGACAGTCAATGTTACTGTCGCTATTGATTTGAATTTCCATATTGTTTTCCTGTCTTTATTTTAATCCGCTATTTCTTATCCGTTACTTTATCAGTCGTATCCCTGGGTAGAAACTTTTCTAGGGCCTTACGAGCCATCTCTATAATCGTTTTGCGATCTGCATCACTCAATTTAGCTGCGCTATCCAACCGTGCGCGCAGTTCTCCTGGCATATCCGAAACTGCTTTGCGCAAGACATGTTCTGCATCTTTCATTTGATCAAGCGGCACTTGGTCAAAAAGTTCCGCGCTCAACGCCAGCAACACAGCAATTTGTTCGGGCACAGATACCGGGGAGAGCTCCGGTTGTTTAAGACAAGCACGGATTCGCCGCCCGTGCTCGATCACCTTGCGGGTGTGTTCATCCAGACGAGCGCCGAATCGGGAAAATGTTTCAAGTTCCACAAATTGAGCATAGGCGAGCTTGAGTTTGCCGACCACCGCGCGATATGCCGCGCGCTGTGCTTTACCACCGACTCGCGAAACGGACTTTCCTACATCGACCGCGGGAAGCGCGCCCAATTCGAAGAGCGACGGCGAAAGATAAATCTGCCCATCCGTGATGGAGATTAGGTTGGTTGGAATGTAGGCTGAAATGTCCTGCGCTTGGGTTTCAATGATCGGCAGCGCTGTGAGAGAACCACCGGCAAGTTCTTCGCTTAGGTGTGTTGCACGTTCAAGTAGGCGCGAGTGGATGTAAAAGATGTCTCCCGGAAACGCTTCCCGTCCGGGCGGGCGGCGCAGCAATAGAGAAATCTCACGGTAGGTTCGCGCGTGATGAGTGAGATCATCATACACGATCAACACGTCCCGGCCCTCCTCCATGAAAGATTCAGCGATACTGGTGGCTGCATACGGAGCGATGAAAGCAAGACCGGGCGGGTCATTACCTTCGGTCACGACAACGACGGTATATTCCATCGCGCCTTTTTCCCGTAAATTTGCAACGACTTTCGCCACGGCGGACGCGCGCTGACCGATAGCACAATAAACGCAGACGACATTCTGACCGCGCTGATTTACGATGGTGTCGATCGCAATTGCTGTCTTACCGGTCTGGCGATCGCCTAGAATCAACTCCCGCTGGCCGCGCCCAATTGGGATCAGAGCATCGATAACTTTGAGGCCGGTTTGAAGGGGAACCATAACGGGCGCGCGAGCCATAATCGGCGGAGCAGGCCGCTCGATTGGCAGCCGCTTAGTGGAGGCAACCACTCCATTTCCATCGAGTGGCCGGCCGAGCGGATCTATGACGCGCCCTAGCAATTCGGCGCCTACTGCCACATCCATGACACGACCCGTGCGCTCGACTTCATCGCCTGTATGGAGATGCCAGTAATCGCCAAGTAATACGACCCCGATTTCTTCTTCGTCCACGTTGAACGCAATACCGAGCACTCCGCCGGGAAACTGAATCAGCTCCTCAAAGCCGACGTTAGCAAGACCTGACACTTTGGCGATGCCGGTGGCTATACTAGCGATCGTTCCCACCTCCCGCGGTGCCAGTTGAGGCGTGAATGCCTCCCGCACTTGGCTTATCGAAGCAAGGGCGCTGTCGACAATACTCTCGAAGTTTTCGGTTTCCATGTTCATGGACTTTTTACCTCGGGCCTAGACTCTGAGTTCGGCTTATGCTCACCACTAGCTACAGGAATGTCCTTCGGCTTAAGAAGTGCATCGACGCCCTTTTCGAGCGACGTCAAATATTCAGCGATACTCCAACCTAGCTTTTGTCCATTCGTGGTGAGTTCAATGCCGCTGATGATGTCCGGTGCGGCCTCAAATCGTAGATGGATGTCAGCCGAGAAGGTTTCGTTGATAGCTTTTTGGATAGCAGCGCATTGTTCGGGAGGAAGAACAAACGCGCTGCGCACTAACGCGGGCTCAGACATTGCCCTAAGAGATACAGCGAGACCGGCTTTCGTCCCCTCATCCATCGCGCGCAAGCGGCGCATAAATACATCACATAGCCGTTCTTCCAAACTCGTCGTGGCGAGATCTGCCAGAGCCTTACGCACAATCGAAAATACTTCCTGCTGGGTGCGGCGGCTAATGGCTTCATTTAGTCGATGGGCATCGCTTATCAGTGCTTCGTGCCGCTTCGCACCCAATGCATCTGCAGCCTTTTTTGCTTCGTCAAGCAGCCGATCGCGTTCGCTCTTTGCGTCATCCGTTGCATTATTTAAAAGGGCTGCGCGTTGCTGATCGAATTGTTCGTTTTTGTGTTGAAAGTCATCGCGGTCCTTTTGGGCGTTCGCCTTTTTCTTCTCCGCATCCGCGAGCTCATCGGCAATTTTTTTCTCTCGCGCATCGATGGCATTGAGAATTGGCTTATAAAGATATCGCTTCATCAGCCATATCAGGATGGCAAAATTGAGCGCTTGGGCGCCGACGGTGAACCAATCGATTAACATACGATCACTTTCCTGTAGTTTGAGCGACTGCGGCGATTGCGTAGTTCCAAAACGGATTCGCGAATAAAAGAATCATCGAGACTACGAAGCAGTAAATGGCAGTTGACTCAATCATCGCGAGGCCAACGAATAAAGTCCGGGTGATGGTGGCCGAGGCATCCGGTTGTTGCGCCAGAGAATTCAGCGCCGTTGAAACTGCCCTACCCTCCGCGAGTGCGGGGCCCATCGTGCCGAAGCCAGTTGTAATGCCGGCGATGACGATCGATGCCACCGCTATAATAGTCATGCTGTCCATAGGTTATCCTTGTAAATATTTTAGGTAATGCTTCAACCTAAATAGAGCAGTAGAAACGTAGTGAGGTGGCTGAGGTTGGTGATTATATTGGGATTCTTCGACAAAATCGGCTCGCACCCCTAGCACCGCTAGGGTGAGAACCGATTTCGAGAAATTCTCAATAGAATCGCCCAGATCAGACACCACAATAGTTTCTAATGCTCTTTTTAGGTTCAATGCTGCTCCTCGAGCTCAGGCTTGGGCTCACGCACTCGTGTAGCAGCGGCGATGTAAACCGCCGCCAGGATGGCAAAGATGTAGGCCTGCACCATTCCCGTAAGTAGACCAAGCACCGTCATCACAACCGGAAAAATAAATGGCGTAATAGAGAGGAGAATAGCGATAAGCATCGCACCGCTCATCATGTTGCCAAACAAGCGCACAGCCAGAGCAAGCGTGCGCGAAAGTTCACTAATAATGTTAAACGGCAGCATTATGAATGTGGGCTTTAGATAAGACTTCAGGTAGTTGCCAATCCCCTTCTCCGCAACGCCGAAAAACGGCACGGCCACAAAAACGGATAGTGCGAGAGCAACGGTGGTCGATAATGAGCCAGTCGGTGGTTCGTAGCCCGGAATGATAATGCAGAGGCTGGATGCAGCGACGAACAAAAAGAGCGTGCCCAGAAAGCTTATATATTTTCGCGGCTGACTCAAGCCCACCTCTTCAATCTGCTTCTCTATGGCGGTAATGACGATTTCAAGAAGGTTTTGCCAGCGGGCGCGTTTCAGACCGATCGAAAGGCTGCGGGTAATAATCTTTGCGCCCACGGCGAGTGCGAGCATCAACCCCCATGTAATTACAATCGTGGCGTTGAGTTTGAAAAAGCCCTCTTGCCAGAAGATCATTTCATCAGGGGTAAGACGCATCGCTGACCTCCAGTGAGAAACACTGCGGCCTTTCAGGCGCCTGTCCTCGGAGGAGTCGCATCACGACAACGCGCGCGATAACAAATCCAAGAAGGCACACTAGAAACCGCTCCCAGTGACCGAGCGCGACAAAGTAGAAGCTCACCAGGACAATGCTCGTTCGTAACAACAAACTCCCCAAGATCCAAAGTGCGGGCTGCTTAGCTGAAACGCACTTACGAATGGTCCACCACAGGCCGCCAAAGAACAGCATCCCCAGAATAACACCCGCTACAAAAGACAATATTAAACTCAACGTCTCACTCCTTAGTGTCTTCTCTCATTTCCCTATCTTCCTTTGCCACCCAATGCCAGGCATTCAAACAGCCGATCACGAGCCCGGCAATCAATAACGCCAACGTCCAGGGATGTTTGCCAGCATGGTATGTGTCCAACCAGTGGCCGAGCGCTGCGCCAAGCAGTGTCGGCACCACCACCGACCAGCCGATAAGTCCCATCATTCCTAACCCAAACCAGACTTCGGGCGCATTGTGCCGCGCTTTGAGTTTACGCGCCGCAAGCGCCCCGATTTTCTGGCTGAACACGTTCGTGTCCTTTGGTCTCAGGATTTCAGGTTTCTCACTCATGATGAAACTCCGAAAAGCGGCGGATAAAACCGCTCTCTAAGTTCGCCATTACAGACCGGACTTTCTGCTCTTGCTCGTCTAGGTTCACAAACTCCCGCTCCACCGTCGCACGCAATTGGCCTAGGTCCGCTCCGGCAATTGCGTTACGCACGGAGATGCGTACTTCCAACCCGGTTTTGATTAAGACCCCCTCATCCACGGCCACATAGACTTCTTCTGCTCCTTCGCATTCATAGATCAAAATTCCTGGTGCGAGTGCTACCACGCAGTCGAGACGATGCGGCAAGAGTCCGAGTGATCCTTCACGCGTTTGTGCAACGATACGCGATACACCAATTTTGTCGGCGAAGACCTGATAAGGCAGAAGAACTTTAAGATGCATACGTGTCGACTGTTGCATGTTCGACCTCCGATTTTGGTTTTGGATCAGGTTTAGCTGCTGACTTGTCTGTTGATTCATTGGGCGAAGCCTTTTTCTTTGCCTCATCAATTCGCCCGATCATATAAAGCGCACTCTCGGGATAGTCCTTGAATTCATCGCGTAGAATTCGCTCGCAACCCTCCAGCGAGTCCTTAAGACTGACGACCTTTCCCGCAATGCCGCTAAATTGCTCTGTGGTGAAAAATGGCTGCGTGAGGAACCGCTCCAAACGGCGGGCGCGAGCGACTACTTTGCGATCCTCCGGTGCCAACTGTTCTAATCCGAGCATGGCGATGATGTCCTTAAGCTCCTCGTACTGCGCAAATGTTTTCCTGATTTCCTGCGCTATTAGATAATGCCGCTCGCCGACAATTCCAGGTGTTGCCATCTTTGAATTGGATTGCAGCAAATCAATGGCTGGGTAAAAACCCTCGCTCGCCCGCTTGCGCGAGAGCACAAGGGAGGCAGAGAGATGAGAGAAAGTATGCACCGCTGATGGATCGGTGAAATCGTCCGCTGGGACGTATACCGCCTGAATTGAAGTGATCGCACCGCTATCGGTGTTAGCGATACGTTCTTCAAACCTCGATAACTCAGTGCCCATAGTGGGCTGATAGCCCAAACGCGACGGCATTTGGCCCATTAGACCTGATACTTCCATTCCGGCCTGAATGAAGCGGAAAATATTGTCGACCAGCAGCAGAACATCGCGATGCTCGTCGTCCCGGAAATACTCGGCCATCGTAAGCGCCACATGACCTACGCGAAATCGGGCGCCTGGCGGTTCGTTCATCTGCCCGAACACCATCACCATATTCGGCAACACACCGGCTTCTTTCATGCCGCGGTAAAGCTCCTCGCCTTCGCGACAACGCTCGCCGATACCACAAAAAATGCTTACACCTTTTTGATGCCCGATCATGTTGTGAATTATTTCAGTGAGCAGCACGGTTTTGCCAACACCCGCCCCACCGAAGAGTCCCGCCTTGCCGCCGCGCTCGAGCGGCACAAGCACGTCGATGGCCTTGATGCCTGTTTCAAAGATTTCTGATTTAGTCGAACGTCGTGCAAGCGGTGGCGGAGCTTGATGTACAGAGCGCCATTGGACATCGGTCAACACGGCTTCGTTATCGATTGTGTTCCCAAATACATCGAACATGCGTGAAAGAATGCCTTTGCCGACCGGTGCTTTTAGTGGTCCGCCAGTGTGTTCAACCTTCATGCCGCGAGCGAGGCCCTGCGTGGGCGTCAATGTGATTCCACGGACGTGATGCGCGTCGAGTTGAGCCAATACCTCGATGGCAATTGTACCCTTCATCGCATTCAGCAACGAGAAGATAGGCGGCAAAGGCGCATCGAACCGCATATCCACGACACTTCCGAGCACAGCGATGACCGTGCCGAGATTCGATAAGTTGGTTTTATTTCCCATGCTCCTCCGTTACTTGCGACACACTCATCCCAGCCCGGATAATGGCCAAAAACTGGTCAGCGTCCAAGCTGTCCGACCCGACGAGAGCACCGTCTACACCGTCGCGACTAAGTAGCGAGCCGGCGTTCTCTGGATTAACGCTGCCGCCATAACTTATCGAAAGATCGTTAGCCGATTTCTCATCGAAGATCTTGGCGAAGCAGCGCCGAATAATTGCGTGCGCGTCCTGAACTTGCTGAGCAGTCGCGTGATCCGCGCGTTCGCCGATCGCCCAGATCGGTTCGTATCCGATACTCAGGCGATTTAACGAACCCGACGACACACTGGGTAATCCCTGCGCGAGTTGTCGATCGAGAACGGCTTCTGTTTGTTTAGCGTTGCGTTGTTCCAGAGTCTCTCCGATGCAGAGAACCACAGCGAGGCCAGCTGCCAAGGCGACTTTCACCTTTTGATTGATGAACGTGTCGGTTTCACCCAGCTTTTGTCGTCGCTCGCTATGTCCAACGATCACGTATTCACAGCCGAGATCGAGGAGCATTGTCGGACTGACCTCACCGGTGAAAGCGCCTTCATTTTCCGGATAGAGGTTCTGTGCCCCGAGCGCGACGCCGCTGTCCCTGAGAATCTCTCCAACAAGGGCTAGATACGGAAAGGGTGGGCACACTACGACGGGTACTCGATCATCCGCGCTGAGCCCTTCCACGATCGCCTGCGCCAATCGCCTAGCTTCGGCGGCGCTTGTATACATCTTCCAATTACCAATGATGAGCTTCTTGTAATTACTTTCATTCATCGACTGCTGAATTTCGCTACCGGGAGGCAGTGTTCGAGAGATGTTTACAATTTGGATATTCATTCAGCGTTGCTCCAGTTCCAATTTCGAATCTTGGGCATGTCCTGGCCGTTCTTGTTAATGTACAGCTTGTGTTCCATGAGCTTTTCTTTGAGTTGCTGCTTTAGATAGAGACCTTTTTCTCCTGTCTGAGGAACACGGTCTATCGTATCCATTACAAGATGAAACCGATCCAGATCGTTTAGTACAGTCATATCAAACGGCGTAGTGATAGCTCCCTGTTCCTTATAGCCACGGACATTAACGTTTTCGTGATTTGTCCGTCGGTAGGTAAGTTTTTGAATCAACGATGGGTAGCCATGGAATGCAAAGATAATAGGTTTGCCTTTAGTAAACATCTCGTCGAAATCCATGTCGCTTAACCCGTGCGGATGCTCCGATTGCGGTTGTAGTTTCATAAGATCCACGACATTGTTCCCTAGAACTTTTAATTCTGGCAGATGCTCACGAATAATGGCGCCAGCAGCGAGCGTTTCCAGTGTTGGCACATCTCCACAGCACACCATGACGACATCTGGACTGCGTCCCTGATCATTACTGGCCCACTGCTTAACAGATTAGTTTTTATCACTCTGCTCATCCGCCCAATATCCTTGCCGATCATAATGTCTATACAACGCGGCTTCGTAATCCAGATTGATTAAGCTCTCTTTGAT
>JBGSNS010000092.1:0-3723 GCA_041739515.1 Bdellovibrionota bacterium
TAGCAAAAGAGATCGAGCTTCAAGGCAAGCTTGAGAACATCGGAGCACAGATGGTTAAGGAAGTAGCTTCCAAGACCTCTGATACTGCTGGCGATGGAACAACCACTGCAACCGTTTTGGCTGATGCGATCTACGCTGAGGGCTTGAAGTTCGTGACTGCTGGTCACGATCCGATGAGCTTGAAGCGCGGTATCGATGCGGCTGTTAAGGTAGCGATTGAGACGCTTAAAGAGATGAGCCGTGCGACTAAGGGCAAGGAAGAAATTGCTCAAGTAGGTACAATTTCAGCTAACTCTGACAGCGAAATCGGCAACATCATCGCGGAAGCGATGGAGAAAGTCGGCAAAGAGGGTGTTATCACCGTTGAAGAGGCTAAAGGCCTTGAGACAACTCTCGACGTTGTTGAAGGAATGCAGTTCGACAGAGGTTACCTATCTCCGTATTTCGTAACGAATCCAGATCGGATGACCGCCGAAATCGAAGAGCCGCTAATCTTGATCAACGAAAAGAAAATCAGCTCAATGAAGGACCTTCTCCCAGTGTTGGAGCAGGTAGCTAAGGCTGGTCGTGCATTGTTAATCATCGCTGAGGAAATCGACGGTGAAGCGCTTGCAACTCTTGTTGTGAACAAAATTCGTGGCACGCTACAAGTTTGTGCTGTTAAGGCTCCAGGCTTTGGTGATCGTCGCAAGGCGATGCTTGAAGATATCGCAGTTCTTACCGGTGGTGAGTTCATCACGGAAGATCGTGGTATCAAACTTGAGTCAGTAACGTTGGCACAGCTTGGTAAAGCTAAGAAGATCTCGATCGACAAAGACAACTGCACCATTATTGATGGCGGCGGTAAGAAAGAGACGATCAAGGCACGTGTTCAGCAGATCCGTAATCAGATCTCTGAAACCACCTCTGACTATGACCGCGAGAAGCTACAAGAGCGTCTTGCAAAGCTAGTTGGCGGAGTAGCAGTTATCCACGTTGGTGCTGCAACTGAAGTAGAGATGAAGGAGAAGAAGGCCCGTGTAGAGGACGCTCTCCATGCAACTCGTGCAGCAGTTGAGGAAGGTATCGTTGCTGGTGGTGGCGTAGCGCTTATGCGCGCAGCTGCTGCTCTCGATAAGCTAAAGCTCGACAACGAAGAGCAGATGTTCGGTGTGAAGATCGTGCGTAACGCACTTTCAGCTCCACTACGAACGATCGCTTCGAACGCTGGGTATGAACCAGCAGTTGTAGAAGCCAGAGTGAAGTCCGAGAAGGGCAACATTGGCTTTAACGCTGCCACTGGTGAGTACGAGGACATGGTTAAGTCCGGTATCATCGACCCAACCAAAGTAGCTCGTATCGCACTAACCAACGCAGCATCCGTTGCTGGTACGTTGTTGTTGACCGACGCAGTTGTGTACGAACTTCCAAAGTCGGAAGAGAAGCACAGCCACGGTCCAGCAGGCGGCCACGGTGGAATGGGCGGAATGGGAGATATGATGTAATTTAAGATTACGTCAGTATTTTCAAAGCAAAGGGGCCGCAAGGCCCCTTTGCTTTTCCCCCTGGGAGCGCGAAGCGTTGCTTCGCAGTCTATAGCAAACTTTGCTACATCTTTTCTAAAACCAATAATGCAAAGCACTTAATCGGTCCCTGGCTGGATAAATTTGCGCCTACAAAGGCGTTACTGAGACTGCGAAGCAACGCTTCGCAGTCTCAGCACAACTAGCTAAAAACTGCCCATTAATTTCATGTTACTTAGTCCCCCCTCTCGCCCATAACACCAGTGATTTCCTAAGGTTAAGGTTTTAGCAGAAGTTTTCATGATCGTTGCCGTCTCTCAACCGTCCGTCTCAAATGCTCTGGCCCGTGCAACAGCACCGGATCAAAGCAAGTTGCGGCTAGCTCTCGCTCAGAAATGCGATCTCCATAACGGACTTACTATTGCTCAAGCGCGCTTCGTTCCAAAACCGATCCTCGATCATCAACCTCAACAACCACCTCTAAATTTCATTTCGAAATTGGGCGCTCTCTTCTCCTCCCCTACCCCCATAGCTGCGAATCCTAAATTACTTGAGCACACGAAATTTGACGCTGAGAAATCCGAGCTGCTTAGTCGGCTAGGTCAGGAGCTTGCAGCGCGTGACGTGAATTCGATACTCCGTGATTGCCGAACAAGTTCCGCCAGGCTGGCGAGGCCGCATGTTGGTGGTGCGGCGCTTTTTGGGTCGGCCTTCACTGCTCAGGGCGTCAATCGTGACGCTATGATCTCGTTACTCGCCGATAAAGATCTGGCCGAGTTACTAACCGTTCTTGCCAAAAAATGCGGAATCTTCCCTCAAGGGAAAAATCTCTCTGGTGAGGAAGCCTGCACGCTGGCGGAAGGAATACGAGCAGCGATTAGAGTAGGCGAATCGCAATTCGTTGAAGGCGTTGCAACTTCTGTCTCCTTACCCACTACAATAGACGCCAATGGTTTGTATGCCCCAAGCACGAATTCTGAAACGATGTATGCTCCAGTTGCACAAGCGAGGCTCTGTTCTCTGCTAGATGAAATCGAATCGAAGCTCCGTTGCCAAACCTTATCGGCTGACACGATTCGCAAAATCCTCAACAAAACGTCTCGCGTTGCTGAGATATCACCCCCTGATGCGAGAAATCTGTTGAAGGCTGCGCTTTCAAGCGCCAACCGTGGCAATATTCCGCTTGAGGTATTCGGTGGACGAGAACTCGGATCTCTGGAGTCAAGAATTAGAGCGCTAATAAGTAATGCTGAGCTAGAATTGCCGACCCGTGTTTCTGAAGTCGCTTTCTTAGAGGCAGTGACATTAGCAATCAAAACCGTTTCTCAACCAAATCGCGATCTATTTTCTTCGATACAAAACCTTCTTTCTGATCGAAGCCGCGGATATCTACTTCCAGTCGAAGCGTTTGGAAATTCCTTTACGTATGCCTTCAAGAGCTATGGAGATCCTGAGATGGCACGAATCCATCTTGAACGTAGTATTCAATCGTTAAATTCAGCAGCTAGCTGGTTAAGCAAAGATTTACACGGAGGCGTGTCTGTTCCTGTGCCACCTGAAGGAATCACAGCTCTTAACGCGTCTGAAGTGGTCCACAATTTGCGGAAGGGCCGAGATGCATTTGCTCAAGCCCATAAATTCGAGGCGTTCTATGAGGGGGATGGTGCACTCGGGAAAGGTGCTATCGATCGTGACGAACGAGCACGCCTCACTCAAGAAGCGCAGCAAGAATTAGGAGATCTCTGCGCAGCGTTAGTACTGGTCTACGGCGAAATTACTAATGGTCATAAAATCACAGAAAAGATAGACGGCATCCTTGCCGCTCGAAGAATCGATACCATGGATCGCCAACCACTCATGGATTACCTCTGTGCCGTTTACGACTTGCCGAGAATCAACTTAATACAACTCACTCAAAGAGAGGCCTGGGAGATCCGCTCACAACTAATTGACGCTGGAAACGACACTCCTCGACCGTGTTCGAAGTTAGCTCCTAACAAGTTTCGACCGTTATCAGAGTACGAAACGCAGACACTAATCGAATTTGCACTGCTTGGCCTATAAGTTACTTAGCGCCCTCCCCTCTCAGCCTCGATCGTGATACGTGCAGTTCATGAATTGGCCAATCCATCACATAGGTATCGTAGTCGAAAATCTCCCCGCCGCTCGAACCGAATATGAGCGCGTATGGAACGCTGAGATCGAGCCCACTGAAGTTCTC
>JBGSNS010000113.1:0-3695 GCA_041739515.1 Bdellovibrionota bacterium
TATGAAATAGATCCGTTGGAGTGTCCGCGATGTCAGGCAAAGATGCGCATCGTTGCGTTTATGCACGACCCGATAGCGATAGCCAACACCATGCGCTCGCTTGGGCTACCGGACTTTACCGCACCGCCAAAGATCCCGCGCCGTAGCAGTCTCAGTAAGAGGGCAGGGGAGCTATGTGTTGATCAAATACATAACGATGATGTGTGATGAAATTCTGCAAAATAATGCGGCAAAGTTATCTGCGCGTAAAAATCATCGAATGAGCACTATTCGGAATGTAAAAAAGCTTAAATTAGCCCTGACCGGACTAGATCGGGACGGATAGTGAGGCCCGGCGCAGAACAGTACGCTGTGTTCGATGTCCACAAACCACTGAAGGCCACTTAAGATTAAGTGATTTTAACTAATTCAAACAAAATTCTCGATAACATCCCGTTCTCGTTGTAGAATTAATCGATTTCCCTATCCATCCCTATCCATTATCCATCGGAGAGCGCCATAGGTTTGCTGAAAGCGATCTTCCCAGACCCGAGATAACTCGTCTCGTCCGTGACAGACGACGCGGTAGAGCTGCGTTTGCTCTGGAGTTCTTCGGCGATAATGCTGGAGCGAGTTCTTGGTGCTCTCCCAGATGCGACACTGCAACACCTATCATAATCGGCAAGCGCAACGGGAAGTTGCCTGGGGAGAACCGGAATGGATGAATGGAGGGGGGGCGAAATTTCCGTAAATTTTACGTAAATAGCTTCAATACCCTTCAACAAGTTCTTCGTGCTAAGTGGCGATAATGCTTAGTTGAAGGATGTCGAAGGGATTCGACCGGTATTGTACCCGGCGAACTTAAAATCTTTCTTGTCTAAAGGCTGATATTTGTACGCAAAAGGCCTAATACCATCTTTAGCAACTTTTTCGCCCGATAAAGTTAGCCCAATAGGGCTCTCGCATAGGTATGCAGGAACTCTATTTGTAAAACCGCACACTAGACGGTGCACGATAACGTGGATTAGTGTTATAGCCGGTTGCTATTATGTTGAACTACCTACCTATTTCTCTCGTTTTCGTCCTTATCCAAGCTACTGCGGTCATGGCTCAAGTCGACGCTACAGCAGTTCCTCCAAACCCTGTAACCACCTCCGGCATGTTGCTGCGAATGGCGATTATGTTTGTGATGGTGTTTATGATTTTTAACGTTTTGGTCGTTAAACCGCAGAAGAGAAAACTGCAAGAGCAGACAAAGCTAGCGGCTGAACTTCGAAAAGGGGACCAAGTTGTCACTTCCGGGGGGATTGTCGGTAGGGTAGTTACGATAGACAAAGAGGCGATGACGCTCGAGATCGCATCCGGTGTACGGGTAAAGTTTGAGCCTAGTAGCATCCTAAGGCGCATTGAGCCGCAGCAGCAGAAAGAGGCAGCGTAATAGTTTTAGTGAAGGGGTAATCCGTGGCGATAAGTTCGATGACGACAGACACAAGAAACCGATTTTTTATTTTGATCGGTGCCGTAGTAATTGCGCTGGCATTTTTAGCCCCGACGATTTTACGGGACAAGATGCCGGAAACCTGGATATCTCAGCCGCTCAGTCTGGGGCTCGATCTCTCTGGTGGTGTTCATCTTGTATACGAGGTTCAAGTTGCTGAGGCGGTGAAAGGCCATCTGACTGGAATCGGTAACCAAATTAGAGCTGACCTGCGATCGAAGAAGAAAATTCCTGTTACCAAGGTAAAACCACTTGACGATGGTAGCGTAGAACTAACGCTTTTTTCTGAGCGTTCCGTCGATGAGGCGATGAAGTTAATAGATGAAAGTTATCGTCGACAAGTTGCTGTCCGTGGAAAGCGTGTCGAAGACGGCAGGGGAATTATTGCACTGGGGATCTCGGAGGTTCAGCGAGCAGAGATCGAACGCGGCGCGGTGAACCAGGCAGTTGAAACGCTGCGAAACCGGGTCGATAAATTCGGTGTTGCGGAACCATTGATTCAGACTCAAGGCGAGAAGCGAGTTTTGCTACAAATGGCCGGATTTTCCGATATCGAAGCGGTTAAGCGGGTTGTCGGCAAAACAGCCAAACTCGAATTTCGTTTCCTTCCTAACACTGCCTCTGCCGGTTCAGTAGTGCTTAAGGATCGGGATGGGGAGTCGATCACGGTTGAGGACGAAGTAGCTATGGGCGGCGACTCCGTTAAAACCGCTGCAATTGCATTTCCACAAGGGCAGTTTGAGATTCATCTTACGATGACACCTGAGGGACGCGAGATCTTTAAACGTATTTCAACCGAAAACGTTGGTCGACAGCTCGCCATCATCATGGACGGGATTGTGTTTTCAAGCCCGGTAATTAAGGGACCAATTCCAGACGGCAACGCCGTGATTAGCGGAGGATTTACCCAAGATGAAGCCAAGGAACTTTCCGTCGTGCTCAGAGCCGGCGCTCTGCCGGCTGGGCTAAAGGTGCTTGAAGAGAGAACCGTGGGCCCAACTCTTGGTCAGGAGTCGATCCGGGCTGGAGTGATAGCCATTATCATAGGTTTTCTCTGGATCGTCGTTTTTGTGGCGATTTATTATAAGAAATCCGGTTGGATTGCGAACGTGTCTCTGTTGTTCAATTTAATGTTCACGATCGCTGCGCTGTCAGCGTTTGGTGCCACCCTTACGTTGCCTGGTCTCGCTGGATTGGCTTTGACGATCGGTATGGCGGTGGACTCGAACGTGATCATCTTTGAGCGAATTCGTGATGAGTTACGAAACGGATCGAGTCGCGACTCGTCTGTGTTTCAAGGGTTTGCCAACGCGTCGTCTGCAATCATCGACGGTCACGTGACCACCGTACTCTCCGGAATTGTGCTGTATTTTCTGGGAACCGGTGCGATTAAAGGATTCGCTGTTACGTTGGGAATTGGCATCGGGATTAATCTGTTTTGCGCTTTGTTTGTATGCAGAGTGCTATTCGATATTTTTGAGGTGAAGGGTAACGAACACGGACTGTCCATATAACGTTCGGCGATATAGCGCCTGAGCGTTGGCTAAGTAATTTAATTTTGTAGTGAGTATTATGATTAGGCTGATTCCTGAAGGAATGAACATCGATTTCATCGGCAAATGGAAGATCGCTATGGCGATTTCTTTTATGTTCACGGTTTTCGCTATCTACGTCTGGGTTTCGCAGGGGGAGCGAAAGTATGGGACTGATTTCAAGGGCGGATACGACTATCTAGTTGAAGTTGATTCTACTGCTACGAGTTCGATGTTGCGAGAGGCGCTCGATGCAGGAGGAGTGGTTGAACCGGTAGTGCAGCGTTTCGAGTCCGATAAGTCACAGTATTCAGTTCGATTCGGGGCGGTGAACGGAACGTCGACTAGCGAAGAGGCTAAAGACAAAGTTGTGGCGTTGTTGAAAGCTGCTTCGCCTAACAAGTTTGAGTTGCTTCAAACGAATTTTGTTGGACCCACGATTGGCGCCGAACTGCGCTGGAACGCCCTCTTGGCGACCATCCTTGGGTGTATATTTCTTCTTATATATATTTCGTTTAGATTCGAATTTGCGTTCGGACTCGGCGCAGTCGTGGCCGTGTTTCACGATGTAATTATCGCCACGGGTATTTATCTAGCGTTTGGTCATACGATTAACATGGGTGCGGTGGCAGCCGCGCTAACGATCCTAGGATATTCGGTAAACGATACAATCGTGATCTTCGACA
>JBGSNS010000236.1:0-10294 GCA_041739515.1 Bdellovibrionota bacterium
ACACACCTTAGGATCCCAACCGCTGAGAAACGCAAGCCCCAAGCAGCTTGCAAGCTCTGTAAACATCAGTGGAGCAACAACCCACGTAATCTTTGAACAGTGTCGTCTCTCGTACTCAGTAAATCCTTCCTTCCCAACGTAGGCCAGCAACGGATAATGAACGATCTGAACCATCCAGATTAGCCCGGTGAGCATCAGGGTGGATGCGAGCTCAAGGTGAGAGCATAACGATATGAGCTCCGCATTCGTGCCAATCCCAGAGAAAGTCGTGAATAGCGAGTTGATCATTTAGTATGGTGGTTTACGGAGCCTTTGTCTTAAGACTTAAGCCGCTATCGAAGTTGATGACCTGACCGGTCATGCCTGAGGCATCTTCATCCAGTAGCCAATTCACCAAAGAGGCTATCTCTTCTGGTTCCCCGAAACGACCGAGCGGATGCATCGCTAAAGAGGCGGCGGCAGCGGTGGGATTTCCATGAATGCGCGCGGTAAGCGGTGTCCGCACTAACCCAGGAGCTAATGCATTGAATCGAATTTTCTTGCTGGCATATGTCGCTGCGCACATTCGAGTCAAGCCCTCAACGCCAGCCTTCGCAGCGCCGATAACGTCGTGATTAGGAAGACCGGCAGCGAGAGCAGCGGTGGAGAAAAAAACAAAACTTCCGCCATGTTCGTTCATCAGCGGAACGCCGTACTTTGTCAGCAGAAACGAAGTCGTGAGGTTAGCAAGGATCGCAGCATCGAATTCCTCGAGTGTCGCCAAGTGAGCGGGTTTCAATACGACTGACCCAGCGCAGTTAACCACCCCAGCAACTCGGCCTGGCATCTGCGAGACTGTGTGATAGAGCATCTTCACGGCATCCTGCTGCGAGGCATCAGCGACGATTGTTTCTACCTGACCGAAAAATTTAAGATCTTGGAGAGCCTCTCTTCCTCTGCCCACAGCGACAACTCTATTGTGCGAGTTTTGGGCCAATCTCTGCACCACGTTTCTCCCGATTCCCGACCCACCACCAACTATGATGAAAATTTTATTTGTTTGTTCCACTTATAAGATCCCGAAGATAACTCGCTTAGGTAGGAATTGTACCGCTGGAATGGGGAAATTAGACAGGGGGTGGGTGTGGCTACGATGCTGCTAATACCGAATCGCAATGCGGGATTTACAGCACTGTCAAGGCGATGCCGACTATTCTCAAGCCTCCTCCCGCCTAGACACTAATCATTCGGTTAGCTCATTGAGCTGTGCTGATAAAGATGTTGAGAACCAACAATACAATCGCTGGAAGCATTGCGAGGAAGGAATCTTTAATCCTAACTCGGGCAAGAATGGCAAAAGTCATCAGCAGAGCGAGGCATCCAGCTGCTAAAATCCGGAGCGGGTCGTAGAAGAAACCCGCCAACAGCCCCGCCGCACCAGCAATCTCAAGAAATCCGGTAATGCGCCTTAAGCCCGCTAGCCTATACCGTTCGAACTCGGACCGTATATGAGGTGAGAAGAAGCATGCGACCCCGTAAGATGCAAAAGCTATCGCCGAGAGACACTGTGCGATAATTTGTACAGTGTCCATTCGTCTTGAGAAAATAAAGGTTGCAATTTTGATGACCGAGTAGCACCTTTAGCACCGTTAAAGTTTATTCGGAAATGACCCCTTATGACTTACTACGCTCTAATGCTCCTCCAATTAATTGTGGCCTTCGGCTTATTAAATGTTTGGCTTATAAGAGCCAACTGGAGCACGGCGTATCGGGGTGGAAGTGCAAAAAATATAAAGGAAGAGTTCGCAGTCTACGGCTTACCCAGTTGGTTTTGTTCGCTCGTAGGATTTTTAAAAATTTCCTCTGCTCTTATTCTAATTGCCGGACTCTGGTATCCGGCACTGATCTTGCCATCAGCCGCGATGATAACCATGCTAATGGTCGGGGCGGTGGCGATGCATGCTAAAGTGGGAGATCCACTAACAAAGACCGTGCCCGCAGCGCTGATGTTACTAATGAGCTTGGTGATTTTTACCTCTCGTATCGGGTAACACTTGAAATGAGGGATAGTTCCTGACGAATCCCCACGAAAGTGTGACAAAAATTTGTCAATACCAGACACTTGGTGGAACAATCTCGATTTACTTCATCGTTTTAATGGGCAGTTAAAAATTTCTTCACCACAAAACACAAAGTAGAACCAATCCCACTTTGTGTTCTTCGTGCTTTGTGGTGGAATTTAATCAGGATTCGTTAGGATCACTTAGGGACGGTCGCATTTTCTCGCCGCTTTACTCTCTTGGGGCAGCTCTCACGCTTTTAATTGACATTGAAGTTGAGCAGTTTATCGTACGGCGACATTGTTTGGGCAATGGTGAGAAAATCGAGATTTTAATATTTTGCGTTTCCCCAATTCCCATTCCTAGAGATTGTTTCAGAAACGAAAAGCAGAATCTTCTGATCGATCTCAATATAAATGAACTGTCTAAGTCGATGCACCCTGAGCCAAGACTATTAGGTTTTCATTTTTTACAATAATTAGGAGCATTATATGAAAAAAAGTTCTTTGTTTGGGGTGATGCAGAAGGCAACACTCGCAATAGCTACGGTCATTGGATGCAGTAGCATCGTGATCGCTCAAAATGATAGTGCTGACCAAAAGGCCAGCATGCGCGCTCCTAGTACTTCCGATATACGGGCGCTAGCCGAAGAGGGGTTCATTTATGGTCTGCCGATCGTTATGAACTACGCGGTGATGTACGACTACGCTATTGACCGCAACTCTGGGCAATTTAAGGCGCCGTTTAATGAGATTAAGAACGAGGCGCGTGTGTTTACATATGAAGACACGGCGGTCGTTACTCCAAATAGCGATACACCATACTCTTTTCTTTGGATGGATCTGCGTGCAGAGCCGATGGTGATTTCAGTTCCTGCGATTGAAAAGTCTCGCTATTACGCAGTGCAACTCGAAGACGGGAATACCTTTAATTATGGTTATATTGGTAGCCGAGCCACTGGCAGCGAAGCCGGTGACTATATGGTAGTCGGTCCAAACTGGAATGGTGAAAAGCCTGCTGGTATCAAGAAGATTTTTCACTCTACGACAGACTTTTCTTTGGCAGGCTTTCGCACTCAGCTATTTGGCGAGTCGGACATGCCTAACGTAGTTAAGATTCAGAATAGTTACAAAGCTCAGCCGCTGTCATCGTTTCTTAAACAGTCAGCGCCTCCAGCAGCACCTGCTGTTGATTTCCCGAAAATTGATAAAGCTTCTTTGAAGGAAGGATTTTTTGAATACTTGGCTTTTGCTTTGCAATTTGCGCCCCCTGGCTCAGAAGAGAAAGAGATTCGCGCAAAACTTGCACAGCTGGGAGTCAGAGCTGGAAAGCAGTTTTCAATGAAGGATTTTTCACCGGAAAATAAAATGGCACTCATCGAGGGAATGAAGAGTGGTGAAGCGAAGGTGACCAAGTACCTTGCAGACGGTGAGAAGGTTATAAACGGTTGGAAAGTTGGCTCATATTTCGGTGATCGAGAGTTTTTCAACGGCAACTGGTTACTGCGTGCGGCCGGAGCAAAGGGCGGCATATATGGAAACGACGCCGTTGAGGCGACGTATCCATTAACTAAAACTCTAGCCAATGGCGAACCGTTGGATGGTAGTAAGCACAACTACACACTTACATTTGCTAAAGGACAGCTTCCGCCGGTCAACGCTTTTTGGTCGATAACCATGTACGATGGTAAGACACAGTTGTTAATTAAGAATCCGATTAATCGATATCTTATTAACTCGCCGATGGAGCCGAGCCTGAAAAGGAATCCGGACGGTTCGCTAACTATATATATACAGAAAGAGACGCCTGGCGCAGACAAGGAATCTAATTGGCTTCCTGCACCTAACGATTTAGTTTATCTCGTGATGCGCCTCTATTGGCCAAAGGTGACGCCTCCATCGATCCTTCCACCAGGTGAAGGGACATGGGCTCCACCAGCTATTGTAAAGGTTAAATAATTATTACCCCTTCTCCGAATAAGAATCGGGGAAGGGGTTTAATTTTAGAAAACATGACGCCCTCTTAGCTTGTCCCAAACGGTGCAAGCGTGGGATTCGCAAAAATCACTGAGCTTTTCGTCCTTCACAAGACATTTAGAGATACGCGATTGCCATCAAGGAGATATTCTATGGATGAGTCAAAACTCCACTCGCTCGTTGGGTCAATGCTTCAAGACCTCGAAGGCGCATTTTGAGTCCCTCTAGTCCAGATCGGGGAGAGCGTCTAGGTCTATATGAGGCACTACATGAATCAGGGCCGCTTTCCTACTAAAAACTAGCAAAGGTTACGAAACTCTCTCCGCCATATGTGAGAGAATGGCTTTGTGCTCCGGCAGCGTCGAACTATATCCAATACGATTCGGGCTCTGAGAAATTTTCCATGACTCCAGAGCAAGCCCTTACGCGATTCTCGTACTCTGACTCCGAAGATTCCGTGTTTTGAAAAACTAATCAAACCACTTTCTAAATCCTCTCCTCAATCATGCCGACCGTTAGTTCGGTTGCATGATAAACATCAAGTTCATACTCGGTATCTTAATCGGCGCATTAGTCTCTGTAAGTGCATTCAGCGAGGAGAGGCTGGTGCGGTTAACGTATGAGCGGGTAAACAGTGGCGCCCAGCCTCGTTCTCTTCGCTCAGAGATTAGAGAATACCTTAATCAACGCACAGGACCTGTGTACGACATAGGGAAAATGCTTTTAACGCGTGAGGCGGTGCTATGGAAGGGGGAGTCGAGTCGCGTAAATCTTGAGGTCAAAAAAAGAAACGCAGTAATGATCGAGTATCGCGTCAAGTTCTAGGTAAGCTACGCCCGCTCTATTAGCGCAGCCATTCCTTGTCCAACCCCGATGCACATAGAACAGATCGCCAGTTTTGTATTCGTGGCTGCGAGTGTTCTGGTTGCCGTCAACACTAACCGCGCCCCAGACATTCCGAGCGGATGTCCAAGCGCAATCGCTCCACCATTCGGATTTATGCGTGGATCGTCTCCGGAAATATCTAATTCGTGACAGACTCCTAAAACTTGTGCCGCAAACGCCTCGTTTAACTCCAAAAGCTCGATGTCTTTCAAAGATAACTGTGTAAGTGTCAAAAGCTGCTTAATCGCTGGCGCTGGCCCAAGGCCCATGACGCGCGGTGCAACTCCGGCAACTGCGGATGAAACGACTCGCGCAAGTGGCGTTAACCCGTAACGCTTGCACGCAGCTTCCGAAGCAAGCAACACGGCGCACGCACCGTCGTTGATCCCGGATGCATTCCCCGCCGTGACCGATCCATCTTTGCGAAACGGCGGCTTTAATTTTGCTAACGTTTCCATCGTGGTGTCGGGACGGATAAACTCGTCGTCCGATACCACGGCGGTTTTGCCGCGCCCAAGCGCGACGGTGACTGGGGCAATTTCATCTTTGAAAAAACCTCGTTGTTGAGCGGCCGTGGCCTTTCTCTGACTGGAGCAAGCGTAAGTATCTTGCGCTTCGCGTGATATTTTTAAATCCGCAGCCACGTTCTCGGCGGTTTCACCCATCGAATCCACTCCGTAGCTTTCCTTTAGTTTCGGATTGATAAAGCGCCATCCAAGCGTGGTATCAAAAACTTCTGGAGAACGAGAAAATGCAGCGGTCGGTTTAGCCATCACCCACGGAGCGCGGCTCATGCTCTCAACTCCGCCTGCGAGAATTACTTCCGCCTCGCCAAGTCTAATCGCGCGTGCTCCATCAACTACGGCGCTTAGTCCTGAGGCGCATAGGCGGTTTACGGTTTGACCAGGAACCGATACCGGCAGATCTGCGATTAGAGCGGCCATGCGTGCAACGTTACGGTTATCCTCGCCAGCTTGATTCGCGCAACCAAACACCACATCTCCGATCGCAGCGGGGTCAAGGGATGGAAATTTTGCTAACGTTCTAGCCATCACATGGGCAGCTAAATCATCCGCTCTAACAGATGAAAGCGCTCCGCCGAAGTTCCCGATCGGTGTTCTGATTCCACCAACGATAAAAGCCTCTTTCATTGGTCGCTCCAAATACTACTTAAAAAATTTTCCGTTGTTCGCTGCTAAGTCTCGAAGGTATGGGGAGGCTCGATATCGCTCCTCGCCGTAGCGCGCCTTTAGTGCATCGAGCTGCGTCACGATTTTAGCTGCGCCTAACTCGTCGCACCATCCTAAAAGCCCTTTAGGATAGTTAACTCCGAGAGTCATGGCGAGATCGATCTCTTTAGGAGAGGCGATTTGTAGTCGTGCCGCCTCAGCAGCCTCGTTAATTAACATAGCGAGAATTCGATCGCTTATCTCGACGCTTGGTCGTGAGGCTGACAGGACAGCTGCATCTCCGGAGCGATAATCGTAATATCCATGCTTCGTTTTGCGGCCGAGAAGATTGTTCTCAACCATTCGGCGCTGCAAAATCGAAGGTCGGTAGCGTGAATCGTAGTAAAACGATTCGAATACCGAGCATGTTACAGCGTAGTTAATATCGTTGCCGATAAGATCCATCAATTCAAACGGACCCATTTTAAATCCAAGGTCCTTCATGCTGGCATCGATGCTGGCGTAGGGAAGACCCTCCTCCGCTATTCGCAACGCCTCACCGTAAAACGGGCGAGCTACGCGATTGACGATAAAGCCCGGTGTGTCCTTTGCGCATACAGAGGTTTTCCCCCACGATGTAACAAGCGCTGAGCAGCGCGCTGTGACGCTCGGATTTGTTAAAAGACCAGGAACAATCTCGACGAGTTTCATTAACGGTGCAGGATTAAAAAAATGAACACCTACGACTCGCTCCGGAGATTTGCGACTTCCCGCCAACGCAGCGATCGACAGCGACGACGTGTTTGAGGCCAGTATCGCGCCTGGAGCAAGTAGCGATTCTAATTTGCTGAATAACTCTTCTTTGACCGGCAACGATTCAACGATCGCCTCGATTACTATCTCTGACCCTTTACATTTTGCTATGTCTGACGAAGCGGTGAGAAGAGACAGCGCGGAAGCTACTTGTTGCGCAGTTTTGCGGCCTTTTTCAACGTCGCGATCGAGATTCTTCCTAATCGCATCCGTTCCGCGAGCGAGACTAGCTTCGTTCGCATCCACCAATACGGTGGGATGTCCGTGGATGATCGCTAATTGGGCGATCCCGCTTCCCATCGTCCCAGCTCCGATAACGGAGATCTGTTCTTTGTTTTCACTTGCAATGTTTGTCATGCTGTTGATCCTTTTAACGGCCGGTGAAATTCGGCGTTTTGCGTTCAGTAAAAGCAGTCACCCCGATTGAATAGTCCTCGCTGTAACCGCATTCCCTTTGCGCTTGCTCTTCAGCGGCGAGTTGTTCGGTTAGCCCGGTATCGAATGACGCGTTCAGCAGTTTCTTAGTTAGTCCGAGCGCTCCAGTGGCGGCGATAGCTAACTTTGCAGCGAGTTCTGAAGCGGCGGATGATACTTCAGTATCCGGGACAACTTTATAGATCGCTCCAAGAGCTAGCAGTTCTTTGCTTGAGATTTTCTCCCCCAGCATCGTCATAGCTTTGGCTCGGGCTAAACCCAGAATTCGTGGCAGAAAATATGTGCCGCCGGAATCCGGAATCAAACCGACCCTAGCAAACGCTTGAATAAACGAAGCTGATTCGCCAGCGATCACAAAATCACACGCGAGCGCTAGGTTGGCTCCCGCTCCAGCTGCCACTCCGTTTACCGCGGCGATAACGGGCTTAGGGGACTCGGCGATCGCTCTAATGATCGGATTATAACTTTCCGCGACGATCCGCCCTAAATCGAGCTTCTCTCCGGATTTGGGGAGCACCTCGCTTAAATCTTGCCCGGCGCAAAAGGCCTTTCCGGTAGCCGCAATCACGATTACTCGGGCTTTTGTGTCCGCAGAGGCCGTTTTAAGGGCGTTCAGGAGCGCGGTGGCCATACCCATGTTAAAACTATTCAGCTTCTCAGGTCGATTAAACGTGATGGTAGCGATTCCGTTTTGCATTACACTCGTAATCGGCTCGGATTCTCCGGTAGGTAGCGTCATAGGGGTGTAGTATTCACCAGGTGAAGTGAATTGCAAAGAAAGCTGCGCCGGCTTAAAAGGCGGAGACCTAATCGTTTAACCTATCGCTTAGTATATTGTTGTTGGGAGTAGACCGGAATGGCGCGAGGAACGACTAAAACTACCATTCGACTAGCTTCCGCTTCTGATTCGACCTTTGATTGGAAACGGATCGCTGAGTTTACGCTATTATCTAGGCAACTCGATTTCATCGAAGAAAGTGAGCTCGTTCCAAATAAACAAGTCCTTTATCAGTTCTCGGCGCGCGGCCACGATGTAACCCAGATAATGCTCGCCGCGTTGCTTGACCATCCGAAGGACTGTGCGTCGGCATACTATCGTTCACGACCGTTGCTCTTGGCGCTAGGACTATCAGCTGAGGATGGATTCTCTGGACCGCTTATGCGCTCTGGAGGATTTAGTGACGGACGAGACATCGGCGTAGTCTGTAATATGCCGTCGCGTGGAGGAGCCACCGTAATTCCGATGTCCGGAGACGTGGGGTCGCAATTTACTCCGGCTGCTGGGTGGGCGCAGGCGATCCGGTATCGACGAGAGGTATTAAAAGATGGCGCGTACGAGGGGGCTATCGCGTGCGTTTTGTTCGGAGATGGTTCCGTTGCAACGAGTGGATTTTGGTCAGCGTTGACGATCGCTACGACTCAAAAACTTCCCGTACTGTTCTATCTTGAGGATAACGGGTTTGGGATTTCAGTCCCCAGCACTTTTCAAACTCCGGGCGGAAATGCAGCTGCCAATCTGGCCAGTTTTCAGGGTTTAAAGATCTTTGAAAACGATGGGATGGATCTCTCTAAGTGTGGCGATACGTTGCGCAGCGCAGTTGATTTCGTTCGCGCAAGTGGCGCGGGGCCCGCGTTGATTCGCATCACAGTTCCGCGCTTAAGCGGGCACTCAGGACAAGATACCCAAAGCTACAAGCCAGCTGGTTTGATCGAAGCGGAGAAGAAGCGGGATCCGTTGCTGTTGCTGCGCGATACCGTCGTCCCCACTTTTTGCAGTGAAACGCAATGGGAGGCGATGGAGCAGCATGCGCAAACCGAAGCCCGTGCTGCATTAGCGGCTTCCCTAGCGCGCCCGGATCCGAGCGTTACATCGGTATATAAATATAAATTCTACGAGCCAGGTGAGACGCAAACTGTGGGCGGTTTGCTTGCAGAAGGTCGTAGTATCGATGGTGGAACGAGTGTTGAGCAAGCAGCGGTTGCCACTGACGAAGCTCAGCCGCGGGTCAATATGGTCGCTGCGATTCGCAAGACGCTTGATCACGAACTTTCACGCAATGATCGCTTAGTTGTATTCGGTGAAGACGTTGGACCGAAAGGCGGAGTGCACGCGGTTACCCTTGGGTTGCAGGAAAAATACGGGGACAAGCGAGTCTTTGATACGAGTTTGTCTGAAGAAGGCATCATCGGGCGAGCTGTCGGTATGGCGCTTGCCGGACTAATGCCGGTAGCTGAAATTCAGTTTCGAAAATACGCAGATCCAGCAACCGAGCAATTGCATAATATCGGGACGATGCGTTGGCGAACCGCGAACAGGTTCGCTTCCCCGATGGTCGTTAGAATGCCGGGTGGATTTGCCAAGGTAGGGGACCCGTGGCACTCGGTGTGCGATGAAGTGATGTTTGCGCATAGCGTTGGTTGGCGCTTGGCGTTCCCTAGTAACGCCACCGACGCAGTCGGGTTGCTTCGTTCTGCGATGCGCGGAAACGATCCAGTTGTTTTCTTTGAGCATCGAAATCTTTTAGACAATGCATGGGCCCGACGGCCGTATCCAGGTGATGAATTCGTTGTTCCGTTCGGCAAGGCTACGATCCTGCAGAACGGAAGCGACGTAACGATAGTTTCTTGGGGAGCGATGGTTGAGCGCTCGCTTGCGGCTGCTCAAACTATTGGAGGTGCGGTTGAAGTAATTGATCTGCGCACCATTTCGCCTTGGGATAGAGAAGCGGTGTTCTCGTCGGTGAAAAAGACACGCAGGCTTTTAATAGTTCATGAAGATGGAGCTACGGCTGGATTCGGCGCCGAGATTGCGGCTTGCGTTAGCGATGAGTTGTTTATGGAGCTTGACGCGCCGATTAAGCGGCTTGCGGTGGGCGACATTCCGATTCCGCACAATATCAAGTTAATGGATGTGGTGGTGCCGAGTGTTTCTAAGATCACGGATGCTGCGAGAGCTTTATTGGCTTTTTAATCATTG
>JBGSNS010000133.1:0-9690 GCA_041739515.1 Bdellovibrionota bacterium
TCTTACAAGGAAATTTTCATTTCCTACCGGACAGCAGTGACCGCTGGTCCGCACGATCGGATGGTAGAGAGCGATCAAGCGGACCATCCTCCTACGCCAAGGCTACGAAGGACAAGCCGGTCCGCGGTCCGGGTTGGCAAAGCCATTTTAATGGCCGTGAGTAGGTCTTGCCTCGTACAACTCATCATAGCCGCCAGCGTTCACCACTCGAGTATACCCAACGGATTCTAACGCTTTTTTGGCCTTTCCGGCACGACGACCGCTCGCACAGTACACAACGATCGTTTTCGATTTATCCGAATCCAATTCGTTTAAATGCGAGAGAATATCTTCGTAGTCGATGTTCCTCGCCATCGGTAGATGCCCCGCTGCAAACTCTTCCGGCGTTCGAACATCGATCACTTGAGCCCCTGTATCGATTAGTTGCCATGCAGCCTGTGAAGATACTTTGTCGTCGCAAAGCGCAGGAATAGCAAGACAGACGCTCGCTACAAGAAGAAAGACTACAGAAATAATCTTATTCATATACTGCCGCTTCTATTAATTCTAAATTTTCTTCGTCGCGAGTATCATCGTGCTACTCGCAAGCTCTAAGTTTTTTTGCGCTCCAAGCTGCTCTACGTACGGTTGGTTAAGATAATTCAAGGGATCACCTATTAAGTCTGATACTTTGAGATCCAAGAAACTTTTCTTAGTTGAACCACTCAGTCCATCCACCCAACTTCTAAGAAACCAAGTCAACGTCCAGATCGGCAATCCACTTTTTAACACACCTGACTGCTGAATATCCATCTCCTCAAACAGGTTCTGCAAGCCTTGCGAGGTCATATTATAGTAATGGTGCGGGTAGCCGTGCACCGGTTGGAGCAACGGAACAACGCAATAGAGCACACCACCGGGTTTTAGTACCCGCGCTATCTCCTTAGCGCTAGCAAACGGATCTTTTACATGTTCAAGCACGGCCAGGGAAAAAGCCGCGTCGAATGTGTTGTCAGCAAACGGCAACCGCTCATTAACCCCAAGCACATCGGTGCTCGGGTAGTTTACGATCTCAAAATTAATTACGTTGGGATACTCAAGAGCGCGAAAACCAGCGCCACAATCAAGCACCAGTCCATCGGCATGGTTGCAAATTATATCGACCGCAGTTTCATCGTAACCGTTAGCGGAAATGTTGGCGGTGTCGCTTATCTTAAACTGTTCCCGCAAGTCGGGAGGCAAGAAATTTAGATGTCGCTCATTAAACTCAAACGCGGCTCCACATTTCTGACAAACAGACCCGCCCATACCAGATGAGCATTTAGGACAACAAAGATGCCCGGAGAGCTTTGTGAATTTACGCCCTTTAAGATCAATACGCTGCGACTCGTCGATCGGAAGCGGAAATAACCCGTCGATAAATCCGCCATTCGAAGCATCTTCATAATATCCACGCACTCGAATCGTCGTGGAATTAAGCGCAGCGACCGGAACCGCACCGCGAAATCCAACCGCATACGGGAAATCAACGTGCGCAGCTGCAACATCTGGCCGGGTTTGAAGTGGAATCTCGAACTCTGAAGAACCAAGAAACACAACGCGCGATATCTTGTGAGCGCATGCAAACCAACCGGCCAGCTCAAAGGTCTCTCCAGTTGGCATCGCAGTGGGTGTGTCGAGACATCGAAGCGGAACTGCTGCCTTCGAAGATTTTACGGCATCAGCGTGCGCCGAACTATCTCGCGGAATCCACGAATTAGGAACACACCGTTCAAACAATTTCTTAACCGCCGACATACAGCGATACTGCATACAAACCGCGGCGGGATCAATCCGGGCCCTTTCGCACCGAAAATTCCATGTACCACGGAATCGGGTGCACTCTAATACGACAGGTGCGCTCGGGTTTGACATTTTCGCCCAGCGACGGACCAGGCTTAAGACACTTTAATTGGCGCTTCCAACGCAGGTCTTCCAAGGGAGGGTCTGAGTACTGAGAAAAATTCAGCAGAACAAGAGCAGCGTAGGCGAGCGCTAGCCCCTTTGTAAGTGCTGGAGAAAGTAATCCGGAAACGAAAAATGCCGCTGGTAACAACGCAGCCTGAAGGAAGAAATAGCGCGCGCCGCCGAAGAGCAATATCGACGGATTGCCGCTAATACTTATCAACACTGCGCACCACATTAATATGCACGCACCAAACAGATACATGGCGGTGTGATTTCGACGCTGAATCGAAAGCACTCCTCCTAGGCCAATCAGCGCCAAAGTTAGAAAACCAAATCCAGATTGCTGCCACGCAAATTCTGATCCGAGCTGCGTCATCGGGCCGTACAGCAGCGCATTAATCGGACGTCCTAGAACACGCCAATAGTCGGAGTAGATCGGATCGGAAACCATTGGCGCCCGCTGCACCGTGCCAAATCCGCTGGCCTGAACTACGGCGCAAATCAAATTCGCTATCAACAATACAAAGCTCCAGCGTGTCCGCTCCCAATACGCCTTAAGCATGAATAGAGGGAAGAAAAATACCGAGAACAATCCGCTAAACCCAGTTAACACCACCGAGATTAGATCATGGGTGCGCTGCCACGCATTTGAAGCCGGCGTTGCGATAAGTACTAATACTGGTAACCACGCGAGCATCCACTGGACATTAGTGAGATTTAAGAAGACTTCCCCATCCACCGGAACAAGGAGGATTAAAGGAAGTAGCGAAACTCCGCGCCACAATCCTACTCGCGAAGAGGTGGCGAACCATCCAATCCAGAGCACGACTGCCACGTAGACTCCGGTGAATACTTCCGGGGCGTAACTTGGCCAATACCGCTCCACTGCAAGACCGGCTAGCCTCGGGAGAGCGTGATAATATCCGGCATACCTCTCAAAGAGCGCATCATAACCTAGTCGATACGCTTCTTGAAAAAAGACCACGCCGTCTTCTGCCCAGATTTGAGGGCGGGTGAAACTTTGCGGCTTACGGTACCAAAGCAACGCAATTCCGGCTGCACAGGCTAAAAGCCTTAAGATCTTTACCTTCAAAGAATTGCCGTGCACCAGCCAATCGGTACCATACTGCCTCATTCTTTACACGCCACGCGAATGACCTATTATCCGTACCGCGCCGATAAGGCTGGCACCGATTTTCCTAAGGAGTCTAGATGGGTCGTATATTTGAGAAACGAAAAGATCGGATGTTCGCGCGCTGGTCTAAAATGGCGCGAGCGTTTACCAAAGTAGGGCGTGAAATAGCAATCGCCGTCAAACTTGGAGGATTGGATCCAGACACGAACCCGAGGCTTCGAGCAGCGATACAAGTTGCACGCGGCCTTAACATGCCTAAAGATCGGATCGATGCTGCGGTAAATCGCGCCGCAAGCAAAGACGAAGCTTCGCTTTCTGAAATTGTGTACGAAGGTTACGCCCCTCACGGGGTCGCAGTGATCGTAGAGGCTGCGACTAACAATACCACTAGAACTATTGCTAACGTGCGCTCAATCTTTGTGCATCACGAAGGTTCCATGGCTACCAGCGGAGCATTGAGCTTTCTGTTTCAACGTCGAGGAGTATTCGCGATTCCACCAATTACCGGCGATGTTGACGAGTTTGAGCTTGAGATGATCGATGCCGGACTTGAGGATATCTTCGAAACCGAGGAGGGGTTTTTGTTATACTCTTCATTTGAAAACTTCGTAGCTCTACAAGCAGCACTTGAGAAACGACAAATCGATATCAAGAGCGCCACGCTACAACGTCTGCCGCTTAGCACAGTGGAGGTGACGCCTGAGCAACAAAAGGAGATCGAAGAATTCATCGAGGAAATGGAAGAAGACGAAGATGTTCAGCACGTGTATCACAATATGCAATTAGAGTAACAACTAACCACCTGAAATAATTAATGTTTTTAATTCCTTGGTCGTTATAAAGAGCCGTGGTCGCTCAAACAGTGAGTTTGTGGCATCTTATATGTAGTTGATGGCTGCGTTCACTCTCCTGGTGCCGCCTCCGTTTAAAAACTGTGACTAGAAACTTTATCCTCGGCTTTAAACCCGAAAACGTTAGTCAAGGAGCGTAGCTCTTGAACGAGCCGCCGATTAACGAAGATTTTTACTACCGCTGGATTACTTTGAAAAATACTAATGAGCTCTGAACCCCCTAACGCCGCTGGCGTACCTACGACTGAAGTTACAACCCTACCGCCGACAGAAACTACCTTCGAATCAATCGTCAACGACTCCGCGCTGATTGCGCGAATGAAAGCGCTTGGAATTGTAAAACCGACCCCTGTACAGGCGGCTGCGATCCCGCTCGCTCTGCTGAACAAAGATCTCGTCGTTCAGGCACAGACCGGTAGTGGTAAAACGCTTGCTTTCGTGTTGCCAATTCTAGCTCAGCTTCGCGAGAGCACTCGCAACAAGACCACGACTTTAGCTATCATCATTACTCCGACTAGAGAGCTCGCTAACCAGGTAAAAGCGGTGGTGGAGTCAATCACTCCGGATGTGAGCCCCGCTTGCATCATCGGAGGTGCAAGTGCGCATGCACAGGAACAACAACTTAATCGTGACGCACGTATCGTTGTCGGTACTCCAGGTAGAATTCAAGATTTTATCGATCAACGACTGATACTTCTACGAACTTGCAAGACCTTCGTACTCGATGAAGCAGACGAGATGCTCTCGATGGGTTTTCAGGAAGAAGTTAAAGCGATCCTTCGTCGGTTGCCTCCGCAACGACAAGGAATGCTATTCAGCGCCACGATGCCACCGTCGGTTAAGTCTTTAGCCTACACTTTTCTTAGAAATCCGGAGAGTGTCGCTCTGCAAACAGCGGAAGAGGATCGACCAAAAATTGAACACATCGCTTACAAAGTAGATGGTGGAGTGACGAGTAAAGCTAGCGCCTTGTGCGCACTACTAAAATCGGAAAAGACGGAATCCGCTATCGTATTCTGCAACACCAAGTCCGACACAACTTTAGTGGAAGCCTACCTTAAGCGTCGCGGGTTCAATGCCAGTAAGATTAACTCAGACCTTTCGCAAAAAGAGCGCGATGCGGTGCTCTCAAGCTTACGTTCCGGAGAGCTGAAGTTTCTAATCGCCACGGACGTGGCTGCCCGTGGAATTGATATTAAGGAACTAGAGCTTGTCGTAAATTACTCTCTACATGACGAGCCGGAGGTGTACGTTCATCGAACTGGACGAACCGGACGGGCGGGTGCGAGTGGCAAAGCGGTAAGCTTAATCGGCCCACAGGACTTCGGATCTTTCTATCAACTTAAACGCAGACTGAATGTGGAATTTACGGAATTAAAGCTGCCGGAGGAGACTCCTCAGTAGATCTTTACTACGATCCTCAAGTCTCGGATTAGAAGTATTTTCACCACGAAGAACGCTAAGAACACAAAGAGAATACAACGCTCTCGTGCTCCTCCTATTAAATAGGAATGGTGAATAGAAATTCTACTAGTACGCTCCCTCAACATCGATACTGAACGGAAACTCGTGAATAATGATATCTCGATCGTTCCACGGAATCGAATAGACTTCTTCGTAATTTAATCTCAGTCGAAGTTTTTGATCTCTGCGATCAAGAATAAGCTGGCGTTCATCAGCGGGAATGTCGAGTTCCTTGATGAATCCCATTAAACGCTTGCGGATCTGAACGTCCTTGAGGGTGTCAGCTTTAGGGATAATCGAAAGCATTTGGTTATGCATCTCGAAGTACGAGTAGTAGAACGGTAAGACCTGATAGGCGGAATAGACCACCACCGCCAACATCGAACCAAAGACTAATAAGGTAAGATTCGAGATGCCTCGCTGGCATCGAAGACGCGATAGTCGCGTCGAACTGAAAAGCAGTGGATGCAGATCATAACGTGCCATTTCCTAACTCCATGACGTCTCTACCAAGAGTATCCTATTCGGGATAGCGTTGGATATCTGGAACTCCGCCTATGAGCCCTCGACAGAAGAGACAGTTTAATCTCCCTAGAGCTATACGCCCAATCGGATTCCTTTTACTTGTGATCGGTTTCGCTAATATCTGGTATGGCGACCGTCGTAACGACAGATACGAAGTTCTACTAGTTGAGGGTGAGGCAAAACTCGCCGACCCTGAAGTAAACATGAATCAACAAGAGCGCTACGTGCGGCGGCTAAAGGCTAGACTCGCGTTCTATAATACGGTTGAAAACGGCGGTAGGATTATGGTTGGATTAGCAATTATTCTAATTGGCGTGACCTCCGCATTCTCCACGAAAATTAATAATGAGCTGGGCGACGCCCCTCAACGGCCGGCTAAGAGCTAATTCAGCATCGGCAACCCGACGTTCACGCCTGCCAGAGGAATGGCAAAGCGTGCGACAACGGCAAGGGCCCCATTCTTCTGTAAATCTGCCAGAGGCAAACTTACGGAACAATGGGGCCCTCTCCGTTTATTAACTAGTCTGTTTAGAAACTAGTCAATCAAGTTATCCGTCAACTAACGACGTGACTTCTTCTTGGTTGACTTTTTCTTGGTGGAAACCTTCTTCTTAGCTTTCTTAGCTGCCATGTTTTTCTCCTATTCAACGGAATACTCAGTCTAGACTGGGAAGCTCATTCATCCCATGTCGCCAAAGAGTATCCACGTAAATCAATATCGGCGAATGTTTAGACACACATGAGCAATCAATACTGCGCGATTTTTCTAGTGTGACTATCGATCCGCTGTTTTTATCTAGCTACACATTTGATGTCGAAAAATATTTTCCGACTCAACTATTTTAGCCTTCGATCCACTTGTGACACCATTTGACAAATCATGCAATCGATTATTTTCAATCCATCCTCCGGGAGGAAGTCATGCTGTTAACCGAACACGAACTACCAAACTGGAATTTCTGATCGCTGCACACAAAAAAAGGCTGCCGAAGAAACACGTGGGGTGGCACGTGGTGGGTTATCTTCAGCAGCCCGAGCGGATCTTATTTCCCCCAATAACTTACTACCCAAAGATCTAAGCTAAGCTACGGAATCAATTAAAACTATTCATCAATGCATCGCATGAACTACGTAATGATTTGGCCCGCTTTGCGCCTGATTTTTTTGACTTGGATCGAATCCTCAACGCTGCCACTCGGACACCGCCATCATCACCAACCAAAGCAAACGAAATCCGCTTTGCTACCACCCCGAAAGGAACTCTACCGAAGCGCTTAAGTTTTCTTTCCCTGACTTGCATGACGGTATTTTTTGAACAGCGCTTTCCGTCGATGCGACTGATGAGTTGCACCGTTCCCTGACCAGTGATCTGCCCTCGCAGAACGATCTTTGACCCTGCGATAGCTGCCGATCTCTCCTGCTTATTCATCACGCCTACTGCAGAAACCGTCTTTACCTGCGTGCCCATGCCCCGCGATGGCTGGCATCCTGGCGTCAATCGCAATCGTAATCCGTCAAACAGCGTACCTCCGTAGGTGGAGCTCGAGGCAAGCGAATTACCTTTTACTCCGATCGTTGCAGTGGCAAGCGCGGTACGAAGTCCAGCCGACGAAATAGAATATCCAATATCGATAACACCTGACGGAAACAACGTTAGTCTAACGATCACTTGTTCGCTTTCTGATTGTCGATCGTAGACCCGAGCTTTCCATGAAACGGTAACTTTGGATCCGCTCGTTGCGACCCTAACACCCAAACCAGAGGCAACCTCAGGATCAGGATAGAGATCCGTGTGCAGTGCGGCTATCGAATTGACAGGAGCTGTCGATTGGTTGCGATTGTCCCACGCAGTCGGTCGTGAACCGAAGTAAACCACTCCGTTAGGACTTAGATACATCGATTCGCGAAACTGCCCCTCGAACGGAAATGAAAACGGTAGTGAAACCCTGTAAAATCCCTCTTCATCCGACGTCACAACAGCTCGCTTTCTGTCCGACGCAGTGTCAACCGAGTACGGCTGCTGGGAAATATCATACGGACACTCAGCCGCTGGGGCTTGGACCGGCACCGAGATATCTAGGACCGCGCGTTGAGCATCGACGGTTCGCCCTGTCGACGTAAGGCCGACAAGGGATGCTAATTCGCGCCCTCCACCAATAATGGCAGCCTTAACTTCTGCAACCGACGCATTCGGATGATTACTTAGATACAACGCCGCCACACCTGATACGTGCGGAGTCGCCATCGATGTTCCTGAATACGATGCGTACTGATTCCCTGGAACGGTGCTTAAAATATCGACGCCGGGTGCCGCGACATCAACTAACCTAGCGCCGTAGTTTGAAAAATAAGCTAGATTACCCTCCCGATCGATCGCAGCGACTTTCAACATATTTGCCAGAGTGTAAGCCGCTGGATACTGCGGTATCTCGTCGATGTTCTGCCCTGAGTTTCCGGCCGCCGCCGTAAAGAGAATTCCAGCGGTATCTGCACGCTGAATGGCTTCCCTAAGTACTGGGCTGTCTCCACCTCCTCCCCAGGAGTTATTAACAACTCGTACGTTGATGCCTCGGTTTTTAAGATCAACGAGATAATTAATCGCTTGAACTGCGCCAGCGGTTGAGCCAGAGCCATTAGCGCCTAGGAATTTTAATCCCATAAGTTTAACACGCCAGTTGACTCCGACGACTCCAACTGCGTTGTTACCGATAGCTCCAATTGTACCAGCAACGTGGGTTCCATGGCTGTTATCGTCGAAAGGATCCCCGACCGGACGTCCGTTTCCGGAGAAATTTACTCCGTGCACATCGTCAACGACTCCGTTTCCATCATCATCGATACCGTTGTTAGGAATTTCAAGCGGATTGACCCATACATTACCGGAGAGATCTTGATGGTTATAGTCGATACCCGTGTCGATAACCGCTACCACGACGCTATCAGAGCCCGTAGTGGTATCCCACGCAGCGTTCGCAGCCACTCCGCTGGTTCCAGTCATTCCCCAAAGACTTGAAAGCCGTGGATCGCTTGGGACCGCCGATGCGCGTAGGACCCAATTCGGGGAGCACGAGGCGATATCATCACGTCGGTTAATTAAATCGTTACAAAAATCAATTTGCTTGCGCCCAAACATCTCCGTCGAAGAGATTCCACCTGCTGAGACGGAATGTGCGGCCTGCGGTCCTCGGAGTACCGCTGCGTCGGCTCCAATCCGCTTCTCCATAGCTGTCGTAGAGAACGCAGTGGCTTCAAGGCTTCGGGCCTGAAGCGTGTCTGCATGATACGTAACGATGTAACTGTCTGGAACAACTTCCTGCGCCACCGCGTCAAGACAATTGATACCTACTGAACCAACTACCAGCGCCGCAATCCGTGCAACGCGGGCTAAACAACCACCCATAGTCACCCATCCTCAAGCGAGCAAACCCAGAATATCGATCCTCCATCACATCCATGGACGGAGGCCCGGCTCGTAAGATAAGAAGTCGGAAGAGTGCTGGATGTTGGTTAGGATTTGGAGCTAAAGATTCCGAAGATTAGAATGAAAAACCTGAGAATGGTGTACGGGATTCTCGCAGATAAGCAGACTGATGTGGTATCACAGAGTTTAAGAGCACTGGATATCAGTTCCCTGGGACCGCGGACCGCCGGTCACTGCTGTCCGGTAGGAAATGAAAATTTCCTTGTAAGAGATCGAAAGTATTGAAGAAAACGAAGAAAAATCATTTTTCGATTTGAATTGAAAAGCCGAATTTAGGGGACTTGCAAGCCGACACGCATAGTGTCTGG
>JBGSNS010000152.1:0-1893 GCA_041739515.1 Bdellovibrionota bacterium
ATGCTGGGCATTGCATGGGGCTGGGGTCGGGTTTGCGATGTTGCCGGCGCCAGCTACCGCTGTTGCCGCATCTGCGAACTTCGCGTCTACACCTGTCCCCAACGCCCCCACCGCCGGAATCGCAATCAACGCAATCAACGCCACAAGCAGCGCATATTCAACCATCGAAGCCCCCAGCTGCGCACGCATTCCCGAACGCACGCGAAGACGGCGGGGCGAAGAGAATGTGGGGGTGTGAGGTTGGTCATGGGGGGCCTGGGTTTTTACATCATTAATACGGTCGGCGTGAAAAAGAGGAAACTTTAGTGGCTTCTTCGTTTCTTCGCGCTTTTTTCTACGAGAATCCCTTATCGTTGCGGCATCCGGAGCCTATACAGTGCCTCGACAACTCAACATCGGTAAGCGACAGTTACTCGAATGTCGTCGTATCGTTTAACTGAATTTAAACACGAAGTGCGCGAGGCGCTGAAGCGTTGGGCCAAGGCTGCGCCGGTGCTGGTGGCTTTGGTGTTTGGATTTATATGTGTAGAGCTTTGGAGCTCAAGCGTTGGGCGCAGATTCGATATCTCAGTACTGCGTAGTTTTTTCGCTATTCGCGGTCCGCGACCACCACCAAATGATGTCGTGATAGTGAGCATAGATGAGCAGAGTTTTACTAAGCTTGGATTAACGCCGCGCTCAGCATTACCTAGAAATTTCTTCGCTGACTTAATTGAAATCGTAACTGAAGCGCAACCAAAATTGATAATTATCGATGCCTCGTTGCCGCCTGAAGATCTAGATCCGGCAGCCAACGCTCGGATAGCAGCAGCGCTTGCTAAAATTCCTACAACTATCGGAGCCGGCAAGATGAATACCGGCCTAGCTAATAATCCATTCGTCACGATCCCATCCGATGAACCGTTTCGAAACGCCGCCAAAATGGAGCTATCGATGCTGTTTAATTCCGTAGACGGGATTACTTCGTTGTTGACCCTAGACACTAAGCCGCAAGCTGATCTTTACGCTCGGGTACCACTTGCAAAACCGTTGGTTGAGTACGGAGGATACAGAATAGAAAAGCCGGAACCGATGGCGCTGATTAATTTCTATGGCCCTGCCGGAGCGCTTTCTAGAGTATCGATGTACGAGCTACTCGCGGACTCGCAGGCACGAGCAAGACTTGCGGGTAAGGTTGTGGTGCTTGGGTATCAAACAGTTGCAGACACCAACGATTCAAGCGGCAGATCAGGGCAGGTCGACAAAGAAGAATTCTATACCTCCGCTTCCAGCAAACCTATGTTCGGGGTTGAAACTCACGCCGTTATCGTAGCGAACTTAATAGATGGTTCATGGTTACGTAGATTTCCGTTAACAGTTGAGGTCGGAATTTTATTCTTCAGCGCGTTTGCCCTAGGGCTTGCTGGATTTTTCTTGGCTCCCGAGCGAGCAGCCGTTGTAGTCGGCGGATCGTTGATCGCCGCAGCGATCGGTTCGTACATCGCATTTAGTAAGTTTTATTTTTGGGTCCCTGGGGTCGCAACTCTTGTCGTTATCGGTCTGCTTAGCATGCTACTCGGTGTGCTCTACCACCTAGGCCACCTTTCACGCATCCAGCGCTTTATAGCCCGCGTCTTTCGCGGTTAACTTCGGACCGAGAGGCGTTGCTGGGGCCGACACGGGATTTCTGAGACCGCGAGGCCCTGGGACCGCGAGGCGTTGCCTCGCAGTCTAAACAACCGCTTTGCCGTTACGAATTTATCCAAAAATCATACAGCCAGATTAAACAGCGATCTTGTTCTTAAAAGAGTTGACGCAAAGTACCACGCTAGACTGCGGAGCAACGCTCACTACTGTCCGGTAGAAAGTGGCCATAAATCGAGCTGTTTTTGAGTATTTTTCACTGAATCGGCT
>JBGSNS010000204.1:0-2592 GCA_041739515.1 Bdellovibrionota bacterium
CGAAGATCTCCGCGTTCTCCGCGAGCTCCAGTGTAGAATATTACAGCCCTACGTCGCACCGATTGATCGGCTCATGCGGGCGCTATACCGACTCAAATTTCGTGGGGATCACTCAGAGACGATCCTAATTATTTAATCCTAATAAATTAGTAATGCGGCGGTGTCTCATCCCCGGGCGGGTCGCTATCTTTAGAGTTTCCGCCCGCACGCAGCTGCAGCAGCGCACCTTTTAGCCTCATCTCAAGCTGATCAATCGTATTTGCTTGCTTCACCACCACGGAGTTAATCTCCTCTAAGGTTATTTGCATAAACGCCAAGCGCGATTCTAAATCGTCGACTCTACGTTCAAGGTTAGGCAATTCCATTCTTTTTCCTGTTCTTCACTAGTCCTGGAACAGTTCTGCTAAAAAATCCTTACTCATCTCAAACGATCTCTTATCCGCCAGCGGTGAATACTTCACACCCGGAATATTAAAAGCATCCGCGCCTGGATTGCTAAACGCATGCATAGCTCCGGAAAATTCCACGAACTGCCAATCAACTCCCGCGCCACGCGCTTCCTGCATAAAAACTGCACGCTCAGCCGGCGTAACCATCGGATCCTCCGCACCATTCAATACCAAAATTCGCCCTTTAAAATTTTTCAGATCTGTTGTGTTCGGCGTGGAGAGTCCGCCATGAAAACTAATCACGCCGTCCACGTCCGCGCCACTTCGTGCGAGCTCAAGCACCGCTGTTCCACCGAAGCAATACCCTAGAGCAGCCGTTCTCGTGGCATCTACCTGGGGTTGCTTTTTAAGTTGATCAAGCGCTGCGTTAACTCGGCGACGAAAAAGTTTTCGATCTTCATAAAACGGCTTGCTCAGCGTCGACGCTTCTTTAGGATCGTCGGTTAGTACTCCGGTACCGTATAAATCCGCTGCGAATGCTACGTACCCGAGGGCTGCGTAATCACGCGCGCGCTTCTCGATATACTCATTGTGCCCCCACCACTCATGCACCAGAAGCACGCCTGGGCGATTAGCTACCCCTTGCTCAACGTCGACAGCTAAATATCCGACAAATTGTTTATCGTCGATTTTGTAAGGAACCGGCCATCCCTTCACCTCAGCAATCGCCATTTGAGCTCCAGCAAAAATAATCCCGAGGTACACAAACACCGATGCAGCGCTCTTAATCATACGGAACAACTCCTTGCAAATCGAAGCGTATAGACATCAAGCAACTAGAGCAACCACCGACAGCTCAGAAACTGGGGTGAGCGACTACACAGACGTCAGTGTCGACTTTTCAGCGGATAGCCGTTCGAGGTCACCAAAAAGATCTTCTATCTGACCGCTTAAGTGCGCGCTCGCCATCCCGATCCTCCCCGCTTCAACGCCATCCGCTTTTTCAATCGCTGCGAGCATTCTTACTTCATTACCCTTTAACTGCTCTTCAAGTCCCATTATCTTCTTCTCAACTTCGCCGATTCGTTTCTCAAGTCTAGCTAAGTTACGCTCTTGCTCTCGAGCGATATTGCCAGGGCTCTGAACTGCGGTACCGCTCGCCGCGATCTGCCCAGAAGGTTTGGCTGTGGCGCTAGTCGTATCCTCCCAGCCACCTCTCAATAGAAAATAGTCGTAATTCCCTTCGAGTAATTCGGCACCATTCTCCGTAAATACAACCAACCGAGTAGCCAATGCCCGCAACATAAACTCGTCGTGAGTAACCAGTACGACAGCCCCGTCGTACGACTCCAAGCTCTTTACAAGCGCCCCCACTGATTCAACATCGAGATGGTTTGTAGGTTCATCAAGTAGAAGCAAATTAGTGGGCTGTGCCAAGAGCTTGCCGAGCAATACTCGGCTGCGCTCTCCTCCAGAAAGTAATTTTATCTTCTTAAGGGCATCATCTCCACTAAACATCATAGTGCCGCAAATGCCGCGAATCTTTGTGCGGTGCATTTGCGGATTCACGGATGATATTTCATCTTCAACTGTTAACGATTCAGAAAGCCGCTGAATATTCGTCTGCCCGAAATATCCAATCGAGGTATTCACGGATGGAACAACGGATCCGGAATTCGGAATGAGCTCCTCTGCTAGGAGTTTAAGAAAAGTGGATTTGCCTCGCCCGTTTTTTCCGATAACTCCAATGCGATCTTTTTTACCGATCGCTATGGAAAATTCCTTTAAAATCTCCCGCGAGGGCTTCGAACGATCAGTAGAAGGATATGCAAACGACACATCGTTGACTTCGACTAGGTAACGCCCGAAAAATGGCGCACCAGTGAAATCGAAGTCGAGCACCGCCGCCTCTTGTAACTCTTCCCCGATTTCGAGCTTTTCAAGTTGTTTGACCCGCGACTGAGCCATAGCGGCAGTGGATGCCCGCGCGCTGTTTTTGGCGATAAATCGTTCGAGATCTTGTTTTTTCTTTTCTTTATTCTGACGAGTTTGCTCATACACAATCTCATCTTGATCAATGACATCGTAAAGTTTCTGAGTTTTTCCTTGAACCCGCCGCGCTCCCTGGCGATGGATAATCATCGTATGAGTCGACACGGCGTCTAGAAACGTCCGATCGTGAGAGATCAACATCATCTCATTG
>JBGSNS010000318.1:0-1867 GCA_041739515.1 Bdellovibrionota bacterium
TAACAAGTGTTGCCAATGTGTGCTCTGAAGCTTCTAAGACGTTCTCCGCTTATTTGAATGCGGGGTTGAATAGATGTGAATATTTTCATCCACCGAGGATCCTCACCTTTATCCACTAAGGTTATTCCATTTTTGTTGAGCGCCTGCGTAAATTGTTCCCATGATTTTACGTAGCTGTCACTAGGTTTATGGCCATAGTCTTTTCTAATCCTCAGGATTTTTCTTTCTAATTCATTCTCATAAAGCGAAATCATCTGCTCAACAGCTTGTTCTATTTCATCTCTTAACCCGTAGGCTTTTACGATGTCTTCACTGTACTCTTTTAATGCCGCAAAATAGATTCGTGGGGGAATCACCACTTTTCCGTTTTGCGCATCAGAACTCACGTTATGTATCTTATGGGTTTGATGTGAAAAGTTGACCTTGAAAGGCAGCAGCCCTTTCAAGTGGACAAGGTTATTCAACCCTATAAAACAATAGCTTCTAGAAATATCATACCATCCCTCAGAAACCAAAATTTCTAAATATCCTTGATTCAATTCCTCAAACGAATTGATGCTACGTTTGATTAGCTGAGCAATATCCTTTCGAAGAGAGTTTTTTTTATTATTAATTGAAGCCAGTTCTGTATGTTTAACAGAAAACCACATCTCTGCTAATGCTACGCACTTCATTTGATTAAGCATGTGACGCCCTTTTTGATGAAGTACAATGACATTTTCTTCTTGCTTTGGCTCAATGTTAAAAATCAAGTTCGCGATCCCACTCCCTTTGTAGTCAGAATATCTAAACGCCCATATATCCTCGCCAAACAAGATGGTTTTTTTTTGATCTTGATAGACCACCATTTTATCTAACTCTTCCCAATCGCCTCGCAGTAGTGCAGGGAGAAGTTCCTGTTGTAAATAGTCGCCTCTATCACCAATCGAACGCATGGTATCTAAGGTTGAATCCATATCTTGTGAGTTTTCAAAAGACAGCATAGATATAGTCCTTATAGAAATTGGGAAATGGAAGATAACGAGTTGAAAAGTGGATAACGCCCTTTTTCTTCGAGCAAATACTCAGCTTGTTCAATGGTTTCTAATGGGAGGCCGTCAAGGTTAGCTTGAAAGCGATTTATCTTTAATTGAATTACCGAAGCGCGTTCTGGGTATTGGTCAATAGCTTCACTTAACGCATCGAGAAAGCTCAATAGTTTATAAATAGCGTAGGGATCATCAACGAGTTTGGCACTTCTGCAAAAGACACAAAGATCGTATTGATAGCAGGTAATATCTTGACCCTCTTCAATAATCCCTTTTTTTTCTGCGAACTTGGTGCTGTATAGTGCCAATCTTTCTCGGACACCAAATCGATTTCCCCGTCGCAGCTAATGCCATTGGGGTTTGTAGGAGCATTACGTTGTTTCCAAACATCGTATTCTAAGATGGGAATTTCCAATTCTTTCTTAACTGATTCTATAGCTTCACTGCGGCTCTTACCTTGGGCTATGTAGGCTAACCCCATCATCCCTTGTGACATTTGCCTGTTGTTTGAAACAGGGTGACCGTTGGGGTAATGTCTTTCCGTTGTTTCAATATTGTGCTGCAAAATTTTTCGGGCTGTCCACCCTTTTTCTTCTGCTTTATACTCTAAGTTAGAATGAGTAATACGAATCCTACTGGCTGTAATATTTAGAAAGTAATCACCGCGACCAATACCACATAAATTTAATAGAATTTTGCGAATCGGAACCTCACCCTCTGACCACTGATAAGTAACATGCTTACCACCCAGCGGTAGTAAGTAAGGCAGTCTGGTTGTTGAACTCCCCCCACCAAAACCATAATTTTTTCTAGGTAAAGGGTTTCTGGTCGCAGCATAG
>JBGSNS010000244.1:0-4741 GCA_041739515.1 Bdellovibrionota bacterium
ACGAGTCACTTCGCGCATTACCATAACGTCAGACACAGACGTTCCCATATCCTCTGCGGTGATGTATCGACCAGCCATATGATTTAGGCACTGACCAAATTGAAGAAACAAATCTCGCCGCCCATCTTTGAGGGTTGGATCGGCGATCAGCACGCTCTTCCCGCCGCCTAGATCTAGACCTGCAAGCGAGCTCTTGTATGTCATCCCTTCAGCTAGTCGCAAAGCATCTTCGATCGCTGCGGCTTCGGAATCATAGACTCGCATTCGGCAACCGCCCAACGCTGGTCCCAAGACTGTATTGTGAATTGCGATGACAGCCTTTAGGCCGACACGTGGGAAATTAAAAATCGCAAGCTGCTCATGGCCGCGCTTTTCTATTTCGTTAACAATTTTTGATTCCATATGTTCTCCAAAATTCTTATTCAAAGAGGTGACGAATCGACGAGCCGAGCTATCGACTCTGAAGGCGGTCAATTTATGGCTTAGTGAGTATCCGGAGAAGATGGTGGCTGAAAGTTAGTGCCCTCGGTGTACTCCGGAGCGTCGATAGGAGCTCCTATCTTCTTCCCCATTTCGTAACGGGAGCGCTGACAACCGCTCATGACGATCACCGCCGCACCGAGTACTAACGCTACAACCAATCCAAATTTAATTTTGCTCATGCAGATCCAATCCGATTCTACTTACGGGCTACCTAGAACTAGGCTGCCCGGGATGGCGACATTACCTTGAATTGAGCGTTACGCAAACGGGGCAAATCGCCTATTTAATCAGGTGTTTACGGAATGGGTATTCTAATGGAACAGGGGCTGTCTCTCTCGAATCCCCACGAACTTTAGAGCCGTATTGCCCCTCCGCGTCCTCCTCTCCTCCGTGTTAAAAAAGGCTTCCAATCGGAGTGCGCACCTTTTGGATTTAATACGGAGAAGAGGAGGACACGGTGAAATGCCAGCAAGTTTTAGTACATTCTGCTAGGTACGATGCCCTGGGAGAGAATCGAACTCTCACGACCTTACGGACACAAAGTTCTGAGCCTTGCCTGTCTACCAATTCCAGCACCAGGGCGTATTTGCAGGAAGACTGGAACTATAGCCTTGGGATGTGAAAATGCAAGACAGCCTGGGACCGCGAGGCGTTGCCTCGCAGACTAAGCAACCCCTTTGCTGATCAGAGTAATCCTAAAAACCAACGGAAATTGTTTCTAAGAGATCTCGGCTTAAAAAAAGGTGCCGCAAAGTATTCATTAGACTGCGAGGCAACGCCTCGCGTTCCCAGGATCACACGTCGAATTTGATACCTTGAGCAAGCGGCAATTCGTTCCCCCAATTTATCGTATTGGTCTGTCGTCTCATGTACTGTTTCCAAGAATCGGAACCTGACTCGCGACCACCGCCGGTCTCTTTCTCTCCGCCGAACGCACCACCGATTTCAGCACCGGATGTGCCGATATTCACATTTGCAATTCCGCAATCACTTCCGTTGCTAGAAAGAAACGCCTCCATGTGTTGCATGTTTTTGGTAAAAATAGCTGACGATAAACCCTGTGGAACTTCGTTGTTGATCTCGATCGCTTCTGCAACCGTATCAAACGGAATGATATACGCGATTGGAGCAAACGTTTCCCTATGAGTCACCGTCATCGTGCGATTCGCGGCGATTAATGTAGGCTTTACGTACAACTCGGATGGTTGATCTTTAAGAACCTCTGCGCCGCACAAAACCTTTCCTCCTTGCTTTTTAGCTTCTTCGATCGCAGCACTATATCCATCGACAGCGTTTTTATGGATTAGCGGTCCCATCAAGATTCCTGGCGTTAACGGATTCCCAATCGTTATCTTGTCGTAAGCTGCGACCAGCTTATTTGAAAGCTGTTCCACTACCTCGCGTTGCACTAGAATTCGCCTGATCGTAGTGCAGCGTTGCCCCGCAGTCCCCACTGCACCAAACAAAATCGCCGGAACGACTAAATTCATGTCGGCATCAGCGAGTACGATAGCAGCGTTGTTTCCACCGAGCTCTAGCAAACTTCGTCCTAGACGCTTGGCCACAACTTGGGCGACCTCTTTGCCCATCCGCGTTGATCCGGTTGCGGAAACCAATGCGATGCGAGTGTCCGCGGCGAGCCGTTCACCGATATCCCCACCGCCGATAACTAACTGGCAGAGCTCTGAGTGACCGTGCTTAGTGCAAACTTCGACGATCAGTTTTTGCAGTTCAACCGCTATGATCGGTGTAATCTCGGATGGTTTCCAAACCACAGCATCGCCGCATACGAGTGCAAGCATCGCGTTCCAACCCCAGACCGCTGCCGGAAAATTAAACGCAGTAATTACGCCGATAACCCCAAGTGGATGCCACTGTTCGTACATGCGGTGCGCCGGCCGCTCCGAGTGCATCGTTGAACCGCACAGCTGCCGTGAAAGTCCAACTGCGAATTCGCAGATATCGATGATCTCTTGAATCTCACCTTCTCCCTCCGCACGAATTTTCCCGGTCTCACGCGAGACCAGTTCACCAAGGCGGGCCTTTTCGGCACGCAATCGCTCTCCAAAATCTCGCACCAGATGCCCACGTGTAGGGGCCGGCACTGAGCGCCACTTTAAAAACGCGGCGTGAGCTTTGGACACAGCTGCGTCGTAAGCAGCAGGCGACGTTTCATCGACGCTGCCTAACACAGAGCCGTCGATGCATGATTTGATGGTGAGTGATGACATGTCCCCGTAATACCGTGGGTCGGAGTGCACCGCTAGGGTCGAGGGATTTACCTAATCGTAATTCATTTCTTGGCATACCATGGATCTCAGATAACGCCTGAAATAACGGGATACGCATTGTATTGGGTGAAGCGAGCTTGGCGAGCGAGAGGGGCAACAAAAGCCCCTCCTTGGCCAGAGCGGCCATGAGCGGAAAATAGGGCGAATAGGAGAAATCTTGCGGGGTCCAGGGGTCCCCCTGGCCGTAATTCAAATCTTGGCGCCAGCCAAGTTTGAATAGGAGAAATATTCCGGGGTCCAGGGATCGCCCTGGCCGCAATTCAAATATTGGCGCCAGCCAAGTTTGAATAGGAAACAATATTGCGGGGGGAGGATTTGAACCTCCGGCCTCCGGGTTATGAGCCCGACGAGCTACCAGGCTGCTCTACCCCGCGACCTGAATTATAAGGATTAGATGTAAACTGGGCTACAGTCAAGTTTAGCGCCCAAAATTTAGGCACAAATACTTGAATATATTTACAAATCCACGCCACCTAAGTTGCTGGCGCTGCAAACATTCGATGATTAACCAAGATTTAGCAGTTTGCGCCGCGCCGCCTGATACTCGCTCTCCGGCACCCGCGTTACCTGCCCTGGCCGCATTTTACCAAGCTTAAACGGACCGTGCTGAATGCGATGCAGTTCAAGAACGGGATATTCTAGGTAATCGAACAATCGGCGAATGACTCGGTTGCGTCCCTCAGAGATCGTTATCTGACAACGAGTAGTGCGGCCTCCGCCTTTGCTCTTAATCTGTACCCTGCCGCGCACCGGACCGTCGTCGAGTGCGATTCCGCGTGCAACATCTCTAATAACACTGTCCGGCAAATCACCGTCCACAACGACTTCGTATACTCGCTCGAGCTCAAACTTTGGATGCATCAACGACTGCGCTAGTTCACCGTCGTTAGTCATGATCACTAATCCGGTGGAGTCGAAGTCGAGACGTCCGACCGGATAGTAACTTCGATACTTAACAGTCATGTAATCGCCGACCGATGGTCTCCCCTCAGGATCATCCAACGTAGTCACCACTCGTTTCGGTTTATGCAGAAGTAACACGCCTTTTTCGATCGGACGTATTATTCGATTCTTAACTTTTACCTCGTCACGTCCCGGAGTGATCTTGGTGCCTTGGGTGATAACTAACTCGCCGTTGACGAAAACTTCCCCGTTTTCGATTAACTGCTCAGCTCCGCGTCGCGATTCGATCCCGCAATCCGCCAAATATTTATGCAGCCGAACCAAGCGGGTGCTATGCCCGCGTCCACGACCTATCCGTTCCTTGCGACCACCGCCGCGTGGATTATTCTGTGAACTCTTCTGCGAATTATTCGGCCGACTGGACGAGCTCGTTTTCTCCGTTCTCGAATTCCTGGTCCGACTTGGCCTCTCCTGGTTCACGATCTAACTCCTGCACATCTCGAAGGGTCGGCAATTGAGATAGAGACTCGATGCCGAACAACTTAAGAAATTCATCCGTAGTGCCATACAGTGCTGGCTGGCCCACGGTCTGCTGATGGCCGAGAATCCGAATGAGTCCCCGCTCAAGCAGCGTTTTTAATGTAGGGGCTACATCTACCCCACGTATCGCGTCTATGTCACTTTTTACGATCGGCTGGCGGTACGCCACGATAGCGAGTGATTCAAGAGCAGCCTGCGAAAGCCTGCGTGGTTTCGCCTCCTTCAAAAGCCTTATATACGCTGAAAAGCTCGCGTCTGAGCGAATCTGATACCCCCCGGCCACCTTTACCAGCTGCAACCCGGAGGTTTCATGCGCGTACCGATTGCCCAACATTACCAGCGCAGCATCTACGGCGCTTGGGTCCCCCTGGGTTACGGCCAATATTCGATCAAGCGACAACGGCTCTCCGGAAGCGAACAGCAAAGCCTCGATACCGGAGATTAACTGCTCGCCGGATAGCGCCGGCAGTAAGTTGGTCGCGGCCGCCGAAACCGACTCCTGTTGCCCAGAAGTTTCGCCAGAT
>JBGSNS010000076.1:0-6308 GCA_041739515.1 Bdellovibrionota bacterium
GCCTGGGAGCGCGGAGCGTTGCTCCGCAGTCTAGTGTGGTACTTTGCAGTAACTCTCCTAAATGCAGCCACGCCATTTAATCTGACTGTATGATTTTTGGATAAATTCGCAAATGCAAAGTGACGGCTAAGACTGCGAGGCGCCTGGGAGCGCGGAGCGTTGCTCCGCAGTCTAGTGTGCTACCTTGCAGTAACTCTCCTAAATGCAGCCACGCCATTTAATCTGACTGTATGATTTTTGGATAAATTCGCAAATGCAAAGTGATGGCTAAGACTGCGAGGCAACGCCTCGCGTTCCCAGGTCGTTCCAGAAATGGCCTAGCTATTCCCAGCTTTCTTCTTATCAGCTTTCGCGTCCTGATTGCTCGCACCACCGCGTCGGACTTGTACTGGAGAATTAATTAGCAACTTTGTGCCGTCCCCTTCTCGCTTGTAGGTAATATCGAATTTGTCACTTTCAAGTTTAAAGTACTTCTCGATCACACCGATGAGTTCAGCTTTGAATTTTGACATCTCGTCGGAGGACATCCCAGCGCGGTCCTGCACCAACACAAACTGAAGCCGACTACGCGCATCATCCTTACTTGCCTTTCCGCCCGCAACTCTGCGAACACCGAAAACACCGCCGGTTATGGAACGCCAAAAGGACCCTATATTATTTAGCATAGTGACTATTTCCTAAGTTTCCTAATTCCTAAGTATTTCCCTACGATCTCAAACAGCTCCCAATATATGCTGTCTATTCCTTATTCAGTACCTAGCTCGATCTTAGAACAACCTTAATTTTTATCCGTTTGCAAAAAGCTTCTTCGTAATCCGACCCCAAATTGTTTGGGCTCCGTAATCCGGAAGCGGAATCGACTCGCCACAAAGACGTCCTGCTATATCGCTAAACGCCCGACCAGCTCTAGACCGTTGATTGTAAACTACAGGCTCTCCGGTATTTGCCGCAACGATAATTGATTCGTCTCGTTCAACGACACCGATCAAATCCACTCCGAGGATATCCTGAACGTCCGCCACCGACAGCATATCGCCCCGGCGCACCATCTCGAAATCGATTCGGTTTATGATGAGTTGCGATTCAATGCTACGAGCGGAAAGTAACCCAACCACCCTATCTGCATCTCGAATCGCTGGAATTTCCGGAGTCGTAACTACCAATGCCTTCTCAGCAGCAGCACACGCGTTCTTAAACCCCTGCTCAATACCAGCCGGCGAATCGACCAAGATAAAGTGATAATCACGCTTAAATTGCTCGATAACTTGCTTAACTTCATCTTCGCTAACGACGTCCTTGTCGTCGGTCTGGCTAGCTGGGAGCAAAAATAGGTTGTTTGACTTCTTCGATTTGATAATCGCCTGACTCGGCTTGCACACACCCTTAGCAACGTCGACTAAGTTGAACACAATGCGGTTCTCTAAACCTAAGATCACATCGAGATTTCGCAGTCCGATATCGGCGTCGATCACTAGGACCCGCTTGCCCTTTAGGGCAAGAGCTGCACCGATACTCGCTGTTGTGGTCGTCTTACCAACACCTCCCTTGCCGGAGGTAACAACGATCACCTGGCCTTCACCTTTCTTCTGTCCGCTGTTACTGTTTCCGTTCATGGAACTCCCTAAATGTTTGATCAAAAAAGCTAAACAAATCTAACCCGTTTAAATCTGGTGAATCAGGCAGCCTTGCGCCCCGATGGCGCACCTTTGGCCTGATACGGCTCTACGACGATGCTCTGTCCGTCCACGCGAGCTATCTCAGGTGTGGAGCCACCACCCATTCCACGGGAAATAACAGCACCGATTCTAAGCTGCGTCGGCTCCAAATGCAGAGCGAATATTACTCTGCCGCCGCCGGTCTCATCGTACGCGCCTGCGTGAGCTACACCTCGAAGATTACCAAGCACTATTACGTCACCTCCAGCGACGATTTCAGCGCCGGAATTCACATCTCCGAAAATTACTAGAGAATGTTCAGTCTCAACTTTCTGCCCAGATCGAAGAGTGCCATAGACAACACGAGCATCAGCATCGTCCCAATTAGCGATCGCTGCACCCCAACCAACTTTAGGAGTTGCGCCTAATCGAGCGCCACTACTTAATTCGGAGCGAGATTTCTCATCCGACCCGCGCGACGAAGACGACTTACGTGAATCACCTCCCAAAGCAGCCTCGAGCCCTCCGAAAAGACTTGGTCCGGGATGATGCTGTCCGGAATGATGCTGTCCGGAATGATGCTCTTCAGTTAAACTTATCCCTGCCCGCGAACCAACTTGAACATCAACTTCATCACTACCACCAGACACTCTTCCTCCGTCCATAAGATCGATATCAAATTCTCGTAATACATTCGCTCGAACGAACGAAACCGTATCTTCTGAAGGCGAAGTATCGCCGGCCCACTCGATGATCACTTGGTTCCCCTCCACAAAACTACGTCTAGACTGGATAAATCCTCTCAAGGCATCCCAAATCGCTTCCTGAGAAGCGCTGCCGCTGGCGCGTAAAATTAGTCCGTTTTGGGTGCCGCGGGCCGTGAGATTAACGGCGCCAATGATATTCGGAGCTCCAGTCGATACGCGACCTGCAACTCCCGCTCGAGAAGCGCCTTTTGGCCCCTCCTTCTCTTGCTCTTCATCACTCCAAACCATATTTCCAGTCCACACTTGGGGATGCGCCCCAAACTTGATTCACACTTCGCAACCCGCGATTTCCCCATCCTTAGCGGGTCGAAAAGGCTTGCAGTCACTTCGAACGCTGACCAAACTTTAACAGACTTGTAGCAAAGGGCTGCCGTCAACGTCAACTAAAATTACGTTACATTCTCGACGTATTACGAACTCCTCTGATTCTCATCGCGTAACCTGATCAGATCTCTCCAATCCATTCCCATCCTCGACGACTCTTCGGAGGCGGGGTATGATTGAGACCGGAGTGCCTGCTGAGCTTATTGGCTTGAGAGTTTATTCCGTATGTCGTTCAAGGTTTTCTTCACCTAATTCCGCAAAAGGCACGTCAAAAATGGGAGTTTTTTCGCCATTCGTTTCCAAAAAGTTATTGACCATAACGACACTAGTTCTCGCGACGACCGTCCTGGCGGACCCTCGCCCCCGCATCACCTCACCAAGCCTGGAGGTCACCGACTCACAAGAGAAGCTTACCGATCCCGTTCCCACTCTCCTCGCCCCCACTCCCTTCCACCTGGCGCCATCAGGATCACAGCGATCTAGCTGCACTCTCGAGACGTATCCGTCCACACTCTCTGGTCGATTACTCATCGGTTCAGACGCTGACCGGTCCGGCGACACTACTCTCGCGGTAGTTGATTTGGATCAGCGCAGAATTACCACGATTAAAGCTGTAGTTCCTTCCAGTTCCTTCGCGGGATTTTCCCCAGATGGCACTGAGATTGCCATGACCATAAGAAACGGTGGCACCAGGCTGGTGAGCAAAGCTGATTGGGACGGGACTAACCCCCAGCAGTTCGCAGGCAGTGACGGATATGAATTTGCGGATTGGGCTGCGAAACAAATCGCTGCGTATTCAACGAACGGCGGGATAGTGTTCATTAACCCCGACGTCGCAAGCATAAGCGGAAAGGATTCGTTATCTGTGCCGGCGAAGCTGCTCGATGCCCGAGTCTCCGCCGACGGCACAGTGCTCGCCTACACAACCACAAAGTTTTGGCCCGGGTCTGATCTATGCCTTAGGACGCTCAGTTCAAATACTGATTCGTGTCCCCTTTCCGGCTCGGCTGATTATCGTGCTGCTCGCTGGAATAAATCCGGAGAATTGGTCGCTTATACAGTTGGGGATTCGAATTCGTCTCAAATTGGAGTGCTAAACAGAAAATCCCAGTCGAAGTCCATCTATACTGACAACGACGGAAGAAACTTCGACCCAGCTTTCAATCCAAACGGCGATGGTATGATTTTTATAAGCGAGGATGAAGGAAAATTCTCGATCCTTTTCCAAGAAGCTGATGAGAAACCCGCCGTAACTATCGCTATTTGTCCACAACCAACGCGAATGTTTGATTGGAACTCTGCTAAGACGATGGAGGTAGAGGCGTTGCGGGTGAAGCGCGCAACTCGTCGTTCGACTCAACATCCAGCGGAATCGAAACCATAATGCGTAGCGGCATTGCCTCACTCGTCGTTGTAATCGTTGGCGGATTAATTATCGCATGCGCGCTATCCGGGTGTTCAATCGGATATCTGACCTCGTCTGCCTGGCAACAAGCGAAAATCCTTGCGAGTCGTGAACCGCTTGAAAAAGCTAATGCATCATCTGAACTAACCGCAGCTGAAAAAGCGCTAATTGCAAACGTTCCCGCAGTACGGCGATTCGCTGAACACGAACTAAAACTCGAGGTAGGCGGGGCGTATTCAAAATTCGCAGTCGTACCGAAGGACGCGCTTTCCTGGATCTTGATGGCGGCCAAGAAAGACAGCTTCACGCTTCAAACATGGTGGTTTCCGATCGTAGGTACTGTGCCGTACAAAGGATTTAGCACAGAGGAATCCGCGCAAGCGGCAGCAAACAAATTAGAGAATGCTGGCTTCGAAACTTGGGTGAGACCAGCCGGAGCGTTTAGTAGCTTGGGTTGGTTTGATGACCCGGTAGTCTCCTCGATGCTTCAAGACGGAAGAATTGCGCTTACCAACACGCTAATCCACGAACTTTCACACCGTACATTTTGGATTAAGAACGATGTCGATTTTAATGAATCGATCGCGAATGTGATCGGAGGGCTTGGAGCGATCGATTATTTCTCGTTCGAACAACGCCGCTGCAACGCTGATATGAATCTTCCGGATTGTTCCCCGGAGTTTACGATTTTGTTGAAAACCGCGTGTTCAGAATTCGCCAAACAGCGAGAACTCTCAGTGGCGCTGGATGAGCTATATAAAGAGCTTTTAGCTTTGTACGATAGAAACGTACCAACGGTGTTAAGTGATCGGGACACCATTTTTGCTGCATGGCGATACCGATATCCGAATCTGGGAAAGAATTGGTTGGTCCTTAACAACGCCCGACTTATGCAGGCCAAGCTCTATTACACTCGTTTTAACGACTTGGTCGCGGTAGTTACTCATCTTGGAATCCCCAAAACCGTGGCCGAGTTGACGAAAGAACCCGATCCGTGGGAGTGGCTCGATAACCGGCTACTCGCTACAACACCGAAAGATAGGAATTTCGATGCAGACATTTGCGGACAAACTTCATGAGCGTATTTTAAAAGTCGGTTCAGTTTTGTGTGCCGGATTCGATCCGACTCCCGCACAAATTCCAGCGTTTCTAGATCAGAACAATCCGTTGCGTTTCGGTGAGCTTTTTCTCGATGCAGTGGCAGAGCTGGCTGCGTGCGTAAAATTTAACGCTGCGTTTTTTGAGGCGTTTGGATTAGCTGGATTGCAAACTCTGCAAACGCTGACACAGCGCGCGCGAAAAATCGGACTGCCTGTAGTTATCGACGCGAAGCGCGGCGATATCGGTAACACCGCAGCCGCATATTCCGCTGCGTGGCTAGGAGCTGATGCAACGTGCGCTGCAGGCGACGCATTAACGGTAAATCCGTATCTTGGATTTGATACTCTTGAGCCGTTTATTAAGCGCTGCAAAGAAACAGGTAGCGGGCTGTTTGTATTGGTCCGCACTAGTAATCCGGGCGCCTCGCAGATGCAGGATACAGTCAGCGATGCGGTTGCTCGATTTCTAAATGAGCGTGCACAAGATCTTGTTGGAAATTGTGGTCGGTCTGGATTAGGTGCCGTGGTCGGAGCAACCGATCCCGCATATCAATTGGTTGCCAGAAAACTTATGCCGAAAAATCTATTCTTAGTTCCTGGGTACGGAGCACAAGGCGCGAGCGCCGCGGAAGCTATGTCCGGATTGGGTGCACAGAAAACCGCGGGCGTTGTAAATTCTTCGCGTGGCTTGGTTGAGGGATCCGGTGCGGCGAAAACTGAATCCGAACTCGTAGCACTGATTACCAACAATACTAAATTGTCGAGAGACGCCCTGGGAACGCGAAGTGCCACTTCGCAGTCTTAACATCCCCTTTGCGGTTACGAATTTATCCAAAAAGTCATACAGCCAGATTAAATAGCGATCCTGCACTTAGGAGAGTTTCCGCAAAGTACCACACTAGACTGCGAAGTGGCACTTCGTATATGGACTCGCCCTGAGAAAGCAAGGGATTTAGTTGTTCGACTCTAAAAAGAAGGAAAGTGCACAGACGTATATCCGGTTTCAGGACGGAGTTGCGCGTTGTAGCGTTTCTCGCCTGCCATGATGGACTTCGTT
>JBGSNS010000307.1:0-4061 GCA_041739515.1 Bdellovibrionota bacterium
TTTTCCGATGTTTCGACCGGTTTCAGCCCGTTTCGATCAATGCTGCGAGGGTCGCGTCGCAGAAATAAGAGCGCGCTCGAACCGGTTGACCCATCTTGCAATTTGATATCACTTTATCTATATTGATATCATTGCTATCAAGAAGTGGGATTCGCCATCATGGTCGCTGTTACCATCCGTAATCTTTCAGAAGAAGCGCACCGCGCCCTTAAAATGCGTGCGGCCGAACACAATCGAAGTGCAGAAGCAGAAATGCGGGCGATCCTAGAGGCCGCAGTGAGGCCAGCCGTACGCCTTCGGCTTGGGACCGCTATGTCAGACATCGGCCGGAAGGCTGAGCTTACAAATGCTGATATTGAAGCGCTCGGCCAGGTACGGGACTCAAAACCTGCCGAACCGATTAGTTTCGAATGATTGTCCTCGATACGAACGTGGTCTCGGAGGCCATGAAAGCCGAGCCTGACACCGCGGTGCGCGACTGGCTGGATGCCCAAGCCGCAGAAACGCTCTTCCTGACAAGCATCACCATCGCAGAGCTCAAGTTCGGCGTCGGCGCTTTGCCCGGTGGCAAGCGCAAGGAAAGACTCAAGATCGCGATCGATGGCCTTATTGAGCTCTTTGCTGACCGGATCCTGGCGTTCGATACAAAGGCGGCGCACCGATATGCGGATATCGCGGTGCTTGCCCGCGCAGCCGGACGAGGCTTTCCGACCCCTGACGGCTACATCGCCGCAATCGCTGCGGCACACGAGTTCAGTGTGGCGTCGCGCGACAGCAGCGCGTTTGCAGCAGCTGGGCTCAGTGTGATTGATCCGTGGAACGTCAGTCGCTGACCGGTTGCTGGGGACCACGCACTTATTTCGAAAACAGTTCTGTTCTGAGTGCAAAAGACCTGAAGGCTGGGGCTGGGCGTTTCCGCATTTGAACAGTGGATCCCGATGGTGCGGCCCAACGCTGGCCTTCAGGCCGCCGCCTTGAAGCGCTCGAATCTAAGCGCAAGCCGATCACGGTCAGGTCGGTCCTTGTCCCGGTTTGGCAAAAGGATGGTGCCACCGGCCAGTCGCTTGAGTGCTTCAAGCATGGGACCATCGTTCTGTCCGAGCAGCCGCTCGGATACGTGCAGCCTATAGTCCGGGTCGATGCCGATCAGATGAGCATCAAACGCAGCATGATGAATCTTGGAAAGTGGGATGCCATTCGGCACCGCAGGCTGGCCAAACCGCTCATCCTTGTCGGCAATGATATGCGCAGCATCGAGCAGGAGCGGTTCAGGCAGACCGGACAAAGCGCAGCGCCGATTGTAGGCAGAAATCACAGCTTCGCGGAACGACGCCTGATGCAGCCGCTGCTTGATCGCGCGCAGCGCGTAGCGACGTTCCAATCCAGTCTCCGGAAGTGCGATCGCGCCTTGGTCAGGCACGCCGAAAGCGACGCGTGCTTTTAACGCAGCAGCATCCCAGCCTGATATGAAGGCCGGAAGAATTGCCTGATAACAGCCAGGTGCAATGCCAAGAAAATATACAATCGGGATCGCGCTCTCGCACGCCTCACGAAGCCACCGATTATCCGCTGCATCCGGGTTCTGGCCCATGAAAGCGTAGTCGATCGCTTCATCGCCCTCGAAAATCTGCCGATGTACCTCGCGTTGATCGTCATACCAAATCTTGCCGCCCGCCTTAGGGAAAACGGTTTTGATCGAAAGCAGGAAACGCATTTTTTCCGGCTTGAAGATACCCCGCCGGGGATTGATCAGGGGAATGCGCTCGCCCTTGAACTCAAACCCCGGTCTCAGCTCGTTCGCGGTAAGGTGATCATGCACCTCCCCCAGCCTTCGAACGTGTTCGAAAGCCGCTAGTCGCATCAAACTGTCATGAGTATCATCGTGCATCGAGCTGTTACCCCCGCAAACACATGTTCAGTATGCCAGCGAAACGCCAGCGGATCGCGGCGGCGCGAGACATCTTCCGGGGCGGCGATCGGTTTCCCGTCAAGCTCGTAATAGTGCCGCCCGCTATCGAACGCCTCCTGGATGCGCCGACGCACCGCCATTTAGCCATTGTCGATATCGTGGAGGATCGTAGCTATCTTCATCTGGCGCTTGCCCCGTCTCACTGATCCATCAGATTGGACATTTCGGCTGCAACTTGCAATTGCCAATCTGGACCAGGCGCTCAAACCGCCCCGTCGCAAGACGCCGGTGCCGAAATCCCCGCGCCGCCAAGGGCATTAAAATGGGATTTCGTCATCATCATAATGTTCCGCAGCGTCAGACGGAATGGCTTGGCCAAGATCAAGCAGACGATCGAGATACGCCGCCATTTCACGCGTGCGGTTACTGATCGCATCGGCAGTCCAGCTTGCGTGTTCGGCCGCGTCCATCGCCCCTCGAAAACACTTGTCGACCTTTCGATAGGCTTGCCGCTTTGTGCGCCACTCAGCATTTCCAAGATCTTCATTCACCTGCTTTGGCAAAAGGCAGAGATTGCCTAATCGTCCGCGCAAGTCCGCCCGCTGGTTTTCATCGCGAAACTGATCGAGCCAGTCGCCGTCCGGTGCGCGCGGCAGGATATGCTCGACTTGAGCGAGGAAGATTTGGCGAGGTTTCAGAACGCCTTTGGAGCTAGCCAGATCTGATTCATAAAGTTTCACCAGTGGCCGATACTGCGACGCATCTGTCATTGACGTGCGAAGGGTACCGCGTGCCTGCGAGAGCTGGCGGGGGCTGAACTGATAAGTGGGCTTCGAGGAGCGCTCATGATCAAGCTCCATGAGAAAGAACTTCGTCAGCCAGCTCTGACGGCTTTGCCATCCAAGCAGGTGAGCAATGTAAGCGGCGCGGCGTAGCCGCCGAAGGCTGAGTTCCGCGTTCTTTTGTCCGTGTACCAATATCCAGTATACGACCGGCTTCCACTCCGGGAACTCAAGATACATGAGCTGAGCCAGCGACGAATTTCCATTGAGCGAAATGTCTTTCGACCGCAGCTCATCCAGTTTCTCGCCAGCCCGCCGGCAGTCCCTCATCTGGCTGAGGAAATCCTTCACACGGCTTGCAATAACTTCTTTCGACTGGTCAGCGCCGAATTCATCTTCGAATTCAGCTCGGGCCCAATCCGTATTCCGAGCTTCGTCGGAATTCGTCTTCCCATCGCGCCAAATTGCGATCGTCCAGACGAGATCTCCAAACTCACGGCCGGCTTCACGCTGCGTCTTGTACCATTGCTCGATGAAATCACCGGACGGCAGTGAATGGCGATCCAAAGCTTCAGTCATCACGCCTTTTACAAGTTCGTGCCAGTCAAGGTGAATACCGCGATTGTTGGCTCGGTCGAAGAGAATAAGCCCCTGCTCCTTGTCTGCCCAGACAACATTGAACACCGCTTTTGTAGTCACCCAGTCAACAAAACCGGGAAGCGCTTTGACGACCGAAAGCCGTCTCAGGAAGGCTTGCTCGATGCCGTAAATTTGATGATCCGCGACGGTATTGTCTTTCCGCCCAGGCTGATGTGTGCCGTTCGCGACCCTCGTGAGCGCGCCGCCCAGAGTACGCAGGTCAATCCGGGGACGGTTGCCGCGCCTGGAAAGCTGCTCGGCAGTCTGTCTCTGCGGCGAACCCTGCTCCAGAGCTGGGATTCGTCCGATCGCCGCCATGAGTATGGTCAGTGTCGTAATACGCTGCTGGCCGTCAAATACCCACGCTTCACCGGGATTTTCCCCTTTGGCGACGAGAATAGGGCCCAAATAATATTCGCGGCCGGGAGCGCTTTGGAATGCCTGCAACAAGTCTTCGAGAAGGACGCTCGCCTCACGCTCTTTCCAGACATACTGGCGCTGAACCTTAGCCGGAAAGAAGTGAAACCGGTCAAACAGTCGTCCGATGTCGATCAGTTCAACAAACATGCGGGCCTCCCAAGCTTCTTCACGCTAACTGTCGCAATCCCTGACAGCAAGCGGCCGGGCGCCAGCGTCTGAGCGCTGCTCTGCAAGACCGTCAAACGTTCCGCGAAACCTTCGTCTTCGGGACCCGCCCTTTGAGCTGGCTATTGGCTATACGGTCATGCGAT
>JBGSNS010000111.1:0-8738 GCA_041739515.1 Bdellovibrionota bacterium
TGCCAATGGGATGATCGCTGCGATCGCTGCACCTTCGCCTTCAACTACAGCGGACGTGATTTTTTCGCCAGAAAAAATACAAACAAGCCTGCCTAGGGCGGGAATCGAACCCGCACGTCCTTTCGAACCCAGGATTTTAAGTCCTGTATGTCTACCAATTCCATCACCCAGGCGAATAACGGCTGGAGGATATAAGCAGATTTTGAAGGAAAAGCCGAGAGGATGCGGGAAAATTTACCTAGCAAGGTCCCGTTTTAGTGTTTCTAGCTCCCAAGAGTTCGAGAGGACGAGGCAGAAGTCAAAATGGCACCCTGGCTGGGAACGCGAGGCGTTGCCTCGCAGTCTAGTCGTCTCCCTTGCAGTTTCAAATTACTTCAAGAGAAACAGGAAGCAGCCGTTGTTTCACGGAGCGAACTCTCGACAGAATAGTTGCTGCAAAGTTTTCGTAAGACTGCGAGGCAACGCCTCGCGTTCCCAGGAAAATTTGGAGCGTAAGTTAACTATCGCGATCGAAGCCTGCGATCCTACTTTGTACAAAGTCTGATCCATCCAAAGGAGCTGCCTGCATATTGAGGTCGTCGACCACAGTTCCGTCCTCGCGAATTCGCCTGCTCACACGCCGTCCATGAGACCGCACTTTATGCACCTTCGCCTCAACCACCTTAATCGGTACTACATGCTTAGGCATTACAAACCCGGTTCGCTCAAGCGTCTGAGTTGCAGATTCTCCGTCACCACCCCCACCAAACCTTGGGAACCGACGCACGGGAGATGGCTCATCTCTGAACATCACCTCAAGTTCGGTATCGAGTTGCGAGCGCACCTTATGCTGTTGAGGCTGCGGCCGCGGGTCCAACATCGGCTTAAGACTGTATCCGGGCTTTAGTTCCTCGATCGGCCGCACGCGCGAATTAGTTTTAACGCTCGTTTTATTGAAAACGCGTGGATCCAATGAACGCTCAGGAGTCATGCGTGGATCAAGTACGACATCTGGCTCCATTACGGCGACACCGCCAGAGTCTCTGTCAGCGGATGTCTGCCACGAATCTCCAGTTTCACGTATTCGTCTAGCGCGAGCTGCGAGTGCTGCTTCTTCTAAAGGATGCATCCGAGGTGTTTGGTTGCCGTGAGCAGGCTCGAAAAGTCGATTTAAAGTTTCTTCGAAGACTTTACTACCGGAAGTATCCTCGACGATGCCGTCTAACGGCGCGTCCTCGGCACGCTGCAAGGCGTCCGAACGCTCTTCAGCTCGCTCGGCTCGATGGCGTCTATTGTCGACTTCCTCGTCCTTGGCCCGCTTGCGACTAATCTCCTCGTTGTCACGGGCGCGTTTTACGTCCAACTCTTGTTTTGTGATTTCGCTATCACGAACAGTTTGCTCTTCGGCCGCTTTAGAGCGAGCTCTGCCAATGTCTGCCGAGCTCTCGATAATATCGCGTAGTTGCGTATTCTGACCTGGCTCAGCTTTTTTGATAACAGAGAATTCTTCAACAGCTCCGCTGAAAAGATCCTCAATGCTTTGATCGAGCGCATCTCGCTGTGATTGCTTATATGCGCGCACCTCCGGGGTGTCGTACATAGAAAACTCTTCTGCGAGTGGCGCCGGTTCGTCCATTAAACCAAGTGCTGCATCACGCCGCGTAGTTTCTAGTTGCAACTCTGGAGTATCCATTCCTACTCCATCGCGCGCACTGCGTGAACCAGATGGACCGGAATTTTGCGGATCGCTTAGGTAGCGAGCGCTTGAGCTGATCGGGCTCGATTCCATCGGCTCGAATCTGACGGGACTTGAGCTACGCTCAGCCACATGGGCACTAGTGATTCTGCCGGAAGTTCGCGGCGCTGTAGCTGTTCCGCCACCACCCAAATTTCCAGGTCTCCAGCCGCCACCGAAATCTCCATCAGAACCGCCACCACCTGAACCGCCATCGGTCGGCGATTCACCGTAGCCGTCTTCAGGACCATTTCGAGGACCGTCCTGGGAAGCCGCTTTCTTAGGTGCGGTGATCACTTTCGATGGATCCGGCGCTGGTTTCGCCGCCGCCTTAAGATCTTCCAGTTGAATTTCTAACTCATCGTACGACTCCTTGATCCTTTTAGCTGTCGAAATATCTCCTCTGTCGACAGCGCTTTTAATGTCCCGCTCGACCCGCGCCATCATAGCTTCGTGTTCTACGATTTCCTTAGATTTTACCGATTCCATTGCTGGCGCATCAGTCGGTTCAGCGGCGACCTTTACTTCTCCAGCTTTAGCTGCGCTTGCTTGCTCTTTAGCAATCGGCGGAGCTGCATCGATTGCTGCTGCTTCACTGCTTACATACTCACTTTTTGTGGATTTCGGTACAGTTCCAACTTCGCTTGTAGATTTCGAAGCTGGTCTCAGGGTGACTGCATTCGAGTCCAACGAAGTCCCCTTTGATACGAGTTTTTTTAACTCTCCAATCGCTGCCTTCGTATGGTCTTTTGCCACCAACGCAGCGTCCACGTATGGTTGCGCCCGCGCCTGCAGGAACTTGGTTTGCGCATCAACGGCCTCTTGCATCTTCATTAGGCCATCTACTCTAGATTCAGATCTAGCTTTGATTCTAGCATCGACAGCAGCTCCTGAGCTCGCACGCTCCTGCAACGCTATTTCTTCTTTCAACCGCGTCTCGATGAAATCCTTAGATACCATCGTACTCTGCGATTTAGGTTGCCCGTTTACCAAAACTTCGAGCTGATATCGAGTCGGTGCACGTCTATCCAATGTCCATTTTTCCCGAACAACGGCGAACTCCTGCGCCTGAGGGGCTATATCCGCCAAGCGTGCCTGCGCGCGCATCAAGGCTTGCTCAGCGGCGACTTTCTGTTCCGGTGTTATTCCAGGCTTCTCAATGAAAGCTTTAGCAGCGTTAGCTTCCTTGGTTGCTTGCGCCTGAATTCCTTCGATCCGGCTTGCGGCCGCGTTCAAGCTACGGTCGATTCGACCGAGGCGTTGCTGCACGGAATTCGGGACGTGTGCGATATCGAGTAGACGAGCCTTAATATCGCGAACGGGCTTCGAAGCAGCCACTGCGTCGTAGAAATCTCCACGAGTAACCCATCCCTTCTCAGCTCTAGTCGCCAATACGTTGCGGCCGTCCGCATTGATCCGTGCATCTTTAAACGCCGCTTCCGTTGCATCAAGTGAGAGTTTCTGTCCGAGTTTAATTGTTCGCGGCGTGATCGCTGCGTGCATCACGCCGCCGAACGCACCACCGAACATCGCGCCCATAGGGGCTGAATGAAGACCCGCGCTTAAGCTTCGACCAAGGCCGCTTGCAAACCCGTCGTTCCACGTCTGCTCTTCAATCGCGGTATATCCAAAACCCTGAATACCTCCTGCCAACGCGCCATCCGCTGCGCCGCTAACCGTTCCCAGTCCGCCGCGCATCACTCGACCTCCTGCGGCCTTCAGTAATATGGCTGGATCCCTAACAACGCTCATCATACCGAATTTTATTTGCCCCAAACCAACTCGCACCGAAGAAACAGGGTGAAGTGCGATTGATTTGGCGGATGAAAGCACCCCTTGTCCGTTACCAATAGTGAGCGATTTTTGAACACCGCTTCGCATCCCAGCCTCGACGAATTTGCTTCCCGCAGCCTTGGCGATCGCTTGCTGCGCTGCGGTTTCAGCCCCTTCGACAGATCCTTTTGACGCGATCTGTGCTGCAACAGACTCGGCAGCTTTAGTCGTGGTATTCGCAGCTATCTTCGTAGCTGTTTGCGTAGCAGCAGATGTAGCAGCCGCTTCTCCAACACCCGCTGCGGTCTTAGCAGCAACGGTAGTTGCTGTCGTGGCTGTTTGCGTTAAGCCGGAAGTTCCAGCCTTTGCTCCAGCGCCTGCCACAGCTTTAGTAGCACTCTGCGACAACACTTTTCCGACTGCGTCGGTGGCAACGGTCGTAGCACTTTTTGTCGCAACTGTTGAAGTAGCGATTGCTACTTCACCCACAGCCGCGGTCGCACGGTTTTGAATCCAGGAACCGACCGGTATCTTAGTCGAGACGCCGAGGGTGACTAAATCAATTCCGGATTTTCCAAGATCGAGAGCTACAGAATCGCGCCCGTAGCTATCACCCATCAAGTACTGTTTGCCAGCCATTCGGGAGGCTCCCGCCACGCCGGTGAGAATCACTGCGGCCCCTATTCCACCGGACGCTACAACAATCACAGTGCCTCCAACGACAACAACGACCATCGTTGCTCCGTCGACGATGGTTTCGGAGACACTATTTCGTCTATCTAGAAAGCTCTGAGTTGCCTTTTCTAAACGCTCAACTGCGCTAATTTGTTCAGCACTTAATGGCGCTCCAGCATGATACCCCGAAAACGCCTTCTCAGCGGCACCCTTGGCATCCACATATTCACGAGCGGCATCCGCCACCCACATATTCATGAACCCAGCAACTGCGTTACTCCTGGCCGCTCCGCTACCAAGGAGTCCAGGGTGCAATAGGTCCGTAAAGGACTCGCTTGTTTTTTGATCTGTAAATCCAGGAAGCGCCTTAACCCAGCTCGCACTCTCGGTGTAGTTGGTCAACATTGCAGCTCGCTCACGAGCGTCGTTAACGTCTTTTGGCGGGCCCTTCAATGCGTACTCCACCCAGAAACGGTCGTCGCCCTCTAACTCGCGAACCCAGAATGCTCGCTTGTCGTTGATCCATTCTTGAAACGTGACACCTGTGAGATCTTTAAATTCTTTATCAACGGCCTCGAAACGACCTTCAGCAACAGCGACTCTGACGATGTCAATGATCTCACGCTCTGACGTCGTTCCAGCGCCTTTCATATTACGCCAAAGTTTCATCGCATCGGTAAGCTCTCCGTGTCCATCACGGACACCGCTAAGAAGAGCGCCTTCCATTTTATCGATCGGTCCGCGAAGCGTTGCTCCTGTATACGGATCGAAGCTAGTGGGAGTAAGCGCTTCGTTATGAAAATCAGCTAGTGAGAGCTTCGTAGTTTCTTGCACCCTTCGCTCAAGCTCTGCACGGTTATCACTCCACCGCTTTGAGGCTGCGTTCACAAGAGCAACAAACTCATCCCGTTGCTGATCTGCTGACTTGACGACCGTACCCTCCGCCTCAATTGATTTAAACCCAAGCGAGTTGAGTTTATCCGCATCGTTCACCAGCTTCTCTAGCGCAACCAATTGCTGAGGCTTCTCCATCGCGGCAAGCATTTGATCATAATCACGACTGAGAGTTTTTTGGAGTAGAAACTCTGCTTCATTGCCACTGGCTAGCGCTCGCAGCTGTGCATAGCTATTCCCAGTCCGAGCATCGGTTCCAATCAGAGCCGCAACGGCCTTCGGTGCACTTGTCCCGTACAGCGCCTGAAGCTGCGCTGTACATGCTTGTATTCTCCGAAGATCGAGTTCTCCCAGCTGCGTACGGAAAGTTTCCAGATGTTTAACTGCTGAGTCGGGGTGATAACTAAATGTACCCCAAAATGAATCATACAGCGCGATTGCATCTAGAGTCGCGCGGTCCCCTTCTCGGGCTGCAGCAACGGCGACTTGTCCGGTCGCATCGAGGCTTCGTTTAATAGCATCATCTAAACTCGTACAATGCTCAATTCTCGAGCTAGCGTGTTCATGGGTAGTATACGATTCTCCATCGTAAACTCGGTAAGTAACTTCTCGAGCATACCGTTCATTAAAGCGTTGCTCTACTTTACTAAAGTACTCCTTACCACCTTGCTGACTGATCGTTGCATACAACCCCGCAACATCCTCAGTGCTTTTGCTTTGCAACGCCGCTGCTAACCGCACCGCAGCAGCATCCACTAAATCACCACGCAACAACGCACGAGCTTCGATCCCCTTTAGTGAATTAATATCGAAATTCTTTTCAACGATCTGCTCAAGTGATGTTTGATTCATTCGCGCCACCGCCCGCAAATCCTCTGCTAGGTGTGGGCTATCTTGCTCGAATAGACCTTGGCGTAAGGCCTGAAGTAATTCTTTATCCTTACTCTCGTTAATGAGATTATAGACTGCGTTGGCAGCTTTCGAACGTTCGATTCCAATCTGACTTCCACTGACCTTCGCCTTCTCCACGTGTTGCTGAAGATCCGGAGCGTTCTTAATATAATCGGTGTTATCTGCGAGATACTGATTGAGCTCCGCGCGTGCTCGATCTGAAGTGCCACGCTTACTTCCTCCAGAGCTCTTATCGTCACGATAGCGATCAAAGAAACCAACCTGCGATGAATAACTCGCAACCGATGCGACTGTTGTCTCCCTTCGAGCCCGCTCAGTTTCAGCGCTCAACCGCGCTGTCAGGTCTGGATTTCTAAATCTGTGATCAAGAATACTAAGAATAGTCCGGCGCTCTTCAATGAGCCTTGTTCGTTCCGCAACTTTTTCTCGCTCCTCTCGGGTCCCGGCTTGGGCTTGGCCGATGCTTCGCGCAAGCGATTCTAACTCTGCGGACCCGATAATCTCTATATGCTCGGGCAAGAGCATTTCCCCCTTACTAAGTCTATATTCCAGAGCCTGGCTTAGAATTTCATTTCTCCTAAGCAGCGCCTCAGTAGAAGGTAATCCATGTGCTTGCTCAACTCGCGCTAGCGATTCCGTAGTGAAATTTCCTTGTGAAAGTAGCAACGCTGCCTCTGTCGCGCGGCCCGATTGTAGATGTTGCTGAATAGCAACGATTTGCTCCGGCGCGGTTCGTGGATTAGTCAAAGCGGTTATCGCATCAATATCAACCCGAGATAACTCAGTCAGCATTAACGAATCCGGAATATTCAATGCACGCCTATTGCTGGCGGCATAATCGAGAGCAAGTGTTTCTTCGTTGCCGCTCATCTTTGACTGAAGATCCTGCGCCAAGAGTTTGCCAGTCCGCTCTTGATAGATCGTCTTTAGAAAAAACCGATCTGAATCAGAAAGACCTTGAAGGGTACGCAAAATATCATTATCCCAACTCGTACCTTTGATGGTATCTGCGGCACGCTCAATCCGCTGCCGTGCCTTGTCTCCTTCAGATTGAGCGAGAGCCACGATTTCAGATACTTTTTCGGACCCACCAGGCATACGAACCAGAACGTGGGCTTGTTGTTTTAAGTAGACCTGCAGCTCAGCACCGGCGTTTTTGACAGCGGCGGTGCCCTTGATCGCTGATTCCTGATACGCAAGCTGATAGAGTACTTTAGCTACTTGTTCAAACTCGTTTCGGACAAGTGATTGCTGAACAAAGGTTTCACGGACAGCTCTATTGGCGGCCGCCGTGGCAGGATTAGCTGCGAGATCTGATTCGTTAAGACGCTGCATCGCAGTAGTGAGCGTCTGTGTGTGTTCAGCCACAACCCAAGATTGTACTGAGCGTTCGTCCTTTGCTTTCTCACGCGCCAATTGACGAGTCAGCTCAGCCAATTCATCACACTGCTGCTTCTGAGCTAATTTTTCTTGATCGTACTTGCGTTGTCTCTGGGCTTCTAATTGAGCAGTGCCGCCCTCATGCAACAATCGCTGAGCCTGCGCAGCCTTTGCGGTTTGATTGTTATCATTGGATACGACCGGTTTTATCTCGGTCGGTGTTTGCTGAGAGACTTCTGCTTCACGAGCCCGCTTAGCAAGACGCTCAGCGCGAGCGGCAAGAAACTTCACATTGCGTTCCAGCGCCTTATCAAGTGGATCGAAGAGCGAGAGAAATATAATCTCCTTAGCGATCTCAGGCTCTACCTCACACTCCGCAGCAGCGACTTCGAACAACTTGTAAAGATCCGCAACTGCCTGCGGGATAACAAGTTCTATGGGAAGCTGGTCCCCTTTAAGATTCGTAGCAACTCGATCTAATGCGGCAGCGAGCGCGTGCTGTGAGAGACCTTGCTTTCCTTGCGCCTCCTGGGCGTTTCTAAGCATCGCGATCGCCTGCTCAACTTGAAGCTGGGCACACAGGCCAGGGTGCGCTTGTAGGAATCTTTCCAATTCCGCGTCGAGCGCAGTTTTCTTCTTCGCGGTCAGCGTGATCATGTGTTCATGAAGCTCGTTTTGCCGCGCTGTGTCGTTGGTGACGGTGGTTGTTGTCGCAACCGTAGCTACTCCCGCTGCGGTTCCCGTCGATGTCGCAAGATTATTGTGCCTAAGAGCTGTGTGATCGGTCGTGATATCAGCCTTGGTGACTCCGGCTACAACTGCCTCCACTTTTGGCTCTGGCTTTGGCTCGAACAGGAGACTCGCCGCAGTGAGCGGATCGGTGTGCTTCGTCACGGACTGTGGCGCATCGAGACCCTGTTCGGCCTTAGAGGCCTGCGTGGAGGGTGCTGTCTCTAGAACTGGGCCGGCCATAGATAAAAACAGTTAAGAAATTCGAATATAATGAGGCACTTAGTGCATCTATTAGAAAGACTCGTGCCTCTATTCTGAGTTATGCAATGGAGTGCTTCAGGAGTAGCATCAATTATTTCAAGGGGTTAAGTGGATTATTCCCGTGAGCTAGACGAGGTTTTGGCGCTCCTAAAGGACGACAAAACTGCGGCTGCTCTCAAGAAGCTCTTGGATATTCCAAAGGATGAAAATCCGAGGCGGGAGCTGTATCGGGCCGTGTGTCTAAGCGGGCTTGGATACAGCACTTCGGCCATTATAGTCTGCGACCTCGCCCTAAGCGATCCTCGTTACCAAAATGAGCACAGCGGGTTTCACTCGTTGAGAATTCAACTGCTCGCACGGACTGCTAAAACTACCGATGAAAATTGGAATCCTGTCA
>JBGSNS010000129.1:0-8480 GCA_041739515.1 Bdellovibrionota bacterium
GTATTTCTGTTACCTTCACCGGCACTATTATGACATCAACAGCGACGAGTAACGATACCAGTAAGGGAGGAACTGCAAGGGTGAGCCCGGTTAGCAGTACCCCGTCCTCCTATTTGGGCGATAGCCTTAACGAATTAAAGAAGGTCACGTTTCCGACGCGTGCCGAAACGCGGCAGGCGACAATCGTCACTTTGTTCATCGTTATGTTCGTATCTCTGTGTCTGTTCCTGCTTGACCAAGTGTTTTTTCACTTGATGTCTGCGGTCTTGGATTAGTGCGAGAACTTAGTCGGAGTTCGGGTCCTTCGATTAATTTGTAATTTGATTATTTTGATTCGAGATTTTTTTGCTAGGAGTTAATTGTGACGGGTGATTCAGAAACGGCGGTGACAGAAACGTCGGCGATCGAGGACGTGGCGACGGATATTTCGGAAACGCAGGCAGCTCCAACTGCTGAAACGATCGAGACAACTTCAGCCGAGACAAATTCAACTGGCGACGCTCCTAAGGCAGCGAACATGCACTGGTACGTAGTGCATGCGCAGAGCGGATTTGAGTCGAAGGCTAAGCAGGCTATGGAGGAGCGCATTCGCACTCACCATATGGATACCCTTTTTGGGCAGATCCACGTCCCGCTTGAGAAAGTAGTAGAGCTTGTAAAAGGCCAAAAAAAGACATCGAACCGAAAGTTTTTCCCGGGATACATGATCGTGCAAATGGTTATGAATGAGGAAACTTGGCGCTTGGTTAAGGAGACTCCAAAGATCACCGGCTTTGTGGGGGATGCTTTGAGTCCTGATCCGCTCAGCGAAGAGGAAGTTGAGCGCCTGTTGTCGCAGATGGTCGAAGGGGCCTCGACAGTTAAGGCTAAGGGCCATTTCGAGCAAGGTATGCCAGTTAAGGTAATCGACGGGCCTTTTGCTGAGTTTAATGGCACAGTGGAAGAGGTAAAACCTGAGAAATCTAAGGTCAAAGTGTTGATCAGTATTTTCGGTCGTGCTACTCCGGTTGAGCTCGATTTTATGCAGGTCGAAAAACTATAGCCTTTGGGATACTGTTGGTATTTTTGCAGGCGCAAAAATCACAAGCAAGATTCCAGCTTCTAGGGTGGTGGTTTTAGGCAGGATTGAAGGGGCGTCGAATACGATGTCCCAGGGAAACATGTCCCAGGCGGAGTAACCGCTTATTCGTCTAGCAGAATCGTTCTAGTTGATTTTTGATTTCGTGCAGCAGAGCTTGGGTCTCCCTCGCTCTAAGCAGCATTTCAGTTAGTGTTTAGGAAGCGAACATGGCAAAAGAAATTACCGCAGTCGTCAAACTTCAGTTGCCCGGTGGTCAGGCAAACCCTGCTCCTCCCGTGGGTCCAGTGCTCGGTCAGCACGGCGTCAACATCATGGAGTTTTGTAAGCAGTTCAATGCAAAGACGCAGAAGTCCCCGGGTGAACTAACTCCAGTCATTCTTACTGTGTATAAAGATCGCAGCTTCACTTTCGAGTTGAAGAAGCCGCCGGTCTCATACTTGATCATCAAGGCAGCGAAAATTGAAAAGGGCTCTGGCGTTCCGAACAAGGACAAGAAGGGCAAAATCACAAAAGCTCAAGCGCTTGAAATTGCGCGAGCAAAGATGGGTGAAATGAACGTTAATGATGAGCTAGCAGCTTTGCAGTGTGTGCGCGGAACGGCGCGCAGCATGGGCGTGGATGTTGCAGAATAAAATTTACTTACTGGAAAAGTTTTAAGTAGAGATTTCAAAGAGAGTTGATATGGCCAAGGCAGGAAAGCGAATTACCGCACAACGTAAGAAAGTAGACGAAGGCAAATCGTATCTGTTAGCTGATGCGTGCAAGGTTGCAGTGAGCACCGCGAGTGCAAAATTCGACGAAACAGTAGAAATGGTTTTCAATCTCGGCGTTGATCCTACCAAGGCGGAGCAGAACGTACGGGGAAGCGTTGCTCTCCCACACGGGCTTGGAAAGACCATTAAAGTTCTCGTATTCGCGAAAGGGGACAAGGTTAAGGAAGCGGAGACAGCAGGGGCTGATTTCGTGGGTGGCGACGATCTCGTTGAGCGGATCAAGGGCGGCTTTATGGAGTTTGATAGCGTAGTTGCTACGCCGGACATGATGATCCAGGTCGGTAAAGTCGGAAAATTGTTAGGACCACGTGGTTTGATGCCATCTCCGAAGACGGGAACAGTTACGTTTGACGTCGGTGGAATCGTTAAGTCTTTGAAGGCTGGTCGAGCTGAGTTTCGGGTTGAGAAGGCTGGAATCGTTCAAGCTCCAATCGGCAAGGCTAGTTTTGGTGAGCAGAAGATCTTGGAGAACGCCCAAACGTTCTTGCAAGCTATCGTTCGTGCAAAGCCAGCCACTAGCAAAGGTGTCTACCTTAAGAACGCTTCGATGAGTTGTTCGATGGGACCTGGAATTAGAATCGATGTTTCAGGGGTAAAGATTTAGTTTTAGAAATTTTAGATTGGTCGGAGGTTAAATCTCCGACGGTAACGAGATAAGCAGCAAAGAACTCGGCAAGGAAAATTTTATGCTAACGAGAACTGATAAAGAACAACATGTAGTTGAAGGCGCGCAGATGATGTCGTCCGCGCACGTCACTATTCTCGCAGATTATCGCGGTACTCCTGTCGGCAAGATGACAGCACTTCGCCACGATCTGTTTAAGGCTGAGTCGAATGCTCGCGTGTTCAAGAATTCGCTAGGCAAATTGGCCGCAAAGAAAGCGTATTCATCGATCGATAACGCACAACTTGAGCAATTTTTGAAGTTGTTCGAGGGCATGACGATTGTGGTAACCGGCAAGGAGGATCCTGTTTCTCCAGCCAAGGTGCTCGCAGAATTCGTTAAGAAGAATGAGAACTTCAAACTTCGCGGCGCAATTTTTGAAGGCGCGTTTTTGGATGCCCGAGCAGTTAATGACTTAGCTACGATGCCGACCAAGCCTGAGGCTCAGTCGATGTTGCTATCTGTCATGAACGCTCCGGCCACGAAGCTGTTGCGTACGATGAATGCAAGTGCAGAATCGCTTGTTCGCGTACTTGAGGCGCGGCGTAAGCAGCTAGAGGAACAAGGCGGAGGCGCTGCGGCATAAAGAGATCCTAAGGAGAGATGCACTCATTAGGTACGGGCACTCGAGGCTAAGAGTGTTTGGTAATTAGAGTGTTTGGTTACGAGAGTTATTTAATCGAGGTTGCTGGAAAACTAGATTTTTTAGAAAACTGATTTTTTTGGAGAGAAAACATGGAAGCTGGTTCGTTTGATCAAGTGAAAGAAACCATTAAGGGAATGTCCTTGATGGAAGTGTCTAAGCTAGTTAAGGCTCTTGAAGAAGAGCTTGGCGTGTCTGCCGCTGCTCCGGTAGCGATGGTCGCTGCTGGTGCTGGCGCTGGTGCTGCTGCTGCAGAGGAGAAGACCGAGTTCGCTCTTCACCTTGAAGCTGCTGGTGCTGAGAAGGTAGCTGTCATCAAAGTTGTTCGAGAGATTACCGCTCTTGGATTGAAGGAGGCTAAGGACCTCGTTGACGCTGCTCCTAAGATGGTTAAGGACGGAATGCCTAAGGCTCAAGCTGAAGAATTCAAGAAGAAACTTGAAGCAGCTGGTGCTAAAGCGTCCCTTAAGTAACGCTTTGGGAGCATAACAGCGATATTTTTTGATATCGTTGTTGATAGCTCTTTCTTTGTTAAGGGCCGGGGGCCCCCTAAAAGGGGGAACCCCCGGTCCCTTGACCGTTTTATAATCTTCTATATAGTTAGAGAGATTGGCGATTTTTTCCCACACGCTTTTTATCAGTAGGTAATCGAGTTTTTCGATTTCGAACGTCGCGTATTTGAGCGTCGTTCGAATAATCGGCGAATTCGGCACTCTTCACTGATCGAGGTGATTGAATACGTTCCCTAATCGACATCTGGCGATTGGGAACTGGGCAGCATAACAATTGTTTGTTGCACAGTTGTGGACAGGTTTTTTTAGTTCTGTTGTTTCGTTCGTACTTTACGCCTTCTTGGATCGAGCAGCTTGTCGAGTAAAATCGAAAGTGCCTGATTGAAGAAGTTAGATTCACTTCCGATAGCTTAGGATATACCGCTGTGGCTTCGACAATTAAGACCAACCTTCGGCTTCGTAGAAATTACTCAAAAATTGAGGAGGTAGCTCAAATTCCGAACTTGATCGGAATTCAGCGCCAGTCATACGAGCGCTTCCTTCAAGCCAACATCGACCCTGAAAAGCGGGCTGAGTTCGGGCTTCAAAAAGTTTTCAAATCAGTGTTCCCGATTCGGGATTACAACAACACGGCATCGTTAGAGTTTGTATCGTATACTCTCGGTCAACCGAAGTATGATCAAGACGAGTGTCGAGATCGCGGAATGACTTGGGCTGCACCGTTGCGCGTGACGATCCAACTTGTTCTTTGGGACGTCGATGCTGAAAGCGGCGCTCGCAATCTCAGCGCATTAAAAGAAGATGTCGTTTATTTCGGTGAATTGCCGCTTATGACCGAGCGCGGCACGTTCATTGTCAACGGAACTGAACGAGTCATCGTAAGTCAGCTTCATCGTTCTCCTGGTGTGTTCTTCGATCACGATAAGGGGAAGGGTCACGCATCCGGAAAGTTACTATACTCCGCACGCGTGATTCCGTACCGCGGCTCTTGGCTCGATTTCGAATTCGACGTTAAGGATATTTTGTACGTACGAATCGATCGTCGTCGTAAGCTAAACGCTTCGGTGTTGCTACGCGCGATGGGGATGTCGGCGGACGATATCGTTGCTTACTACTACAAAACCGACGTGATTTCATTTGGGAAGCGCGGTCTCGTTACGAAAGCATTCGAGCCCGAACAAATTGAAGGACAAAAGTCGTTCCGCGAAATAAAAGCTGACGGCAAAGTGCTTGTAAAGCAAGGAGCTCGATTCAATAAGGCGGTGATTCGTCGGCTTAAGGAAGCGAAGATCGACGAAATCGAAATCGATCCAGAGTCGCTAAACGGCATGTACTGTGCCGACACCATCGTCGAAGTGACGGAAGATATCGCTCATCCATCTACCGGCGAAGTTCTAGGCGAGAAGGGAGAAATTCTCGTCGGCTGGGAAGTTATCAGCGAGCGATTTAAGGCGGTTGTTGAGAAGCTTAAAGAGGAGGCAGGCAAACTGTTGCTTTCTAAGGTGAAAGTAATCGTGCGAGCTGGCGATCAGATGGTGCCGGATCACGTCAATGCCAAGGGTGTTGTCGTTGAGCAAGGAACCGCGACGTTGTTGCGCGAGAAGAAGATCGACTCAGTTCGTGTATTGTACGTAGACGACAAGCATATCGGCGATTCACTCGTTCGAACTTTATTGTCGGACAAAGTTGGCACGGAGCGAGAGGATCTCTATTCCGAACTAGCTGGTCGTCCGATGACGGATAGTTTGGTTGAAATCTACCGAAGACTTCGTCCAGGAGATCCTCCGCGTCCAGAAACGGCAACTGCTGCTTTCAAGAATCTTTTCTTTAACGGAGAACGCTACGATCTATCTGAGATCGGGCGATATAAGATCAATCACAAATTGTATATCTCGCAGGGTCGTGAGGCACCGCCACTAACGCAGGGCGTGCTAAGCGAGAGCGATATCAAAGAAACGATGCGATACTTGCTTGAGTTGCGTAACTCAACCGATCAGGCTCGTTACTCAATCGATGATATCGATCACCTAGGAAATCGCCGAGTTCGTGCGGTTGGCGAATTGATCGAGAATCAGTTCCGTATCGGTCTCGTCAGAATGGAGCGTGCGGTTAAAGAGCGAATGGGTATGCAGGACGTTGATACCCTCGTTCCACAGGACCTGATCAATTACAAACCAGTCGCTGCGGTAGTGAAGGAGTTCTACGGATCTTCTCAGTTGTCGCAGTTCATGGACCAGACCAATCCGTTGTCAGAAGTTACTCACAAGCGGCGTCTGTCCGCCCTTGGACCTGGCGGTTTGACTCGTGGTCGAGCTGGATTTGAGGTTCGTGACGTTAACCCGACGCACTACGGTAGAATTTGTCCGATTGAGACGCCGGAAGGACCGAACATCGGACTTATATCGTCGCTTTCGATGTACGCGCGAGTAAACGATTTTGGATTCTTGGAATCTCCTTATCGTGTAGTCGATAACTATCATCGCGTAACAGACGATATCGTTTATCTATCAGCGCTTGAAGAAGAGCGTGAATCGATCGCTCCAGCTAGCTCGCCGCGCGATAAGAACGGCCGCTTCACTGAAGAGACGGTTCCTATCAGACGAAGTGGTGAATACTTAGTTGCTCCTCCGCCAGAAGTAACAAAGGTAGATGTTAGCCCGCGTCAGATCGTATCGGTAGCTGCTGCGTTGATTCCGTTTCTTGAAAACGACGACGCCAACCGCGCGCTGATGGGATCTAACATGCAGCGTCAAGCCGTTCCGTGTCTTCGTGCCGAGGCTCCGCTTGTTGGAACCGGAATTGAAGGTACGGTTGCGCGTGACTCAGGTGCTACGGCAGTTGCTAAGCGCTCCGGTACCGTGGTGAGTGTTGATGCGGATCGTGTAGTTGTTAAGGCTGACAAGACCACTGACGACGCTCTCGACACCGGTGTCGATATCTACAACTTGGTGAAGTATCGACGTTCAAACCAGGACACTTGCATCAACCAGCACCCTATCGTGGCAGCTGGAGAGAGAGTGGATTTTGGCGAAGTGCTCGCTGACGGGCCAAGTACAGATATGGCTGAGCTAGCGCTTGGACAGAACTGTGTGGTCGCGTTTATGCCTTGGCATGGATACAACTTCGAAGACTCGATTCTGATCAACGAGGATTGCGTAAAGAACGACATGTTTAGCTCGATCCATATTCAGGAATTCGAGTGCGTGGCGCGCGATACGAAGCTCGGCAAGGAAGAGATCACTCGAGACATTCCGAACGTTGGAGAAGAGGCTCTTAAGAACCTTGACGAAGCTGGAATCGTTCGCATCGGTGCAGAAGTTGTCCCAGGTGATATCCTGGTCGGCAAGATTACACCGAAGAGCGAAACTCAGCTTTCGCCGGAAGAGAAGCTTCTTCGCGCGATTTTCGGCGAGAAGGCCGGAGAGGTCAGAGACACTTCGCTTCGATTGCCACCAGGTGTTGAGGGAACGATCATCTCTGCTCAAGTTTTCTCGCGCAAAGGCGCTGAGAAAGATGAGAGAGCGCTCGAGCTTGAGGCTCGAGAGATTACCCGATACGAGCACGATCACCGCGACGAAGTATCGATTATTCGCGATACAGCGTTGTTGGAAGTTCGCGATCTGTTGGTTGGTAAGGAAACGACGGCTCGACTCTCCGATGACAAGCGTTCACAGCTCATCCCTAAGGGTGAGAAATTGACCGCAGAAATCATCAACGGTGTACCGTTTGAATACCTTCGAGACATTCAGATCGGAAACGAGAAAGCCCAAGAGACGTTAAGTCGTGTTGTGGTGCGTACCGGTCAGCTGATTAACAACAAGCGCGCGCTTCTAAACGAGCGGATTAAGCGTTTGAAGGAAGGCGATGAGTTGGCTCCAGGCGTAATCAAGATGGTCAAGGTCTTTATCGCGACCAAGCGTAAGATCCAGGTCGGTGACAAGCTCGCAGGTCGTCACGGAAACAAGGGAGTTCTCTCCCGTGTAGTTCCGGCCGAAGACATGCCGCATTTGGCTGATGGTACTCCAGTGGATATCGTTTTGAATCCGCTAGGCGTTCCATCTCGAATGAACGTAGGGCAGATCCTCGAGACGCATCTCGGTGCTGCAGCTAAGGAGTTCGGGCGTCGAATCGAATCCGAGCTTGAGCGTGCTTTCGATCCTAAGACAGGCGCTGCGTGGTCAGATGCTTCAGAGGAAACTCAGAAAGATGTTTGCAAGAAGATTCGGGCGCTGTTGCTATCTGCCTTGGGTGAGAAGTTCTCCAAATTCCTAAACGGTCTTTCCGACGACGCAACGGTAACGTTGGCTCGTAGGGAGCGTAAGGGAATTCACTTTGCATCGCCGGTATTTGATGCCGCGACAGAGGACGAAATTCGCGCAGCGTTAGTGGCATCTGGTCGAGACGTTTCCGGTAAGGTGCAATTGTTTGATGGACGAACCGGAGAAGCCTTCCTCGAGAAGACCACGGTCGGAGTGATGTACATCTTGAAGCTCGACCATTTGGTTGACGATAAGATCCATGCTCGGTCGATCGGGCCTTACTCGCTAGTTACGCAGCAGCCGCTCGGAGGAAAGGCTCAGTTCGGAGGTCAGCGTTTAGGTGAAATGGAAGTGTGGGCGCTAGAGGCTTACGGAGCCGCGTACACATTGCAGGAGTTCCTAACCGTTAAGTCCGATGACGTCGCTGGTAGAACCAGGATGTACGAGTCGATCGTTAAGGGTGAGCACGTTCTTGAGCCAGGGTTGCCAGAGTCATTTAACGTTATGGTCAAGGAGCTTCAATCGCTCGGATTGGACGTTGAGTTACT
>JBGSNS010000138.1:0-2629 GCA_041739515.1 Bdellovibrionota bacterium
AAATCTGATCTGCTGGAGCAAATCCGCCTGCACCCACATCCCTTGAGTTTGATACGCCGCAGCGATCGGGGTGAATGCAGAGCCTGGACAGTTAGGCTGCCCGCCAAGCGATAATCCAAACATTCCGACCGGATCACACGGACACGGCGCACCGATCGGACCACACGATGGTCCGAAGATCATGCTCCAATCAATCGCTGCTTGTACGAGTTGAGCGAGCAACATACCTTATGTTCCCCCCGGGCCAACTTGCGGTGCGGCGTTCGAATTATTTACGCCCCTAAAAGACTGTTGCTGCATCGACGTTGAGATCGACGTGCTCTCCCTTGCGGGTTCTAGAATCATCTTGATGGCCGCCTCTTGAATCGCCTTAGATTGAGTGTACATCTCCTCTTCAATCGTAACGCTTCCGGTCTTGGAGCGTCTGACCGCGGCTCGATTTATAAGATTGAGCATTTCGATGCGAACTCTCGAGGGGAGTCCAGCGCTCGTGATAAGTGTGTTTTGAAGCCGTGCACCCATTTTCCCTAAGAAGTCGAGGTAAGAAGCCTCGCCGATCATACGGGAGAGTTTATAAATCGGCATATGCCACGCCGCATTGATGTTTACCGAATCTTGATTGCTAGATCGATTTCTGCCGTACAACGCAGCATAATTCGCCGGCTCGCCAGGATCCGTGTAGAATCCACCGCAGGCGCCGTCAGGGCCCGACCCGGTCTTGTCCGCAAACGATGAGTCTCTTTTGTATAGATTGTATAAATCCTCGACAATTTTTGAGTGCATAGTGAAAGTGCTAGTCGAAAGTCTCGCTCTTAAGGGTTTTGCATCTCTTGCATCACGCCAAAAATCACGGATCTCCGATGAAACTTCCTGCGGATTATTATCGCCAGGTCTCGTCGGGTATTGAGCCTTAATCAATTCATCCTTAGACAGACCACCACCACTACAGATACTCCCTGTGCAGATGTTATTGGCCCATAGGCAATATAATTTCATCAACTCATTAAAATCTTCGTAGCGCGCGTTCTGCTGACCAAGGATCGTAAGATCTACGGACCCTTCAGCTCTAGGCGGCACTAAGCTGGAACTAATAGTCTGGAGATTTCCGTTCTCCATTTTACTCTTAAACCGGATGTCCCCTATAAAATCCTGAAAGTCGAGACGCGCCTGCTCCAGATCTCTAATCGCTTTGTCCTTCTTGGGCGATCTGAAACCAATAAGAAAGGGCGGTTCGATTAACCCAGCGATATTGCGAATCTCTTGATTGAATAGATAATCCGTGCCGCATACTTCATCATCACCCTGACACTGCGAGCCAGTCATATCACCAACACTTTGCTGTCCAGGCGGACGTGAAGGATCCTGATATCTTGCATGGTTTGGGTCGACTTGTTTCAACGATGGTGCTTGTCCGGGCGCTGTCGGTGCGGATGTTCCAGGCGATGAATTAGCAGTCACAACCTTACTACCACCAGCACATCTAGCGACGGCTACATCGATTGGGGTTCCAGTCGCTAGCTGTTGAGAGTAGCAATTCAATCTGGCCGTCGCGAGATCCTGCCCCTCCGGAAGACTCTCTATCATTTCGTTGAAAAGCTGCTCCGCTTGGATGCGGTTGCTCCATAGTCCCTGCGATTGTGAGAGTGTGTTATTGATCCCTTGTGAAACCCCGGGTTCAGTCAGGTTCGTAACGATATTGTAGAGGCCAATTTTACTCGACGCAGCTTTGGACACCATGAGAAGTGCGTCTTGATTATTCATAGTCCCAGAAGCGCCTTCGATTGGGTTAAGATACGGAATTACTGAGCGCTTGCCGCCGCCTGTAACGATCTCTTCAGTACGAGTGCCGTTTTCACTTTCCTGAGTTTCACCGTCTCCGCTATCTGTGGCATCGATTTTTCTACGGTTCTGATCGTAGGTGTCCTGGTTAGCTTTATCAAACTTGGTAGTATTATCGTCGGAATTCGGAATAGGACGTAGCGGAGGACTATAGTCCGGAAGCCACTCTTGCGCCGCAGCGCCGCGCGGATTTGTCACAATCGCCCACGATCCGAGCAACGCAACTGCAAAGCACCTAAACATCACACCAACAATCTGATTGAAATTTAGTTTCATGACCTGGCCTCGCCTCCCTGCAACTCGATTACGATTTCTTTGAGGTCAGAAAGCTTTAGGATTCCATCACGCAATTTAACTTCCTTTGTGCGCGGAACAACGAACGCCGTAGCGGGAAGCGTTTGAACACCCATCGAATTTGCAAGCGAGGTATCCGCGATAACTGGAAATGAGAGGTCATACCGCTTGGCGAAATCGATAGCGGACTGACTGCCCATCATATCAGCAGCGACTCCAACGATTTGAATCCGCTTGTCGTTACGCACAACGGATGAGAACTGTTCAAGCTCACGCGCGGCAGCACCAGACTTGGAATCGTTTGAGCTAAAGAAGAAAAACACTTGGACCTTACCCTCCAAGCCGGCGGGAGCCACCGACTTGCTCTCTTCTCCGCCTTTCCCTTCCGATTGCTTCAGTTTTGCTAGTTCTTCCGGGCTGATAAGCGTTCGAAGTTTCGAGCGATTAGCGTCTAATTCAGCGGCAGCTTCTTGCTCCCGTTGGTGCGCCACTCCGG